>NZ_JARVRT010000014.1:0-168330 GCF_030209605.1 Luteibacter sp. ME-Dv--P-043b
ACGGGTCGCCGCAGGCGTGGCCCCGAGGGTGGCACCCGCCGGCTCTTGCTCCAACGCGCACAAGCTCTTGCTCCCAGCTAAAAGCGCACCGTACCCAGTCAAGTGCACGGTGCGCCCCCTACGGAAAGATCAGTGCCGTGTATCGTCCACGATCTCCACATCCGGGAACGCCTTACGCACACAGGCGACATACTCACCCGGCTTCAGCGCGGAAAACGCCGTCTGGTAGCCGACGAGCTTGCAGCCCGGCTGCTCGCTCCAGTTGTTTTCCCAATACACCGGCAACGCACCGGCACCGCCTTCGGCGAATTGCTTCATGCCCTTGCAACCGAGAACTTCATCGGCTCCCACCGGCACACCGAGCGTGGCGGCAAAGGCGCGGTAATAGGTGATGCGATTGCGTGACTGCAGGTGCTCGTCCTGGCCGCCGCACTCCACGCCGCCGTTGATGATCTGCGTGGTGACGCCGAAGCCCGGCACCAATCCGGCCGCGCGGTCGGCGGCGTTGGGCTGCCAGGTGCCGTCGATGACGTGCAGCATGGACGGCTTGGGCGGCTGCGGGTAGGTGAAGAAGAACGTGGCGCTGGCGAGGTTCAGCCAGGTATCGGCCACGCGCTCGGGCGCATCCAGCAGGGTTCGTACGTCACCGTACATGGCTTCGGAAAACGGACCGTAGTTGTAGTTGTACGACAGCTGCTTGGCCCCGCGGCCGAAGTAGCTCTTGAAGGCGCCATCGGCGTAGGTGCCGCAGGGCCAGGTATCGGCGATCCACCCCTGGCTGGCGCACTCGCCGTTGTAGCCGCCACGCGCGCCCTCGGTCCAGCCCATCTCGCGCACGTAGGCCAGCGCCTGGCGGTATTCTTCCTCCGGCCGCCACGATTCATGCGCGCCGGTTTCCTGGGCGAAGTGCGCGAACATCGTGGCCAGTGTCTTCCGGCAGATCGCTTCCGCATCCCGGCCGTCGTCGTAGTCGGCGCATACGGCCGGAAACTTGGCCACGGCCTGGAGCAGCCCGCGGTAGGAATACTCCGGTGCGCGCAGCGGGAACAGGTAGGCGAAGCGCGCCGCGTCCACGATCGATTCCACGCGTCTCACGTTGGCCGGGTTGCTCGCGCGACCCGGTTGCACCGCTTCCACGGAGGCATTGTCCAACGTGCGGATGGAGGCGCGCACGGCGGTCATCAGCGGGTCGGTTGTCAGGCGGGCCTCGTCGGCCAGCAACTGGCTGAGCAGGACCTCGCGAGGCTTGCCGGGTGGCGGCGAGGGTGGGTCGACAGGGTTGCCCGGATCGCCTGGATGGCCGGGTGGGTTCGTTCCCGGGCAACCGGTGGGCGTGTCCCTGGCCGTGCGCTCCCAGGGTGTATCCCACGGGTGGGCGACCTGGTCGACGTGGGCGGGCGAATGGCCGGGCTCGACCCACCACTTCGCGCGGAAGACATCGCCCTTGAACGTGACGACGCAGTTCTCCGTGTAGGTGGAAGAAGGGTCGTAGTCCTGGGCGAATGCGGCGGGTACGAGGGCGAGCGCACACAGGGCGCTCGCGACATGCAACGTGCGGAACGGCGTGGAATACATACAGCCTCCATGGCATCGGGCAAAGCGGGCCGCAGGCCGGCCCGCCCGCTCACGCTAGCGCGGCAGTTACGAACTGCCCATGGGAGTCGTCCTAAAAGCGCCGATCAGTGCGCGGGCACCGGCGGCTTGCCCATGGCGGCGGTCTTCTGCGCGATCTTCGCCCGGATCGCCGGAATGGCGGCCAGCGCCGCGCGTTCGCCCTCGAGGATGGCGACGTTCTTCTGGTCGAAGTCGGTCGGGCCGATCTGGCCGACCTTGGGGCGGATGACGATGTCGGCGCGGCCCAGTTCCTGCTCCGCCAGGCGGCGGCCCATGATGGTGATGGATTGCCCGACCACGCCCATCATGCTGCCGGGGTTGCTGCCGTCGGGACGCGCGGAGATATCCACGGCGATGACGATATCGGCGCCCAACTGGCGTGCCGCATCCACCGGCACGGGGCTGACCACGCCGCCGTCGACGAAGTGCCGGCCACCGATGTCCACCGGCTCGAACACGCCGGGGATGCTGCTGGACGCGCGCACCGCCTGGCCGGCGTTGCCACGGATGAAGATGGCGCGGTCGCCGTTCTCCAGCTGCGTGGCCACGGCCGCGAACGGCGTGTGCAGTTTCTCGATGGGCGTGTTCTTCACCAGCGCGTTGACGTAGTCCTGCAGCTTCTGCCCCTGCACCAGGCCGCCGGAAAACAAGCGGACGTCGCGGATGTTGCTTTCGTCCAGCGCGAAGGCCTGTTCCTGCAGCTGGAAGGCATCCATGCCCGAGGCATACAACACGCCGACGACGCTGCCGGCGCTGGTGCCGGACACCACATCCGCGTGGATGCCGCTGGCTTCCAGCATCTTGATGACGCCGATATGCGCAAAGCCCTTGGCCGCGCCGCCGCCGAGCGCCAGGCCGATACGTGGTTTGGCGGCCAGTACGGGTACGGCGGTATCGGCCCGCTGGTCGGGCTTGCTCCCGCCGAAACAGCCGCTGAGCAGGGTGGCAAGCAGGAGCGGAAGCAGGGTGCGAGCGCGGTGGAACGTCATGTCGGCGACCAGGAAAGGGGCAGGCGGATCATCGGGCGCGGGCAGGGCGCCCGGGTGACGAAGGGATGGCGTAACCCGGGCGCGACAGGCGCCCGGGGACGATCAGTCGCGCGTGTGGTCCGCATCCAGGTGGTAGCGGGTGGCCACGTCGATCTCGTTCTTCGAGCCCAGGAACACCGGCACGCGCTGGTGCAGGGCCGTGGGCTGCAACGCCATGATCCGTTCGCGGCCGGTGGTGGCGGCACCGCCCGCCTGTTCGACGATGAAGGCCATGGGATTGGCCTCGTACATCAGGCGCAGCTTGCCGGTGCCGCCCTTGCCGGTGATCTTGGCGTCCAGCGGGTAGATGAAGACGCCGCCACGCGTGATGATCCGGTGCACGTCGGCCACCATCGAGGCCACCCAGCGCATGTTGAAGTCTCGCCCGCGCGGGCCATCGGCACCGGCCAGCAACTCGCCGATGTAACGCTGCATCGGCGCTTCCCAGTGGCGCTGGTTGGACATGTTGATGGCGAACTCCGCCGTTTCGGCGGGGATGGTGATGGCGCGGCGGGTCAGCACGAAGCTGCCGTGCTCACGGTCCAGCGTGAACTCGTGCACGCCGTGACCGAAGGTCAGCACCAGCAGGGTGCACGGGCCGTAGACCACGTAACCCGCGGCCACCTGTTCCGTACCGGGCTGGAGGAAATCGGCGGTTTTCGGCTCGGTCACGCCATCCGGGCAGCGCAGTACCGAGAAGATCGTGCCGACCGACACGTTCACGTCGATGTTGGACGAGCCGTCCAGCGGGTCGAACAACAGCAGGTGGTTGCCCTTGGGGTAGGCATCGGGAATGGGCTGCGGGTCTTCCATTTCCTCCGAGGCGCAGGCGGCGAGGTGGCCGCCCCAGGCATTGGCTTCGAGCAGGATCTCGTTGGAGATCACGTCCAGTTTCTTCTGGGCCTCGCCCTGCACGTTGTCCGAGCCGGCGTTACCAAGCACACCGCCCAGGGCGCCCTTGCCGGTGGCCACCGAGATGCGCTTGCAGGCGCGGGCGACCACTTCGATCAGCAGGCTGAGCTGGGCATTGATATGCCCCTCGCGCTTTTCTTCGATCAGGAACTGGATCAGCGAAATCGGTTTCGTCATCGGACGGGCTCGGGCGCGAAAACCCGCATTGTCCGGATGTGGCGTGAACGGCGCCAGAGGGCTGCTGACAGAACGCTGTCAGCAGCCCTGGCGCAGACTCGTCCCTCACCGCAGCACAACCAAGGAAGAACTACCGCATGAACCCGAACCGCATCGTCTTCCACCATGCCCCGCAGAGCCGCTCCGGCAGTGTCCTCATGCTGCTGGAAGAACTGGGCGCGCAGTACGACCTGCACGTGATGAGCCTGGCCGCGGGCGAGCAGCGCCAGCCGGCGTACCTGAAGGTCAATCCGATGGGCAAGGTGCCCGCGATCGAGCACCGCGGTGAGCTGGTTACCGAGCGGCCGGCGATCTTCATCTACCTGGCCGATCTTTTCCCCGAGGCGAAGCTGGCGCCCTCGCTGGACGATGCACTGCGTGGCCCCTACCTGCGCTGGCTGGCCTTCTACGGCTCATGCTTCGAGCCGGCCGTGATGGACCGCTGGGCAAAACACGAGCCGATGCCGGCCATGCAGTCGGCCTATGGCGATTTCGATAGCGTGATGGATCTTCTGGAGGCGCAGCTGGCGACGGGTCCGTGGATGTTCGGCGAACGCTTCACCGCGGCCGACCTGCTCTGGGCCAGCTCGCTGTCGTGGACGATGGGTTTCGGTCTGGTACCCCGGCGTGACGTGTTCACAGCCTACGTGGATCGGGTGATGGCACGGCCGGCGGTGGTGCGGGCTCATGCCCAGGACGCGGCGCTGGCCAAGGCCCAGGCGCTGGCGGTCGCCTGACGAGACAGCGATGATGCGCCCATGCGCCGTGCCGACCGCCTGTTCCTCATCATCAACGCCCTGCGCGGGCGGCGCACGGCGCTGCCCGCGCGGCAGCTGGCGATCACGCTCGAGGTATCGCTACGCACGGTCTACCGCGATGTGGCCGACCTGCAGGCTTCCGGTGTGCCGATCGAGGGCGAGGCCGGTGTCGGTTACGTCTTGCGCAAGGGCGCGGACATCCCGCCGCTGATGTTCACCGCGGGCGAGCTGGAAGCGCTGGTGGCGGGCACGCGGTTCGTCCGAGCGTTCGCCGGCGAGCGGCTGGCGCGCGAGGCGCAGGCCGCCCTGATCAAGATCGAGGCGGTGCTGCCCCCCGACCTGCGCGAGCGCGCCGCGCAGTCGCGCATCTTCGCGCCCATCTGGCGCGACACGTTCCAGAACGAGGTGGCGGCCATGCTCGACCGCCTGCACGAGGCCGTGCTGGCGCACCGTGTGCTGTGCCTGGACTACACCGATGCGCAAGGCCGCAGCAGCACCCGCGAGGTATTGCCGCTGTGCCTGTCGTTCTGGGGCGGTGCATGGACGCTGGGCACCTGGTGTCGCCACCGCGATGCGTTCCGCAACTTTCGTCCCGACCGCATCGCCAGCTGCCGCGAATCGGGCGAGGTGTTCGTCGACCAGCCGGGCCGCGACATCACCGCCTACCTGGTCACCATGCACACCCACTACGCCGGCCTGGAATAGCGCCGCGTCACGCGACGGGATGCGATGATCGGGGTTTGACCGCCCCCTTCGGAGCCCGCATGTCCCCCTGGATCCGCGCCATCGCCTTCGCCGGCCTCGTTGCCGGCACCGCCCACGCCGCCGCGCCGGTGACCACGCCCGCCGACGCGGCGTTCAAGGCGATCTATACGAAGGAGTGGGCCTGGCGCAACGGCCAGGCCGGGATCCTCACCTCCGGTGAAGCACAGCCCGGCGAGGGTCGGCTGGACACGGTGGACGCCGCCAGTCAGGCGAAGCGTCTCGCTTACTGGAACGACGTGCTGGCGCAGCTGAAGCGGATCGATCCGGCCTCGCTGAGTGGCACGGTGCGGGTGGACTACGAGGTCTACCAGGCCCAGGTCGCCAACCTGGCCGCCGCGCAGCGGTTCCAGCAGTGGCAGATGCCGTTCAACAGCGACTCAGCGTTCTGGTCGGACATCGGGTATGTGATGCACGGCGACGACCTGCGCACACGCGACGACTACCGCAAGTACATCGACCGCCTGCGCCAGATCCCGGCGTACATGGACCAGGAGATCGCCAACATGCGCCTGGGCCTGGCGCGTGGTTTCACGGTGCCGCGGGCCGTGCTCGACGGGCGCGACGTATCGATCGCCGCCGTCGCCGACCTGAAGAAGCCGGAGGACAGCGCCCTGTACCGGCCGTTCGCCGCGTTGCCGAAGACGCTTCCGGCGGCCGACGCCGAGGCGCTGCGCGCGGAAGCCCGCCAGGTCATCGCCGGCGACGTGATCCCTGCCTATGGCCGGCTGCTCACGTTCTTCCGTACCGAGTACGTGCCCGGCGCGCGGGCCACCCTGGCGGCGGAGTCGCTGCCGGACGGCAAGGCCTATTACCGGCAGCAGATTCTCGAGTACACCACGCTGGACCTCACCCCGGATGCCATCCATGCCATCGGCCTGCGCGAGGTGGATCGGCTGCACAAGGAGATGGTGCAGACGATGCAGCAGACCGGATTCAAGGGCGACTTCCCGGCGTTCCTGGCCTTCCTGCGCAGCGATCCGCAGTTCTACGCCAAGACGCCCGACGAGCTGCTGATGCGCACGGCGTGGGTCGCCAAGCAGGTGGACGCGAAACTGGGCAAGTACTTCGGCCTGTTGCCCCGGCAGCGTTTCGCGATCGAGCCGGTGCCGGCGGACATCGCGCCCTATTACACGTCCGGCCGCGGTGGCCCGGATACGTACCTGGTCAACACCTACGACCTGCCGTCGCGTCCGCTGTTCAACATGCCGGCACTGACCCTGCACGAGTCGATGCCGGGCCACGCGTTGCAGCTGGCGCTGTCGGCCGAGCAGCAGGGGCTGCCCGACTTCCGGCGTGACGGCTATATCTCGGCCTACGGCGAAGGCTGGGCGTTGTATTCGGAATACCTCGGCGAAGAGATGGGTATTTACCACACGCCCTACGAGCACTTCGGCTTCCTTACCTACCAGATGTGGCGCGCCTGTCGCCTGGTGGTGGATACGGGCATCCACCACCTCGGCTGGAGCCGGCAGCAGGCGATCGATTACCTCAGCAGCAACACCGCGCTGAGCCAGCGTGAGATCGCCAACGAGGTGGACCGGTACATCAGCTGGCCGGGTCAGGCGCTGTCCTACGACCTGGGCTACCTGAAAATCCGCGCCCTGCGCGAGAAGGCGGAGAAGGCGCTGGGTGAAAGCTTCGACCTGCGGGCGTTCCACGACACGGTGCTGTCGCTGGGCTCGGTACCCCTGCCGGTACTGGAGCAGCACGTCGACGAATGGATCGCCGCGCAGCGCAAGCATTGACGGAATAGTCCGGGCGAGGTCCAGCGGTCGACGTGCTACCACGATATCCACACATGAAGTAACATGAATCATGTATCCACCAGTGGAGTCGTCGATGCAGCCTGCGATTCATGCCCGTCCGACACCCGTCGCCGACCTCGGCGGCCCGGCACTGCGGGCCTTCTTCGCCCTGGCCGAGCGCTGGAAACTCCGCGGCGCCGAGCAGCGCACGCTGCTGGGCGATCCGCCGGAGTCCACCTACTTCAAGTGGAAGAAGATGCAGGACGGCGCGCCGGGGCGTGACGTGATCGAGCGCATCAGCTACCTGCTGGGCATCTGGAAAGACCTGCAGATCCTGTTCCCCGAGCCCGGCCAGGCCGACGCCTGGGTCCGCAAAGCCAACGCGGCACCGTTGTTCGGTGGCCGCTCGGCGCTGGATCGCATGCTCTCGGGCAACGTCGCCGATCTCTATGTCGTCCGCCAGTACCTGGACGCCCAGCGCGGCTGGAACGGATGAGCCCGCTGCCGCCGTCACGGCGGATACGCTGGGCCCACGCCTACCGCATCGTTCCCAGCCGGTTTCCCCCGGTGGGCCTGTTCGACCGCATCGCCGACGCGAAGGACATCGACGCGGTGATGGCGATCGAATCGCTGACCAATCCCCGCCTGCGCGAGGAGATGGGCGCGCTGAGCCTGCTGCCGCCCGGACGTCGGGTCGCGGGGCCGGGCACCACGCCGATCATGGCCGCCTTCGCCCATATCCCGCCGGAGGGCAGCCGGTTCTCGGACGGCCACTGGGGCGTGTTCTACGCGGCGCACACCGTGGCCACCGCCATCGAGGAAACCGTCTACCACCGGGAGGCCTTCCTCGCCGCCACGCGAGAGCCACCGACGGATGTCCAGGTGCGCTGCTACGCCACGTCCATCGCCGGCCGCCTGCACGATATCCGTGGCGGCTGGCCCGCGGAGCACGATCCGGATTCCTACATGGCCAGTGTCGCGCTCGCCCGCCGCCTGCGCGAGGAGGGTTCCAACGGCATCGTCTACGACAGCGCGCGGCATCCCGGCGGCGAGTGCGTGGCGGTGTTTTATCCGGACCTGGTGGCGCCCTGCCTGCAGGCCGAGCACTTCATCTATCGCTGGAACGGCCAGCATGTGGAGGCCGTGCTCAAGGTCACCGCGGTGGATCGTCCGGGTTTGCCCCCGGGCGCGTGAGCGGTTACGTTCCTCTGGATGAAACGCCTGACGATCCTCCTCACCTTCCTCGTCCTGTCCTTCGGCGTCCACGCCAAGGCTCCCGACCACAGCCAGTGGGAAAGCGACATCCAGGCCTTCGAGGCCAGCGACCGCGCCAGCCCGCCACCCGCGCACGCGGTGCTGTTCATCGGTAGCTCGTCCATCCGCTTCTGGAAAAGCCTGGCCAGCGACTTTCCGAATTACCGGGTGATCAATCGCGGCTTCGGCGGCTCGGACATGGACGACGCCACGGCGTTCGCCGATCGCATCGTGGCGCCCTACAAGCCGGCCGCCATCGTGGTCTACGCCGGCGACAACGACCTGCAGAACGGCGACACCCCCGAACAGGTGCGCGACGATTTCGCCGCCTTCGTGACCAAGGTCCGCCAGGGCCAGCCCGATGTGCCCATCGCCTTCATCTCGATCAAGCCCTCCCTGGCACGTGTGGCCCTGCTGCCCTCCATCAACATGGCCAACAAGCTGATCAGCGCCTGGGCCATGGCACAGAAGAATGTCGCCTTCCTCGACGTGGCACCCGCCATGATCGACGCGCAGGGCCAGCCCAAGCCCGATCTGTTCATCGGCGACGGCCTGCACATGAACCCGAAAGGCTATGCGCTGTGGGTCGCCCAGGTCCGCCCGTGGCTGGCCGACCACGCCACGGCCGCCGAAGTTAAACAGAGCCCAAACACGACCCCCCCGTGATACGGGAACTTCACGGCAACGGCCTTATCTAAGTATTCGATCGCCGAGAGGCGACCCGTTGGCAAAAGGCCGTTTAGATAGCCTTCTGTCCCGGGTCCCGCTATTTCCCCTGATAGCCTGGACCCGACGCGACCCCGGCAGCTCCTCCCCTGGCTGCCGGGGTTTTATTTTTTGCGATCCCCGATTTCCGCGCCCCCGCGCCCCCGGACCCTATCCGCAAACCCTCACCCCACCTATCGCCATGTAGGAGCGGACGATGTCCGCGAACCCTCAGCGCCAAAGGTCGCGAATGTAGGAGCGGACGATGTCCGCGAACCCTCAGCGCCCCCTATCGCGAAAGAATCCACCCGCCCATCACCGTCGGCGTTTCCGTGAACCCATCGAAGCCATGCTCCGCTTTCGATGCATGGCCTCATTCACACCCGCCGTCGTGAGGGTTCGCCCACATCGTGGGCTCCTACACCGTTGCCATCCACGCCGTAACGGGATGTGGGCAACGAAAAAGGCCAGCGTTGCGGCTGGCCTTTTCACGAAGGTTTCCGGGTTTGGGATCGCCCACATCGTGGGCTCCTACACACCCACACACGGGGCGTGGATGGGGCGGCGCGGCGTCAGGCGGCCTGCATGCGGCTGTAGGGCCGGATGGACGTATCGAATGCCCGCCATACCCCGTCGTTGCCCTCGATGTTCAGCACGATGTCCGACAGCGCATTGGCGGCCTCGATGCGGCGCGCCTCGGCCAGTGCGCATTCGAGCGCATCGTCGCGCGAGCAGAACTCGGCATATTCATTCGCATTCTTCTGGAGCACCCAGAGGCCCGGACCCACGGACTCGAACGGAATATCGAAGACGACCACGACTGAACCCACCCTGTTGACTGAACGTGGGCCCATCGTAAGCGGACGTTCGTTAGGCCGCCGTTGAGGCTCAGTTATCTCCTCCGGAAACGAAGCCTTCGCGGCTGCCGCGATGGAACACGGTGTCCGTCGGCAGCACCTCGGCGGCCGCCACGGCCTGGCCCTGGGCCAGCCGCGCGTAGACCGGGGTGAAATCGGCCGCGGTGGCCTCGAACAGCTGGGCAAAGTCGTCGATCACGAAGTAGGTCTGCTGGTGCGAGTCGATCCGGTAGCGGGTGTTCATCACCCGGGCCAGGTCGAAGCCGATGCGGTTGGGGGCGGTCGAGTCGATGGAATAGATCGACTCGCTCTTGGAACTGACGATGCCCGCCCCGTAGATGCGCAGGCCGGCGTCCGTGCGGATCAGGCCGAACTCCACCGTGTACCAGTAGAGGCGCGTGAGGTTCATCAAGGCCTCCGGCCCGATGGCATGGGCCTTCATGCCGCCCTTGCCGTAGGCCTGCATGTAGTCGGCGAACACGGGATTGAGCAGCAGGGGCACGTGCCCGAACAGGTCGTGGAACAGATCGGGCTCGGACAGGTAATCCAGCTGGTCCGGACGGCGGATCCACCAGCTCACGGGAAACCGGCGGTGAGCCAGGTGGTCGAAGAACACCTCGTCCGGCAGCAGGCCTTCCACGGCGACCACTTCCCAGCCCGTGGCCGCGCCCAGCACGCGGTTCAGGTCGTCGAAGCGCGGAATGCCGCCGTCGCCCAGGCCGAAGCGTTCCACGCCATCGAGGAATTCCTGGCAGGCATAGGCCGGCAGCAGGGCCCGCTGCCGGCTGTACAGGGTGTCCCACACGTCGTGGTCCGTCTTCGAATAGCTGGCCCACGGCTGCTCCACGGTGCCGGTGGCGTACACCGGAACGTAACCGCGGTCTGTCTGCTGGTGCTCGACGCGGCGTGGATTCTCCATGGCGCAACTCCTGGCGTGGTATTTCGGTGGTGAGAGCAACAGATTAGCGCCCGATGCGCGCAATAGGGTTGTCTCGTTGCGCCATGCGTGTGCAAAGGTGCAATATACGTGCGCCAATACATTGAATAAGGCTATAAACGTGCAGGCTACCTTCGACCGGACCGATCTACGCATCCTGGGCGCGCTGCAGGCCAACGGCCGGATCACCAACGCGGAGCTGGCCACCGAGGTCAACCTGTCGCCCTCGGCCTGCCTGCGCCGTGTGCAGAAGCTGGAGGCGGACGGGGTGATCGGTGGCTACGGCGCGCGGCTGGAGCCCCGCGCGATCGGGCTGGGCCTGCAGGCCTTCGTCCGGGTGCAGCTGTCGCGGCACGAGTCGGCCGCCATCGACGCCTTTACCGAGTCGGTCGCCACCTGGGAAGAAGTCGTTTCCTGCTATGCGCTCACCGGGGACATGGACTACCTGCTGCAGGTCTATGTCGCCGATCTGGACGGCTTCTCGCAATTTCTTCTCGACCGGCTGCTCAACGCGGCCGGAGTGGCCGACGTGAACACCAGCTTCGTGTTGCGGACGGTCAAGGCTTCGACGGCCCTGCCGCTCGGGAACGCCCGCGCTTGACCATGCCCAAGCCCACGCGGCACAACGAGATTGAGAAATTCCCCTAGCGGCAGGGTCCGCCGGTCGTTAATCTTGTGTGCTTGATGGAATCCACCGACGCCAACCCGACCCCGCGCGATCCCCTGCGCCCGCTGCGCTATGTGTGGCGTGTGCCGCTGCTATTGCTCCACATCCTGTTCGGCATCTTCATCTGCACGGCCATCCTGAGCTGGGCCGGTGGCGTCATGAAGGACGGCAAGGAGCCTTTCGGCCACCGCGCCATCCGCCTGTGGTCCACCCTGCTGCTGCGGATCTTCGGCTTCCGCAGCGTGCGCATCGGCACGCCCTTGCCGGACCCGGTGCTGTTCGTGGCCAACCACACCTCGTGGCTGGACATCGTGCTGCTGCATTCGCAGCGCGCGGCCTGCTTCGTGGCCAAGGCCGAGATCGCCGGCTGGCCACTGGTGGGCTGGATGGCCGCCCGCGGCGGCACCATCTTCCATCGCCGCGGCAGCAACCACTCCCTGGCGTCGGTCATGGCGGTGATGGTCGAGCGCCTGCGCGAGGGGCGTGCCGTGGCCGTATTCCCGGAAGGCGGCACCGGCCACAACGGCGTGCTGCGGGTGTTCCATGCCCGCATCTTCCAGGCGGCGCTGGATGCCGCGGTACCGGTACAGCCCGTGGCCCTGCGCTTCGCGCGCCACGGTCGCCGCATCGTGGATGCGGGCTTCCGCGAAGACGAGAGCTTCATGGGCAATTTCCTGCGCCTGCTGGGAGAGCGTCCGCTCGACGTCGAAGTGCATTTCCTCCAGCCCGTGCCGGTGTCGGACGATGGGCGCCGCCGCATGGCGGAGGCCTCGCGCGAGCGCATCGCCCTGGCCCTGGATACCGATACCCCGGCATGAGCCTGCCCAAGGGCATCGACCTGAATCCGCCATGGCCGCTGCGCAGCGGCCATGTGCAGACCATGCTTTCCTCCAGCGGCATCCGTCGACGCCTGTTGCCCCGGCGCGCGCACAAGGTGCAGGAAGGGTCGGTCGAAGTGCTGGTGGACGTGGGCCAGGGCGATCGACTCAGCGGCCGCTATACGGCGCAGACCACCGGCGGGGCATCCCGCGGGCTGGCCATCCTCTTCCACGGCTGGGAGGGCAGCGTCGATTCCACCTACGTGCTGCAGACCGGCAGCCGGTTGATCGAGGAAGGCTGGGACGTGTTTCGCCTCAACTTTCGCGACCACGGCGACAGCCACGGCCTGAACGAGGCACTGTTCCATTCCTGTCGCATCGACGAGGTGGTGACGGCGCTCGGGCAGATCACCCGCATGTTTCCCTCGCGCGTGGTCGGCGTGGCCGGGTTCTCGCTGGGTGGCAATTTCGCGTTGCGTGCGGGCATCCTCGCGCCCACCCAGGGCGTGTCGTTCGACTACGCGCTGGCCGTGTGCCCGATCATCGATCCCAGCGAGGGCCTGTTTTCGCTGGAAAGCGAAGCGCCGTGGTTCTACAACGCCTACTTCATGCACAAGTGGCGCCGCTCGCTGCGCCTGAAGCAGCAGGCTTTCCCGCAGCAGACGTATTTCGAGCTGAACGAGCTGAAGCAGAACATGCGCGACCTCACCAGCTCGCTGGTGCTCCGGCATACCGATTTCGATTCACTCGAGGCCTACCTCGACGGCTACTCGGTCGCGGGCGATCGCCTGATGGACCTGCACGTCCCGGCCACCATCCTCACCTCACGCGACGACCCGGTCATTCCCATCGCCGCGTTCCACCAGCTCCGCCTGCCGCCCAACATCGAGCTGGATATCGCCAACCACGGCGGGCACTGCGGTTTCATCCGCGATTTCAGCATGACCAGCTTTACCGACGACTACATTGCGGCCCGCTTCAACGCCATCGCCGGCTGAGTCCCTGGTTTCACTGCAAGGACTACACACGCCCCGTGATGAAGTGCTGCGATACAACAGGAGTAGCCCATGCGACTGAAGAGCGACAGCATCGAGCACGGCAAGCCGATCCCGGCCACCTACGCGTTCATGGACCTCGGCGAGCCGGTGAAGCCGGCGGGTAACGTGACGCCGCACCTGGCGTGGACGGAGGTGCCGAACACGGCCCGATCCTTCGTCATCGCCGTGATCGACACCGACGTGCCCTCCAAGCCCGACGACGTCAACGTCGAAGGCCGCGAAGTGCGCCGCGACCTGCCGCGCGTGGAGTTCGTCCACTGGCTGATGGCCAATATCCCCGTGGAGTGCCGTGAACTGGGCGAAGGTGCCTGCGGCGAAGGCATCGTGCCGCGTGGCAAGAAAGAACCGGTGGGACCGCCCGGGTCGGTCCAGGGCATCAACGACTACACGGGCTGGTTCAAGGGCGACCGCGACATGGAAGGTCATTACCATGGCTACGACGGCCCGTGCCCGCCCTGGAACGACAGCATCGCCCACCACTACCACTTCCACGTGTACGCCCTGGACGTGGACACGCTCCCGCTGGAAACCGGCTTCAACCTGGCCGAACTGCGTGACGTGATGAAAGGCCACGTGGTGGACGAAGCGGTCATCACCGGTACGTATTCGCTCAATCCGCGGGTTCGCGGCTGAGGCGGACAGTGACTGGACGCCGCGCCAGCCTGAACGGCCTTTGAGCAGGACGGCGCGGCTTCACGCGGTCTGCGCAGGGTCCGGGACTAAATGGCGTCGCGTCCCATTCTGCCGGAGATTTTCCCCATGCTGCATTACGCTCTCGTTTTCCTCGTCATCGCCATCATCGCGGCTGTCTTCGGTTTCGGCGGTATCGCGGGTACTGCGGCCGGCATCGCCAAGATCCTGTTCATCGTCTTCCTGATCCTGGCCATCATCTCGTTCTTCCGCGGCCGAGGCCGGTAAGGTCGACGCGAGCCGGCGGCCCAGGCCGCCGGCGCTTGCGATGACTCCAGCATCACCCCCTCCGCTCTAACTTGTCCCATCCCGTCCTTTCGGAGTGCACGTCATGAACAATCCCCTCGACCAGGCTGCCAATGCAGCGACCGCCGCCGCGAACAACGTGTCGGCCGCCGAGCGCATCGACGCGCGCGCCGAGCGTGTGAAGCAGGCTACCTCCGACGCCGTGGACCGCACCAAGGACGCCGTGGACCGTGCTGCCGACAAGGTGGAAAACACGCTGCACACGGCCACCGACAAGGCCGCCCAGGGCGCCACGCGTGCCGCCGAAAAAGCCGAGGAAGCCAAGGTGCGCGGCAAGGAAGTCTATGGCGATGCCGTGGACACCGCGAACGACTGGCTCGATACAGCCCGCGACTACGTGCGCGAGAAGCCGGTACAGTCCATCGCCATGGCGCTTGCCGCCGGCTGGCTGGCTGGTCGTATCCTTCGCAACTGATCCTTTGTCCCGGGGGCAATGACACATGCAGGAAGACATTCCCTCGGGGCGCAGCGACGTGAACGAACCGACCGCGGATAGCGCGGGTCCGGCGCGCCCGTCCCTGACAATGCCTGCCTGGATCGACGACCTGCGTCGTCTGGGCGGCGGCCTGAAGAACCTGTTCGCGGCGCAGTTCGCCCTGGCCGGTGCGGAGTTGGGCCTGGCGCGGGCAGGCATCGTCATGATGCTGTTCATGGGCCTGGCCGCTATCGTCTTTGCCGTGGCGCTGGGACTTACGCTGCTGGCGCTGGCTGGCTGGGGTCTTGCCCAGTGGTTTGGCTCCTGGGCGTGGGCGCTCACCGCCCTGGCTGGCCTACAGTTGGTATTGCTGGTGGCTGCGATCCTCGTGTTCAAGCGCTGCATGCACTGGATCAGCCTTCCCGGTACCCGTAACGAACTGGCCAGCCTTGCCAGGGAAGCGGTGCGCCAGGGCAAGGCGGAAGGCGAAGCGAAGGCAGGGGTCTAGACGATGGGCATTTTCAGAAGCATGGCCAAGGTTACTGCCGCCAAGGCGCGCGTCACGGCGGCGCGTGCGGAGGTGGTGGAACCGGCGGCGTCGATCATCGCCCGCGGCTACGAACATCCCCTTACCGTGGTGGGCATCGCCACCGGTGCCGGCTTTCTCCTCAGTAACATCAAGCTCAACCCGCTTGCCGTGCCAGGCGTCAGCGGCCTGGTGGCCGGCGGCACCGCGGACATCATCGGCAAGGTGATCTCGATGGCCACGGGCAGCCTGCTCGGCGATCTTGCCGGGGACGCCGCCGATACGGCCGACGTAGCCGACGACGCGTCATGAGCGAGCCGCCCGGGTCGTTGACTACGCCCCTGTCGACAACGGCGGCGCCCGGAGCGGCGCTGGCGACCCTGCCCGTAAGGCCCCGTCGCAAGCCCGGCAGCAGTCGCAGCACCCGTCGCATCTCGCGGCACCTCAAGGCGATCCGCATATCCCTCACCGGCATGATCCTGCTGGCGCTGGTCTATACCGTGGTGCTGGGCAAGTCGCTGCTGGTGCCGTTGGTGCTGGCCGGTTTCATGGGCCTGGCCTTGAATCCCATCGTCGTCGTCGCGGCGCGCGTGCGCATCCCGCGCTGGCTGGCCGCGGTGACCGTCATGGTGATGCTTGGCGTCGGGCTGGTCTCGGCCATCGCCACGTTGTCCACGCCCGCGCTGAACTGGTTCCACGAGGCGCCGACGGCGATGCGGGCGTTCGCGCCCAAGATCAAGCCGATGACGCAGCAGATCGAAGCGGCCAGCCGGGCCACGCAGAACCTGGTCGGCGGCGCGGTCGCGCGCAACGCGCCACAGGCGGCTACGGGATTCGCCTTCACCGCCTGGGACATCGTGGCTGGTGCGCCGAAGGTGCTGGCCAGCGTGCTGACGGTGGCCCTGCTGGTGTTTTTCTTCCTCGTGTACGGCGACGAGATCCTGCGGCGTGCCGTGGAAATATCGCCCACCTTCGCCTACAAGCGGCACACGGTGAGCATCGTGCGCAGCATCCAGGTAGAAGTATCCAGCTACCTGCTGCTCACCGCGGCGATCAACGTGACGCTGGGGCTGGTCACCGCCGGCATGCTCTATCTCTACGGCGTGCCCGACCCGCTGTTGTGGGGCACGGTAGCTACCGTGGCGAACTTTATTCCGTACGTCGGCGCGATCACCACCACGACCGTGCTGGCCATCGTGGGCGTGCTGCACTTCCAGGAACTGGGCCCGGCCCTGTTGCCGGCCGCCACGTTCGCCGGCATCACCGCCATCGAGGGCAACATGCTCACGCCGATGCTGCAGGGGCGCCGTTCCCGGCTCAGCCCCGTGGCGATCCTGCTGTGGCTGTTGATCTGGGGCTGGCTATGGGGCATTCCCGGCGCCTTGCTTGCCGTACCGATGCTGACCTGCGTAAAGCTGATCACCGCCCGTCTCCGCGGGTGGGAGTGGTTCGCGCACATCATCTCGCGCTGACGCCCCACCACACGCGGCGTTACCAGGCGATCGCCTCGCCGTCGCGACAGAACCTGCCATGGATCGCCTCGCGCTCCGGCAACAGCGCGGCCCACACCACGCCGCGTGCACCCTCGGCCACCGGCCGTCCACCGCTGCCGCCCAGGGCCGTGGCGGTCCAGCCGGGGGACACGGCGTTGACCAGCACGCCGCTGCCTTCCAGTTCCTTGGCGGCCACCTGCGTATACGCGTTGAGCGCGGCCTTCGAGATGCGGTATGCCGGCGCATCGTCGCCACATATGGCATGCGTGGCGCATTCGCTGGACACGTTGACCACGCGACCGTAACCGTGCCGACGCATCAGCGGCAACACCGCCGCGGTCAGGCACCATGCACCCAGCAGGTTTACCTCGAGCGCGCCGCGTATCGTGTCCAGGTCGGGCCGCGAGGCGCGGCTACCCGTGTCGAAATACCCGCCGGCGTTGTTGACCAGGATGTCCAGCCGGCCCAGTCGTCCCTCGATGGCGGCGACGGCGGCCTGGATGTCCGCCGCCCGCGTGACGTCCAGGCGTAGCGCATGCGCGACGCCGCCCGCTTCGCGGAGGGTGCGTGCCGCCTTCTCGGCCCGCGCCATCTCGCGACCTCCGACGAACACCGTGACACCGAGCGCGGCGAGTTGCCTCGCCACCTCGAAACCGATGCCCCGGTTGGCGCCGCTCACCAGCGCCACGCGCTGGCCGAGCGGCGGCTCCACGCCCAGCGGGGTCGAGCGGGGCCTCGCCACCGGTAGCCGATGAAGCGTCGCAGCGGTCATGGCGTCTTCGCCACCTCGCTGCAGGCCTCGTTGCCGCAGGCCTGCCAGCCGCCGCCGATGGCCTTGTAAAGCTGCACGGCACGCGTGTTGGTCGCCGCCTCGGCTTCCGCCAGCTGATCCTCGGCCGATAGCTGTGTCCGCTGGGCATCGAGCAGTTCGAGGAAGTCGGTGCGGCCGGCGTCGTAGCGCAGTTTGGCCAGTTCCGCCGCGCGGCGGCTTTCGCTGGCCTGGACCACCAGCTTCTCCACGCGCACGCGCTGCTGGTTGAAACCGACCAGCGCGTTGTCGACATCTTCCAGCGCAGTGAGCACGGTGCGGTCGTAGTTGGCCTGCGCCTCTTCCGCGCGGGCCCGTGCGCCGCGCACGCCCGAAGCGACGCGCTGCACGTTCAGCCCCGACCACGAAATGCTCGGTGCCAGCTGGAAGGCACGCGAGTCGGCACCCCCGAAATCGTTGCTGCGACCGGCAAGGAAACCGATGAACCCGCCCAGCGAGATATGCGGGAAATAATCGGCCTTGGCCACGCCGATGCGCGCGTTGGCGGCGGCCAGTTCGCGCTCGGCGATACGGATGTCCGGACGCCGTTTCAGCACGTCGTCGGCGCCGCCGATCGCCAGGCTGACATCGATCGGCTTGAACGTCGCCGGCGAGAGGTCGACATCCAGCTCACCCGGCCGCGCACCCAGCAGCACCGCCAGCCGGAACGTGTCGGCCTGCGCCTGGGTCTGCAGCACCGGCAATTGCGCTTCCACCGCGGCCATCCGTGCCTTGGCGCTGGCCAGGTCCTGTTCCGCGCCGGTGCCGACATCGACCCGGGCCTGGATGACCTTGAGCGAATCCTGCTGGTTGGCGATGTCACGCCGGGCCACGTCGATCCGTAACTGGGTGCCGCGGAGGTCGAAGTAGTTGCGCGCCACCTCGGCAAACAGGGTGACCTGCGCGTCCTGCAACGAGGCCTCCCCGGCCGCGGCGTCGGCCCGTGCGGCTTCCACCGAACGGCGAATGCCGCCGAACAGGTCCAGCTCCCACGACGCATCGAAGCCCGCCTGGTACTGGGTCACCGTGGTGCGCTGCTCGCTGAAGCCCGGCTGTTGCCCGCGGCTGCGCTGGAACGATGCGACGGTTTCCACGTCGGGCACCTGCTGCGACCGTGCCGTGCCGAGCGCAGCGCGTGCCTGGTTGAGCCGGGCCGTGGCGATCCGGAGATCCGGCGCACCCTTCGCCGCGCGGACGATCAGCGCGTCGAGGGTGGGATCGCCGAACTGCGTCCACCAGCGTGCCTGCACGTCGCCGCTGTTCTGGTGCGCGGCGTCGACCCCTTGCAAGGTCACCGGCGCCTGCACGGGCGGATGGTAGTCCGGACCCACGCTGGCGCAGCCGGCAAGGACGAGGGCGACGAACAGCGCGGTACTGCGAGGAATAAAGGTCATGGCTTACGACTCCCGGGCCGCGTGTGCGAGAAGGCGACGCTCGCGGCGCTCGCGACGACGCACCTCGGTGCGTTCGTTCCAGCCGCGGATCAGCACATAGAAGAGCGGCGTGAAGATCAGGCCGAAGAAGGTGACGCCGAGCATGCCGGCGAACACCGCCACGCCCATGGCATGGCGCATTTCCGCACCGGCGCCGTGCGAGGTCACCAGGGGCACCACGCCCATGATGAAGGCGAACGAGGTCATCAGGATCGGACGCAGTCGCAGGCGCGCGGCCTCGAGCACGGCATCCACGCGGTTCATGCCGCCGATCTCCGCTTCGCGGGCGAACTCGACGATGAGGATCGCGTTCTTGCACGCCAGGCCCACCAGGACGATCAGGCCGATCTGGGTGAAGATGTTGTTGTCCCCGCCGGTGACGATGATGCCGACGATCGCGGACAGCAGCACCATCGGTACGATCAGGATCACCGCCAGTGGCAGGCTCAGGCTTTCGTACAGGGACGCCAGCACCAGGAACACCAGCAGCACGGACAGCGGGAACACCAGCACCGCCGTGTTGCCGGCGAGGATCTGCTGGTAGGTCAGTTCCGTCCACTCATAGGTCATGCCGTTGGGCAGGTTGGCCTTGACCAGTTTCTCCATCGCCGCCTGCGCCTGGCCGGTGCTGTAGCCCGGTGCCGCGCCGCCGTTGATCTCGGCCGTGGGGTAACCGTTGTAGTGCTGCACGCGGTCCGGGCCGTTGGTCTGGCGTACCGTGAGGAACGAACCCAGCGGCACCAGGTCGCCGGCGGCGTTGCGGGTTTTCAGGCCCACGATGTCGGACGGCTCGTGGCGGAACGACGGCTCCGCGGAAACGTTCACCTGGTAAGTGCGACCGAAGCGGTTGAAGTCGTTGACGTAGAGCGAGCCGAGGTACGCCTGCATGGTCTGGAACACGTCGCCCAGGTCGATGCCTTCGGACTTCGCCTTCTCACGATCGATATCGGCATCGTACTGGGGCACGCTCACCTGGAAGCTGGTGAACAGGTGGGCCAGTTCCGGCGTCTTCTGACTGGCCGCGATGATCCCCTGCGTCTGCTTGTAGAGTTCCTCGAAGCCCAGGTCGCCGCGGTCCTCGATCTGCATGCGGAAACCGCCGATCGTGCCCAGGCCGTTGACCGGCGGCGGCGGGAAGATCGCGATATAGGCATCCTGGATGCCGGCGAACTGCCCGTTGAGTCGTGCCGCGATCGCCTCGGCCGATAGGTCGGCCGCACGCCGTTCCTCGAATGGCTTCAGCGTGACGAACACGATGCCGGCGTTGGTGCTGTTGGTGAAGCCGTTGATCGACAGGCCGGGGAACTGCACGGCGCTCTCCACGCCCGGGTCCTTCAGCGCGATGTCGCCCATGCGGCGGATCACGCCCTCGGTGCGGTCCAGCGAGGCGGCATCGGGCAGCTGCGCGAACGACACGAGGTATTGCTTGTCCTGGGTCGGCACGAAGCCCGTGGGTGTCCGCGCGAAACCGAGCACGCCCAGCGCCACCAGGCCCACGTACAGCACCAGCATGACCGCGGAGAAACGCAACACCTTCTGCACGCCGCTGACATAGCCGTGCGACGCACGCTCGAAGCCACGGTTGAACGGGCGGAACAGCCAGCCCAGGCTGCGCTCCATCCACACCGTGAGCCTGTCCTTCGGCTCGTCGCGGCCCTTGAGCAGGATGGCGGACAGCGCCGGGCTCAGGGTCAGCGAGTTGAACGCCGAGATCACCGTGGAGATGGCGATGGTCAGCGCGAACTGGCGATAGAACTGGCCGGTGAGGCCGCTGATGAAGGCGGCCGGCACGAACACCGCGCACAGCACCAGCGCCGTCGCCACGATGGGGCCGGTGACTTCCGTCATCGCCTGGCGCGTGGCCGCCTTCGGGTCCAGCCCGTGCTCGATGTGTCGCTCCACGTTCTCCACGACCACGATGGCGTCGTCCACCACGATGCCGATGGCCAGCACCAGGCCGAACAGCGACAGCGCGTTGAGCGAGAAGCCGACCAGGTACATCACCGCGAACGTGCCGATCAGCGACACCGGCACGGCCACCAGCGGGATGATCGACGCGCGCCAGGTCTGCAGGAACAGGATCACCACCAGCACCACCAGCAGGATCGCCTCGAACAGCGTGTGCACGACGGCCTCGATGGAGCCGCGCACGAACACGGTCGGGTCGTAGACGATCGAGTAGTCGACGCCCTGCGGGAAGTCCTTCTTCAGCGTGGCCATCTGCGCGCGCACCTCGTCGGAGATGGCGATCGCGTTCGAGCCGGGCCGCTGGAAGATCGGGATGGCCACGGCCTCGCGGTTGTTCAGCAGGCTGCGCAGCGCGTAGTTGTTCGAGCCCAGCTCCACGCGCGCCACGTCACGCAGGTGCGTGACCGAACCGGTGGCGTCGCTGCGCACGATGATGTTGAGGAAGTCGTCCTCGGTGACCAGGCGGCCGCGCGTGTTGATGTTGACCTGGAACGCGTTGGAATTCGGACCCGGCGGTGCGTTGAGCGAGCCGGCCGCCACCTCGATGTTCTGCTCGCGCACGGCCTTGATCACGTCGCCCGTGGTGAGGTTGCGGATGGCCAGCTTCTCGGGATTCATCCACACGCGCATGCTGTACTCGCCCGCGCCGAACAGCTGCACGTCGCCCACGCCGTCCAGGCGGGCCAGCTGGTCCTTGATGCGCGTGCGTGCGTAGTTCGACAGGTAGAGCATGTCGTAGCGATGGTCGGGCGAGGTGAGATGCACCACCATCGTCAGGTCGGGCGAGCTCTTGGTGGTGGTGACACCCAGGCGCTGCACTTCCTCGGGCAGGCGGGGCAGTGCCTGCGCCACGCGGTTCTGCGTCTGCACCTGCGCGTTGTCCAGGTCGGTGCCCAGCGCGAAGGTCACGGTGAGGGTCATCTGTCCGTCGCTGGTGGCCTGCGAAGACGTGTACAGCATGCCCTCGACGCCGTTGATCTGTTCCTCCAGCGGCGTGGCCACCGTTTCGGCGATGACCTTGGGGTTGGCGCCGGGGTAGCTGGCCTTGACCACGACGGTGGGCGGCACGACCTCGGGGTATTCGCTGATCGGCAGCCTGAACACGGCGATGCCGCCGGCGATCAGGAACAGCACCGACAGCACGCCCGCGAGGATCGGGCGGTTGACGAAGTATTGGGCGATTTTCATCGATCAGTCCTGGTTCCGCGCCATGGCGAGGGTGCGCGTGCCTTCCGGTACCAGCGAGGCCATCGCGACCCGCTTGGCGTTCACGTCCATGCCCGGCCGCACGTGCTGCAAGCCGTTGACGATCACCACGTCGTCCGCGGTCAGCCCGCTGTCGACCACGCGCAGGCCGTCCACCAGCGCGCCGGTGGCGATGCGGCGGTATTCCACCTTCTTGTCCTTGCCCAGCACGTAGACGAACTTGTTACCGAGGTCGGTGCCCACGGCTTTGTCGTCGATCAATGCGCGCGGCTGGGTGGTGCCGCTGCGCAGTTCCACGCGGGCGAACAAGCCGGCGGTGTACGCGCCATCGGCGTTGGGAAACACGGCGCGCAGGCGGATGGTGCCGGCGCCGGCCCGCACCTGGTTGTCGACGAAGTCGATCCTGCCGGTATGCGGGTAGCCGGTTTCATCCGCCAGGCCCATCCGCACGTCCGGCGCGTGACCATCCTGGCGGCGCAGGCGGTCCAGCTTGAGGAAGGTCTGCTCATCCACGTCGAAGTACACGTACATCGGGTCCACCGTGATCACGCTGGTCAGCGTGTCGCTGGGGGTGACCAGGTTGCCGGCGGTGATCTGCGCGTTGCTCACCTTGCCGTCGACGGGCGCGCGTACCTCGGTGAACGACAGGTTGAGGCGCGCCGCGTCCATGGCAGCCTGGACGGACGCGACCTGTGCCTTCGCACTCACGGCCGCGGTGTCGAGCCGGTCGGCTTCCTCCTGTGACACGGCGTGCTGCTGGACCAGCTTGGCGCCGCGCGCGGTGTTGGCCTCGGCGTTCTTCGCCTCGGCGCGCGCCTGGGCCAGGTTGGCGGCCAGGCGGTCGGTTTCCGCGCGGTACGGGCGCGGATCGATGGTGAAGAGCAGGTCGCCCTTCTTCACCGTGGCGCCTTCCCGGAAATGCACGCTGTCGATGTAGCCGCCGACCCGGGGCCGGATCTGGATCGAGTCCACGGCCTGGATGCGTCCGGTGAACCCGCTGGCGTCCGACACCGGGCGCAACACCACCTGGGCCACCGTGACGTCGGGCGTGGGCATCGCCATGGCCGTTTCGGCGGCATGCGAGGGAGCGCCACCGCCGCCGAGCCACAGCGCCGAGGCGACGGCGACCGCAAGGGCGGCCGAACCGAGCAGGATTTTCTTCTTCATGGCGGGGTGTCCTGGATGTGTCGAAATAGGCGGGGGAACGGCAAGGCGGCGGAGCGTACGACCTCAAGCGCGCTCGAGGTCAAGCCGGTTCCACCCAGGTGGCGTAATCTAGGTCTTGCCCCGCAAGCGAAAAATGGGTCTACAATCACCCCGCCTGTGACGCCCAGTCACGAATCCGTCCAGCGGGGTCGACCGTGGAAGACTTTTCAGCGATCAGCGTTTTCGTCCGCGTAGTGGAAGCCAAGAGCTTCTCGTCGGCGGCCATGCAACTCGAAATGACCCCGTCCGGGGTCAGCCGGGCCATCTCCCGGCTGGAGGAAAGCCTGGGTGCGCGGCTGTTCTTCCGCTCGACACGTTCGCTGCGGTTGACCGACGATGGCTCCGCGTTCTACCTGCGTTGCAAGGAGATCCTTGCCGACCTCACCGAGGCCACCGAGGCCCTGGGCTACGCCAAGACCAAGCCCGTGGGCAAGCTGCGCGTGGCCGCGTCGTCCGCCATCGGTCGCGCCGCGATCATTCCGAACCTCGCGGAATTCGAGCAGCGGTTCCCGGATATTCGGCTTGAACTGACGATGTGCGATTTCCCGTTCGACCTGAACGAAGGCGGCTTCGACTGCGCCATCCGGATGGGCGAGCTGGCCGATTCCAGCCTCATCGCGCGCAAGATCGGCCACTTCAGCAACGTGCTGTGCGCCGCGCCGTCGTACCTGGCGCGCCACGGCACACCGACCCGCATCGACGACCTCAAGGCACACCGCACGGTCAACTTCGTGCACCCCAGCACGGGCAAGCCCTACCAGTGGCAGTTCGACTCACCCGGCGGTCGCGTGTCGGTGGACGTGGATGCCCACATGCTCATCAACGATGGGGAATCGGTCATCCAGGCGGCCATCGCCGGCCTGGGCATCATCCAGGCGCCGCATTGCCTGGCCGCCTCGGCGCTGCAGAAGGGCGCGCTGGAAATCATCATGACCGACACGATCTCCACCGGCTCCAACCTGTGGATCGTCTACCCGCAGAAACGCCATCTGTCGGCGCGCGTGCAGGCGTTCATCGAGTGGACCAGCGAGTTGTTCCAGCGCACCAGCACGCCGCAATGCAAGATCGTGGAACAGCAGCAAGCCGAACTGGCGCGTCTGCGCCAGGTGGCGCTGGCCGAGCCGGAGCCGATCGCCGCCGTGGCCTGACCGGCGTCGTGCCGCCGGCGTAGGGCGTGGGTCAGCCGCCGGCGGGCAGGAACAGCAGCAGGGCGATGCCCAGCACGATGCGGTACAGGGCGAACACCGTGAAGCGATGCGAGCGGATGTAGCCGAGCAGCCACTTCACCGCCACGAACGCGACCAGCGTGGACACCACGAAGGCCACGGCCAGGCCCGTCCAGTCCTCGCCCGCCGCGCCGCCGTGCGTGAACGTCTTCAGCAGTTCGTAGCCCGTGGCCGCGTACATCGTCGGGATGCCGACGAGGAAAGTGAACTCCGTGGCCGCGGCCCGGTTGGTGGTACCGCCCAGCATGGCGACGAAGATGGTGGCGGCCGAACGTGACGTGCCGGGGAAGATGCCGGCCACCATCTGGGCCAGGCCTACCAGGATGGCGACGCGCCAGCTGACCGCCACCTGGTCGGGTCGATCCGCCGCCACTTTCTCCGCCACGATCATCCACAGGCCGCCGACGATCAGCGCCCAGGCGACGGGGGTGATCGTCTCGGGCAGCTTGAAGCCCAGTTTGGTCACCACCAGGCCCAGCGCTGCGGTGATGAGGAAAGCCACGCCCAGCTTCATCACGTAGTCGCGGGTCTCGGGTTTGCGCCAGTGCACCACCAGGCTCCACAGGGTGCGCCAGTAGATGAAGGTGACCGCGAGGATGGCGCCGGCCTGGATAGCCACGTTGAACAGGTCGGACCGGGCCCCGAGCCAGCGTTCGGCAATGAGCAGGTGGCCCGTGCTGGAGACAGGCAGGAACTCGGTGATCCCCTCGACGATGCCGAGGAGGATGGCGCTGATCAGGTCATTCACGTGCGTGGCATCCGGTCGCGGAACAGGATCGCCTAGCTTAGCGGCACCGGCTCACCATTCCTTGCGACTTGCTTCACTGGATGAACCGTCACATACCGCCCACGCCGCCGGCTGGTAATTTTCGCCGACGCGATACGGCGGTTTCACGGCCGCCCGCCTGTATTCAACGGACCCTTCCATGCCCAATCCCCATCGGCACCGCCGCCGGAGCGGCGGCCTCCGCGTTGCCGTTCTCGCTGCGGCCTTGATGCTGGCGGCCTGCGCCCCGGCCGTGCGTCCGCCCGCCTTCGTGCCGCGCGACGAGGTGCCGATCGCTGGCCTGCCGACCAGCCAGGCGGGATGGCCGCAGCCGGAATGGTGGAAGCGCTACGACGACGCACAGCTGGACCGCGTGGTGGACCTGGCCATGCGCGGCTCGCCGAACATGGAGCAGGCCGAGGCGCGCTATCGCGCGGCGCTGCGGGCGGTGGACTCGGCAAAGGCCGAACTGAACCCACAGGTGCGTGGGTTGGTCAACGGCGGCCACGGCTACAACGACGTTTCGCTCAAGGGGCAGATGCCGGGCGCCACGGGCAGCGCGCAAGGCTTCCAGCTGAATCCCGGCAAGAGCTGGAGCAACAGCGGCGTGGCCGGCGCGTTGGCCACGTGGGACCTGGACCTCTGGGGCAAGCAGAAGGCAGCCGTGCAGGCGTCGGTCGGGCAGGCGCGCGCCGCCGAGGCCGAACGGGCGTCCGCCGCCACCTCGCTGCAGTACAACGTGGTCAACACGTATTTCGACTGGCAGGCCCAGCAGGCCCGCCTGGCCGTGGCCCGCCATGCGGCCGACAGCTCGTCGCAATACCGCGACCTGGTAGAGCTGCGGGTGCACGCCGGCCTGGACGATCCCACCGCGCTCGACCAGGCCGATGCCCAGCTGGCGCAGACGCGACAGAACGTGGCGCAGCTGGAAGGCGCGGCCAGCCTCGACCTGGCCCAGCTCGCCGCACTGGCCGGCGTGTCGCCGAAGGATCTCGGCAACCTGACGCCCTCGCCGCTGCCCACCCCGGATACCCGCCTGCCCGACGACGCCCGCATCGGACTGCTGGCCCGGCGCCCGGATATCGCCGCCGCGCGCTGGCAGATCGAAGCCTCGTCGAAGACCATCGACCAGGCGCGCAAGGCCTACTACCCCGATGTGAGCCTGATGGCGCTTGGGGCCTTCCTGCGCACGTATCCCGACCTGGGCTCCGGCACGCGTACCGACCTCACGCTTGGGAACCTGGGCGCATCGGTGCAGCTACCGATTTTCAGCGGCGGCCGGCTGCGGGCCCAGTTCGAGAGCGCGCAGGCGCAGCTGGACAGCGCCGTGGCCCAGTACGACGGCGCCGTGGTGCAGGCCGCCGGCGACATCTCACAGGGCATTGCGCAATTGCAGGCGCTGGACGCCCAGCGCGTACAGGTGGACCGCCAGTACGAGGCCACCGCGGCGCAGAAGTCCAAGGCGGCCGATCGCCGGAGCAAGGGCCTGATCGACGACCGCACCTGGCTCAACGCCGACATGCAGCTCGACCAGCAGCGCGACGCCCGCCTGCAGCTCACCAGCCAGATGCTCTCCGCCAACCTTTCCCTTATCCATGCACTGGGCGGCGGCTACCACGCCGACGACCTGCCCGCTCTTCCGGCCACCGCCGCCGGCAAGGACTCCCCGCGATGACCCCTGACTACGAAACGCCCGGCGAAGGTAACGGTGACGGCCTCGCGCCGCAGCCCTACAAGTACCGTTACAAGTACCTGCACAAGTACGGCGACGAATCGCCGCGCGGTGAGCGCGACGAGCATGCCGGCGATGAAGACGACGACGGCAGGGACGAGGAAAAGGAAAAGGACAAGGACGCCGGAAAGCGGGGCGGCGACAAGGACGATAAGGAACAGAACAAGGACAAGAAAGACGGCAAGGACGGCAAGGACGAGGACAAGAAGGAAGACGACCCCAAGGCCAAACGCAAGAAGGTCATCGTCCTGTCGATCATCGCCGCCGTGTTCGTGCTGGCCGGCATCGGCTGGCTGCTCTACTACATCTTCGTGCTGTCGCAGCGCGAGACCACCGACGATGCCTACGTCAAGGGCGACATGGTGACCATCTCGTCCCGTGTGGCCGGCACGGTGGTGGAGGTGGGGGTGGAGGAAACCGAGCGGGTGCACCAGGGCCAGGTGCTGATCAAGCTGGACCCCGTCGATGCCCAGGTCAGCCTGATGAATGCGGAGGGCCAGCTGGCCCAGGCCGTGCGCCAGGCCCAGGCACAGATGCAGCAGGCCAATCAGGCTGATGCCGCCATCCCGCAGCGTCGCGCCCAGTACGAACAGGCACGTGACGACTACAACCGCCGCCATCCGCTGCTCGAGCGTCGCGCGGTGTCCGCCGAGGAAGTGGACAACGGCAAGCGCCAGATGCAGCAGGCCAAGGCGGCGCTGGACGCGGCCGAGCGCGAGGCCGCCGCGGCGCACGCTCAGGTCGATGGCACCACCGTAGAGACCTACCCCGCGGTGATCCAGGCCCGTTCGCAGTTCCGCAACGCATGGGTGAACAGCGGCCGCAACGCCATCGTCTCGCCCATCGAAGGCTACGCCGCGCGTCGCCAGGTGCAGGTGGGCCAGCGTATCCAGCCGGGTCAGGACCTGCTGACCGTGGTGCCGCTGGCCGACCTGTGGGTCGATGCCAACTTCAAGGAAACCCAGCTGGAGCACATCCGCATCGGCCAGCCGGTGAAGCTCACCACCGACATGTATTCGGACGTGGAATACCACGGCAAGGTGGTGGGCCTGAACGCCGGCACCGGCAGCGCGTTCTCGCTGCTGCCCGCCGAGAACGCCACCGGCAACTGGATCAAGGTGGTGCAGCGCCTGCCCGTACGCATCGCCATCGACGCGGAGGACCTGCGCAAGCACCCGCTGCGCATCGGCCTGTCCACCGACGTGAACGTGGACACGCACGACCGCGACGGCCGCGTGCTCTCGGAAACGCCGCGTAGCAAGCCGCTGGCCAGCACCAACGTTTACGAGCAGGAGATGGGCGAGGCCGACCAGCGCGCCGAGCAGATCATCCGCGAGAACACGGTGGATGCAACCCCGAAGCCGGTAGCGGCCAAGCGCGGCGGCTGATCGATGGCCGGGCAGAACGGCAACGGCGGGTCCAGGCCGCCGCTCACCGGCGGCGCGCTGGTGCTGCTTACCGCGGGCGTGGCGCTGGCCACGTTCATGGAGGTGCTCGACATCTCCATCGTCAACGTGTCGGTGCGTACCATCGCCGGCAACGTGGGCGTCAGCAGCAACGAAGGCACCATGGCGATCAGTGCCTACTCGATGGCCAGCGCGGTGATGCAGCCGCTGACCGGTTGGGTGGCACGGCGCTTCGGCGAGGTGCGTACCTTCATGACCTCGGTGGCGCTGTTCGTGGTGTTCTCCGCGCTGTGCGGGTTCTCCACCTCGATGCCCATGCTCATCGTCTTCCGCCTGCTGCAGGGCGCGGTATCGGGCCCGATGGTGCCGTTGTCGCAAACCCTGCTGCTGAACAACTACCCGGTGGCGCGACGACCCATCGCGCTGGCGCTATGGGCAATGACAGTGGTGGTCGCGCCCGTGTTCGGCCCGATCCTGGGTGGCTGGATCACCGACAACTACCACTGGTCGTGGATCTTCTTCATCAACATCCCGGTGGGCATCTTCGCCGTGGTGGTGACGTACGCCCTGCTGCGTGATCGCGAGTCCAAAGTCACCAAGATGCCGATCGATGCGATCGGCCTGTTCCTGCTGGCGGTGGGCGTAGGCTGCCTGCAGTTCATGCTGGACAACGGTAACGACGACGACTGGTTCACGTCCAAGACCATTACCGTGCTGGCGATCGTCTCGCTGGTCTGCATCACCTTCCTGATCGCGTGGGAACTGATGCACAAGCATCCCGTGGTCGAGCTGCGCCTGTTGGGCAAACGCAACTTCTTCGTCGGCGTACTGTGCCTGTCGCTGGGCATGTTCGCCTTCTTCGGCGGCACCGTGGTCATGCCGATGTGGGTGCAGGAGGTCCTGGGCTATACCGCCACCTGGGCGGGCTTCGTGGTCGCGCCCATCGGCATCCTGGCCATCGTGCTATCGCCCATCGTCGGCGTATTCCAGAACAAGTTCGACCTGCGACTGCTCAACACCATCGGCTTCGCGGTGTTCGCCGCGGCGTCGTTCTACATGTCGACGCTGAGCACCAACGCGCCCTACGGGGAGCTGGCCATTCCGCGCCTTTGCATGGGTGCGGGCATCGCTTTGTTCTTCGTGCCGGTGAATCAGATCATCCTCTCCGGCATGCCGGACGACGAAGTGGCCAGCGCGTCGGGGCTATCCAACTTCTTCCGCACACTGGCGGGCAGCATCGCCACCGCGGTCAGCACCACGATGTATTCGCACCGCACCACGTACCACCACGCGGTGCTGGTGGAAAACGTGAGCGCGGGCAATCGCGCTACCACCGAATACCTGGACCGCTTCCAGGCGCTGGGGGTGCAGGGTCCACCCGCGAACGCGGCGCTCAACCGCCTGGTGGACATGCAGGCGGCCACGCTGGCGGTGAACGACGTGTTCTGGATCTTCGGGCTTATCTTCGGCCTGGCCATGATCGCGATCTGGTTCGCCAAGCCGCCTTTTGCATCGGGTGGCACGCCGGGGCATTGATCCGGCGTGGCCCGACGTACATCGCATGTCTCAGCGGAACGCCGAAACACGCTCGCGGTTCTGGTCGCTCACCTTGAAATGCAGGGCATCTGTCGTGGGGACGAGCGTCAAGGTATCCAGGTAATAGGCAGGAGCGCTGGACGTCTCGGAGCTAAAGGCCTTGACCCCCAACCTGCACGGAATAACCTGCATCCAAGTAGGTGACGATCTGCCATCGCGAGATGACGGCTGACTCCTTGTCGTGTTGATAGGAGCCTCCGTTGCACGCCGTCCGGAGCGTTATGGATTCGCGGTCGTCCCTGTCGTCCGTGAAACGAATGCGTTGTATACCCCGTATCTAGCCAAGATGATGCCGAATCGGCGCGTCATTGATTCGGCCCGCTCGTCAGCGGAGGCTGTAATAAGCAGGATGATCGTCGGGCCGCTCGAACGCGCACACCGATTCCTGGCGGTCGTGCATGGGCAACGTACCGTCCAGCAGATAACGGGCCGCGTCGTGCTCGATGCATGCGGTGCCCGTCTGGCCGAGCAGCCCGTGCAAGTCCGTGCCGGTAGCCGTGATCAGGCGTGCGTTGGGATACTTCGGCAACGTGATGTTTCGTGCACCCTCGATCGGCGTTGTCACGTCGTTCTCGGCATGGAGCATCAGGAAGGGTTGCCCTTGCGCGAGCACGTCCAGATCGGGGGTACGTGAGGTGCGCGGTCCCCACGATGCGCAGACGAGTTGGACGAATGTCTGTACCCCGTTGCCCAGGGGATAGTTGAAGGCGTCGTTGTCCGAGCGGGCGCGTATCTGCGGCTCGCTTCCCCAGTTCGCTTCGTCGTTGCACACCACGGCGAGGTAGGTGGACTGCTCGTACCGGTCTTCGGGCGACGTGGGCGGTGTGGTCAACGGCGGAGCAAGCCAGGGTGTCAGCAGGTCCCACGCCGCAACCTGCAGCGCCACGTGCGCGGCGCGGTCGGTGCTCATGCGTTCCGCCACCATGCGCGTGGCGAGGCGTTTCCAGCCGTGCCATCCGTCTTCATCCAGCCAGCGGCTCATCGTCAACGCAGCGGCCAGGTGTTGGGGCGTGTCGAGCATGTCGTACCAGTGCGGCCTCACCGCCGGGTGCAGCGTATGCGGCGCCCAGCGAAGCGCAGCACGATCCGGCGGCTGGCCGAAGCGGACCGGGTCGGCGAGTAACGGTGCCAGCACCTGCGTCTCGAATCGCTGCTGGCGCTTGTCCATCGACGCGTAGGTCGCTGTCCTGAAGGACGCAGGAAACACCATGCTCGAGTCCAGCAGCATGCGGCCGATGTGATCCGGATACATCGCGGCGTACCACGCCCCGACCCTTCCGCCGTACGACGCGCCGTAGAAGTGGATGCGATCCTCGCCGATCGCGCGCCGGACGTAATCCATGTCGTGGACGTGCTGCTCCGTACTGATATAGCGAGCCTCGGGCGCACGGGTGCACGCACTGGCCAGCGCGCGTGTACCCGCGACCAGCTGGCGCCAGTGTGCGTCGTCGCGATGGGTCGGCAGGAACGGGTGAACCGTGTTGGCGGCCTCGCTGCAATCCAGTGTCCAGCCGCCCTGCATGCCACGCGGTATGACGCCGATGATGTCGTAGCGGTCTACGAGCTCACGCTTCATGCCATGCACGGGATCGTGCGGGTCCCAGGACTGGAAGGCGGAGACCAGTCCGGTCACCAGGCTGGCCGGATGACCGCCTGGACCACCGATGTTGACGAACAGTACGCCCTTGCGGTTCGCCCGGTCGGCCGCTGCCATGCGTATGGCGCCGACCTCGATCGTCCGTCCATCGGGCTGGCGGTGATCGAGCGGGGCAAGGAAACGCGCGCAACTCAAGCGGCCATCGAACGCATGGTCGTCTTCCTTGACGAGCGACGGGTCGCAGGGCAGCCACGCGATGCGTGGCACGTCGTTTGCGGACGCGGCGGGCGTTGGCTGGGCTGGCGAGAACAGAGCGACGACGAGACAGGCGGCGATACGGCCGCGAAGCGAAAGCACTGGCATGCGACATCCTTGTCGATGTAAAAGAGGGCGCAGTGTATGCGAGACCTCTCCAGCGTTTGCAGGCGCGACTGCCGCTGCTGTGCGTCAGCCTTCTGTGCGTAGGCGCGTAGCCCGGTTCAGACGCCCTAGAACGCCAGTGTCTCGGTCAGGTCGCCCGGTGGCGGTCCTCCCGCTGCGATCATGGCGTCTTCCCGCATTTTCAGGCCCGGCAGCTTCTCCAGTTTGAAACGTCGCGTGAGGAAACGCGCGATGGAGCCGGTGTCGTAGATGGTGTGCTCCACATGGCCTTTCTTCGCGTAGGGCGAGACGACCAGCGCGGGAATCCGCGTGCCCGGGCCCCAGCGATCGCCCTTCGGAGGCGCCACGTGGTCCCACCAGCCACCGTTCTCGTCGAAGGTGATCACCACCAGCATGTCCTTCCACTGGGGGCTGTTGCGCAGGGCGTGCACCACCGTGGCGAGGTGGCGATCGCCGGCTTCCACATCGGAATAGCCCGCATGCATGTTGAGGTTGCCCTGCGGCTTGTAGAACGCCACGGGCGGCAGCTTGCCGGCGGCGATATCGGCGAGGAAGCGGTTGGTTGCCGCCGTTTCGCCCAGGCCGCCGTCGCGCAGGTGGCGCTTGCGCGCGTCGGTGCCGGGGGCGAGCGATACGAAGTAATTGAGTGGCTGGTGGTGCGGCTGGAAATTGGGGGTCTGCGGAAAGCTGGACTCGCTGCCATCGCCCTTGCCGTCCAACGCGGCCTGGAATCCGCCGGCGTACCAGGCCCAGTCGATGCCCTTCGCGGACAGCATGTCGCCGATGTGCCGGTGCGTCTGCGGCGGCAACGTGTTGGCGCTGGTGGCATCGGCCAGCTCGGGATGCTTGCGGTCCACGTTGAAACCGGGCGAGTAGGGCGGCCCGATGGTGTTCACGGCCCAGAAATCCGGGGTGAGCGTGTTGTGGTTGGCGAACTTCGGCTTGCCGTCCATCGCGCTCTTCGGGGAATCCTCGGCCATCTTCAGGCGAGGGTCCATCGGGTCGCCGCTTTCCGTCACGGCGATATTGAACTGCGCCGGGCTCTTGTCCGCCGCGGGATAAAACGGCGGCTGCGCGGCCACGAGGTACTGGTGGTTGAGGAACGAGCCACCGAAGGCCCCCATGAAGAAGTTGTCGCACAGGGTGAACTGCGCGGCGATGTTCCACAGGCGCAGGTGCACGGGCGTGCTGGCGTAGCGGCCCATGGTCAGCGCGCCGTTGTCGCCCCAGGCGACGAAGCCGTCGTTCCTGCCGCCGTTGATCTGCAGCTGGTTGTTGTAGAACGCGTGGACGAGGTCGCGCGTGACCACGCCGTGCGGCAGCGGTGTGCCATCGCCGGTATGCAGCGCCCACGGCGCATTGGGCAGGCCGGTGATGTCCTTCTCACCGATCTTGTATGTGGTGTGGTCGACGACCTGTTCGTGCGGCACCATGCCGTCCCAGATCGGCGGCAGGGTCTTCAGCGGCGTGCCGTCGCGATCGCGCTGGACCAGGCGTTCCGCCGGAACCGAACCCAGTGGCTGCTGCAACCCCGGGAAATCACCGAACAGGTTGTTGAAGCTGCGGTTCTCGGCGTAGATCACCACCACGTTGCCGATGTGCTTTTCGAGCAGCGCGTCCAGCGCGGCGCCGGTCGGTGCCGGCCCAGGCGTCTTCTTGCCCGCCGCGGTCACGTCCTGCACGCCACCCAGCGCCAGCAGCGCGCCGGTGGTGGCCATGCCGCCCAGCAACCGGCGTCGCGCGGTATCGGGGGTATCGGTGTCGTTTTTCTTGGTCATGGCCGCTCGGCGTGCGTCGACCCTGGGTGCGGGCGGACGAAGGGGGTGGGTAGGAGAAGGCAAAGGGTAAACGAACGGCGTCCGGCGGTCGCGCCCCAAGCGCGCTCCCGGTGGGTGCAATCGAATCCAGCATGCACCTTATTGGTGCAAGCAAGCGAATGTCACGCGGGCGTTTTATGATGCCGGGGCCTGAACCGGATCGCTTCCGACCCCACATCCATTCCGAGGTTTGCCCATGTCCGCCGCTTCCAAAGTGCTGAACCTGATCCAGGACGAGGAAATCGAGTTCGTCGACCTGCGCTTCGCCGACATGCTCGGCAAGCACCACCACGTCACGTTCCCCGCCCACGCCATCGACGAGGGCACCTTCGAAGACGGCAAGATGTTCGACGGCTCGTCGATCGCCGGCTGGAAGGGCATCAACGAATCCGACATGGTGCTGATGCCGGACCCGGAAACCGCCCACCTCGATCCGTTCAGCGCGCACAAGCAGCTGATCCTGCATTGCGACGTGCTCGAGCCCAGCACCATGCAGGCCTACGGCCGCGATCCGCGCTCGATCGCCAAGCGCGGCGAAGCCTTCCTCAAGTCCACCGGCATTGCCGACACCGCCTTCTTCGGTCCGGAGCCCGAGTTCTTCATCTTCGACTCGGTGCGCTGGCAGAACGACATGGGCCGCGTGTTCTACGAGATCGGCTCGGAAGAAGCGGCGTGGTCGTCGCGCTACAAGTACGACGGCACCAACAGCGGTCACCGTCCGGCCGTCAAGGGCGGCTATTTCCCGGTCAGCCCGGTGGACACCCTGGGCGACATGCGCGCGGACATGTGCAAGGTGCTGGAGTCGCTCGGCCAGGTGGTCGAAGTGCACCACCATGAAGTGGCCAACGCGGGCCAGTGCGAGATCGGCACCCGCTTCAACACCCTGGTGAAGAAGGCCGACGAACTGATGACGATGAAGTACGTCATCAAGAACGTCGCGCACCAGCAGGGCAAGACGGTCACCTTCATGCCCAAGCCCATCGTCGGCGACAACGGCTCCGGCATGCACGTGCACCAGTCGCTGTCCAAGAACGGCGAAAACCTCTTCGCGGGCGACCTCTACGGCGGCCTGTCGCAGACGGCGCTGTGGTACATCGGCGGTATCTTCAAGCATGCCAAGGCCATCAACGCGTTCGCCAACTCTACGACCAACAGCTACAAGCGTCTGGTTCCGGGCTTCGAGGCACCGGTCATGCTGGCCTATTCGGCCCGCAACCGTTCGGCGTCCTGCCGCATCCCGTACGTGTCCAGCCCGAAGGGTCGCCGCATCGAGATCCGCTTCCCGGATCCCATGCAGTCGGGCTACCTGACCTTCACCGTGCTGATGATGGCCGGTCTCGACGGTATCCTGAACAAGATCGACCCCGGCGCACCGGCCGACAAGGATCTCTACGACCTGCCGCCGGAAGAAGAGAAGAACATCCCGCAGGTGTGTGCCAGCCTCGACGAGGCCCTGGTCGCGCTCGACAAGGATCGCGACTTCCTCAAGGCCGGGGGCGTCTTCACCGACGACTTCATCGACAGCTACATCGCGCTGAAGATGCAGGAAGTGACCCGCTACCGCGCCAGCACCCACCCGCTGGAATTCCAGATGTACTACGCGCTCTGATCCCGGAGCCGTTACATTCCGGACAGAGGGGCGCTTCGGCGCCCCTCGCCCGTTCTGGCGCAAGGTCTATGTCATGAGAACGCACTCCATCCGCATGCCCGCCCTGGTCCTGTCGGCGGCGCTGGTCTTCAGCGGCACCGCGGCGGCCGCCGATATCCCGGTGTACCGCTATACCGTCGTGCACACATTCCCGCACGATCCGCAGGCCTTCACTGAAGGGCTCTTTTACGACGGCGGCTTCCTCTACGAAAGCACGGGGGAGTACATGGGTTCGGGCGTGCGCAAGGTGCGCCTCGACACGGGCAAGGTGGTGCAGCAGCTGGACACCCCGGCGGGCTACTTCGGCGAAGGCATCATCCTCACGGGCAACCGCCTGCTCCAGCTCACCTGGCGCGACGGCGTGGGTTTCATCTACGACCGCAAGACGTTCGCGCCGATGGGCACGTTTCGCTACCCCGGCGAGGGCTGGGCGCTGACGCGTGACGCGAAGCACCTCTACCTGAGCGACGGCACGCCCACCCTGCGCGTGCTCGACCCCGACACCCTGGCACAGACCGGCACCATCGAGGTCACGGCCGATGGCGTGCCCCTGCGCATGATCAACGAACTGGAATGGGTGAAGGGCGAGATCTTCGCCAACGTCTGGCAGACCGATCGCATCGCGCGCATCGATCCGAAGACCGGCCACGTCACCGGATGGATCGACCTCGGCGGTCTGGTCGACCACAGCCGCATGGCCGACCCGGTCGACGACGTGCTCAACGGCATCGCCTACGATGCCGCGCACGATCGCCTGTTCGTCACCGGCAAGCGGTGGCCGAGCGTGTTCGAGATCCGCCTGAAGCGCTGAGGCGCGCGCCTCTTCACTGCCTTTTCGCAAGATTGAGCGGATTCTCAGCCCGCTCGTGCCGTCATGAATAACGCTCGCCGTGACCCACGGCAGCCTGGGGAGGACATGGTTTGAAGAAGATCGCTATCGGTGCGATGGCGCTGCTCGCCCCTGCGTGGGCCGCTGCCGCCGATCCGGCCGCGACCAGTTACAACTGGCGCAGCAACTGGCCCACGCATGCCGTGCTCGGCGATGGCACCGACATCGGCCTGTCGTTGAAATACCAGTTCGACCTCAATCGCTTCGCTCACGATGATGGGGTATACGAAGACGCGCAGACGAACCGCCGCAAGGAGTTCGGTTTCTACGTGCGCAAGAAGGGTGTCTACGATGCCACCGCGGTGTTCGACTTCCAGTCGCGTACGTGGCTGGACGTGTTCCTGCGCGTGCAGACCAAGGCCGTGCTGGGCGACGACGCCGGGGCCGTGCGCGTCGGCTTCATGAAGACGCCGGTCGGCTTCGAGGGCAACACCAGCACGGGTAGCACCTCGTTCCTGGAGTCGTCGTTGCCGATGCAGGCGGTCTACGCGAATCGCCGCATCGGCGTGGACTGGGCGCTGACGCGCAAGCAGTATCTGGTCCAACTGGGCTACTACCACGGCGGCAACCTGCAGGGCGACCTGGACGGGCGCATGCTGGCCGGGCGCGCCGCCTGGACGCCGCGCAACGCACCGGGCGACGTCGTGCACCTGGGGCTGTCGCTCTCGCGGGAAACCCCCGAAGGCACGACGGACGGCCGTGGGCGCTACACCCCGCCCAACGTACGGTTGCGCGCGCTGCCCGAGGCCGGCTTGATCACGCAGCGTCTGATCGACTCCGGCACGCTCAGCGTGGCCGACCACGTGGACCGGCGCGGTGCCGAAGGCCTGTGGATCGGCGGCCCCTGGTCCGTGCAGGGCGAGTACCTCGACGCCCGCGTCAAACGGGTCGACAAGCCGGCGTATGTCGCGCACGGCTGGTACACGTTCGGCAGCTGGGTCGTGACCGGTGAGTCACGCGCCTACAACGGCGGCAACGTCGGCGATGTGGTGCCCAAGGGCCCATGGGGCGCCGTGGAGCTGCTGGTGCGCTACAGCACTCTGGACCTGGACGACGGTCCGGTGCTGGGTGGCCGCGAACACGACTGGACGCTCGGTGCCAACTGGTACATCACCCGTTACCTGAAGCTCCAGGGCAACTACGTCCGGGCGACCAGCGACCGGCGCGATCTGCGCATCGACCCGCATATCGTCGAGGTGCGTGCGCAGGTCATGTTCTAGAACGGCGAGGCCGGCTCAGGTCTCGTCGTGCACCGGCGCGGGTGAGGGCGTCGGGGCGGGCACGGGCGCCGGTGTGGTCGCGTTGGGCGGCGGTGCAGGCAGTTCGTCCAGTGGATGCTGGGACGTCGTGTCGCACTCGAGCATGCGCGAGGCATCGGCGGTGATCGTGCCGTCCAGCAGGTAGCGCGCCGCGGCGCGCTCCACGCAGGCCGAGGCGGTGAAGTTGAACAGGCCATGCACCGCCGATCCCTTCGCCACCAGCAAGCGCGCGTTGCCGAAGCGGGCGAGGATGGCCTTTGCCCCGGGCAGCGGCGTGGCCGTGTCCTTTTCCGCCTGGAGCAGGAGGAAGGGCGGTACCTGGGCAAGCGGCCCAAGATCGGGTTGCCGTGCGCCCGGTGCGCCCCACCGGCGACACACCAGTTGCTCGAGGATCTCCTCACCATCGCTGACCAGGTAGGCCGCCGCGTTGCGTTCGGCCATGGCGCGGATCTGTGCATCCGACAGGTACCAGGTGGAGTCGTTGCAGGCGACGGCCTGGCGAACGGAATCGCCGTTCTGGCTGATGGCGAACTGCGGCGTGGTCGGTCGTGGTCTCAGGTAGAGGTTGACCAGGAGGCCAGCCGCCCAGCGGATGGCGCGATGGGTGTCGGGATCGGGACTGAACGTGGTACGCCGGATGCGCGCCTCGAACTCGCGCATGCCCGAGAGGCCGTCTTGCGTGATCCATGCGGAGAGGTGCAGCGCGGCGGCGAGCCGGTCGGGATGGTCGAGCACATGGAACCAGGTCTCGCGTGCGCGTGCGGGCAGGTTCTCAACGGCCTCGTTGATCGACAGCGCCTCGCCCAGCCCGTAGTGCGATGGGGTATTCAACAGCGGTGCCAGCACCTCGTCGAGGAAAAAGCTGCGACGTGCGTTGAGCGATGCTTCCAGGGCGGTGCGGAAGTCGTGGGTGAAGATCATGCTGGAATCCAGCAGCATGCGACCCGTGTGCGAGGGGTACATGGCCGCATACCATGCGCCCACCTTGCCGCCGTAGGAGATGCCGTAGAAGTTCAGTGTGGCGTCGTCGAGGATACGCCGCACCATGTCCATGTCGTGCACGTGCTGCTCGGTGTTGATATAGCGCGACTCGGGTGCCGCGGTGCACGCGTCGGCCACCGCTTGGGCATCCTCGATGGCCAGTTGCCAGTTCGCGTCGTCCAGGTGCGTCGGCAGGAAGGCATGGCGCGGCGGCAGGCCGGTCATGCACCGAAGCGCCCACCCCGGCGCCAGTCCGCGCGGGATCACCGCGACGAGGTCGAAGCGCTCGGCAAGCAGACGCTTCGTCCCGTCGCGCGGATCATCGGCGGCGGTGCGCGACCAGCCCACCGCGATCGAACGCAATAGCGCGGCGGGGTTGGCGCCTGGCCCACCCTTGTTGAAGAAGATCGCGCCCTCACGTCGCGCGGGCGACATGGCGCGGACACGCACCACGGCGACGTCGATCTGCCGTCCGTCCGGTGTGACGTGATCCAGGGGCGCACTCAGGGTGCCGCATTGAAGGCGGTCGCCGAGGTCGGCGCCGCCCGGCCCTACCACGGTTGCCGGGCAGGTCGTCCAGACGATGTGCGGATCGGCGAGGCCGGCGACGGGCATCAGCGCCACGGCGACGGCGCAGGCGATTCGGCGCGCGGTCATGGCCGTGCCTTGCGTGGCGACATGCGCTCCCCGCGTGACAGTGCTTCCGCCAGGCGGTCACGCCACCGCTCGACCTGCGCTGCGTCGACGAACCGGGTCGTAGTGGATGGGTTGGCGCGGAGCGGGACCGATGGGTCGCGCTGGCATTCGGTGAGTTGCTCGCTGGGTACGCGACCGTCGAGCAGGAAGCGTGCGCCGGTACGTTCGATGCAGGCCTCGTCGGTGAGCGTGAACACGCCGTGGCGGTCGTGCCCGCGCAGCACCAGCATCGAGGCGGTGGGAAGCGCGTTGATCATGTTCAGTGCGCCGGCGATCGGTGTCAGCGTGTCGAATTCCGAGGCCGTAATGAGAACTCGCCCGGCCCGCGCCAAGCGCTCGATCGGCGGCTTCACTGCGTTGGGGCCGTTCCAGAACACGCAGGGGTTGACCATGTCGCCACTGTGCGCCGCAGGGTAGTCCGCCGCGTAGCGCGCCACGATCTGCTGCCAGATGCCCGCGTCGCGGGTGCCCGGCGTATCGTTGCAGGGCACGGCGACCATCATGGCCGTGCCCACCGGTATCGGTGAGGGTGGCTTCATGACCAGCGGCTCGTAGACCGTATCCAGCATGCGGCGTGCCTCGTCGCGGATGCGCAGGTGCACCTGGGGCATGGCATGGAACGTGGTGGTCGTGATACGCGATGCCATGGCCTCCCGCGTCAGCGCCGTGTCCTCCTGCAGCCAGGTCGCCATGGCTGCCGCGGCCATCAGGCTTTCCGGCGAGCGATACTCTCCCGTCCATGCGACACGGAAACGGTACGGCAGTCGCGTCATGGCCTGACGGACGCTCACCACATCGGTGCCCATACCGTAGGTCTCCGGCGCGGCGATCGCCGGCTGGGCCACGAGGCGGTCGAAGCGCTCCTGCTCGGCCTTACCGGTGAGCAGGAAGTTTTCTTCCATGGTGGCGGTAAAGTCCATGGTCGAGTCGAGCAGCATCCGCCCGACCTTGTCCGGATAGGTGGCGCCGTACCACGCGCCCAGCCAGGTCCCGTAGGACACACCGAAGAAGTTGAAGGTGGTTTCACCCAGCGCGCGGCGCACCAGGTCCAGGTCGTAGACCGTCTGCTCCGTGCTGATGTATGGATGCAGCGGGTCGGCACGGCAGGCATCCGCCATGCGTCGTTGCAGCAGGTCGAACCGGGCGACGTTGCTGGCGGTGCGGTCGAACAACACGCCACGGGTCTCCGGAAACTCGCCCACGCAGTTGAGCGGTGCGCTGCCAGGCATCCCCCTCGGAATCACGGCGATCAGGTCGAACATGTCGGACAGGCGTTTCTTCTCGCCATGCACCGGGTCGCCCGGCCTGGCGTGCATCCAGATGGCCGCCAGGGTCACGGCGAAGGTGCCGGCATCGCCGCCGGGACCGCCGGGATTGACGAAAAGCGCGCCGCGGCGCTTCGTCGTGTCGGCGGCCGCCACGCGCACCACCCGCAGCGAGATGCTGCCTCCGGCGGGGCGGTGATGGTCGCGTGGCACGCTGACGGTGCCGCAACGGAGCCGGTCGCCAAGCAGGGAAAAGAAGTTGCTGCTGGCGTCGGCTGCGGTACAGGCCGACCAGACGATGCCGCGGGTGGGCACGGAGGGTACGTTGGGCGGGGCTGCTACCTGAGCGGCGCATGGAGCGGCGAATGCCGTGAGGAAGCTGGCGTATAGCGCCAGCGAGCGTCGTGGAGTCATGGGTGCATCCTTGGCACGGAAAGGCCATCCGTGGGGGCTGCACACGTTAGTGAACCGGCGAGGTGGCCCGTAGCGGACGATGACGCGCCGCGATCGGGGCAAGGCCCATCACCTGCGTAGCGTTTCGTCCCACGAAGACGTCTTCAACAGCCCAGCGGCTGAAGAAACCCCTTACTGCATGTGCCAGCCATGCGAGACCAGCAACGACTGCCCGGTGAGCGCGTTCGAACCGAAACCGGCGAGGAACACGGCCGTGGCGGCGATATCTTCCAGCGTCGTGAATTCGCCATCGACCGTGTCGCGCAGCATGACGTCCCGGACGACGGCGGCCTCGTCGATGCCGCGTGCCTTTGCCTGTTCCGGGATCTGTTTCTCGACCAGCGGCGTGCGCACGAAGCCCGGGCAGATCACGTTGGCCCGAATGCCATGCGCGGCACCTTCCTTCGCGATGGTCCGTGCCAGTCCGAGCAGGCCATGCTTGGCCGTAACGTAGGGCGCCTTCAGCGGCGAGGCCACATGGGAATGGGCCGAGCCCATCAGGAGGATCGAACCGCCCCGGCCGGCCTCGACCATCTGGCGCATGGCCGCGCGCGTGGTGAGGAACGCGCCGTCCAGGTGTACCGCCAGCATCCGTTTCCAGTCCGCGAAGGACAGGTCGACCAGCGGTGCGATGATCTGCACGCCCGCGTTGCTGACCAGGATGTCCACCGGGCCGAGCTCGCGTGACACGCGGGCAAAGCCGCCGTCCACCTGGGCCTCGTCGGTCACGTCCATGCCGAGGCCGATGGCGCCATGGCCCATCGCTGCTGCGGCGTCGGTCGCCCGATCGGCGTCGATGTCGGCCACGACGACCCGCGCACCCGCGGCGGCATAGGCGGCCGCGATGGCCTGGCCGATGCCGCTGGCTGCGCCGGTCACCAAGGCGACCTTGCCGGTGAGGTCGTGCACGCTCAGGGCCGGCCGAGCACGAATGTGGCCGGTTCGCCCTGCTGCGACGAGCCGGCGATCCAGACCTGGAAGTCGCCCGGCTCGGCCTCGAAGGTGACGCCGTCGCGGTGGGTGAAGGCGAGGTCGCGGCGGGTGAGTTCGAAACGAACCTCGGCCGACGCGCCCGGTGCGAGGAGGATCTTGCGGAACGCCTTCAGCTCGCGCACCGGCCGCACCCGGCTGGCCACGCGGTCGTGGATGTACAGCTGCACCACTTCTTCGCCCGCCAGCGCGCCGGTGTTGGTGACGGTGGCGGTGATCACGATGGTCTCGTCCCAGCCGACAGTGGCCGGCACGCGCGGGGCGTCATAGGCGAACGTGGTGTAGCTGAGCCCATGGCCGAACGGGTACAGCGCCTCGAAGGTCACCTCGCGGTAGCGCGCCTTGAATGCCGGCGGCTGGTCGGCCAGCTCCGGGCGGCCTGTCCGCAGGTGGTTGTAGAAGTACGGCTGCTGGCCGGCGTCCTGGGGGAAGCTGACAGGCAGGCGGCCGGACGGGTTGTACGCGCCGAACACGACATCGGCGATGGCCGGGCCGGTCTGGCTGCCGAGGAACCAGGTGACCAGGATGGCGTTCGCGTTGCGCACGGCACCCGTGAGCGCGAGCGCCCGGCCGTTCTTCAGCAGCACGACCACGGGCGTGCCGGTGGCCGCGACGGCTTCGGCCAGTGCCTGCTGCGCCGGCGGCACGACGATCTGCGTACGTGACTGCGCCTCGCCGGAGTAGACCTGCGGCTCACCGATGGCCAGCAGCACCACGTCGGCGCGCTTCGCAGCGGCCACGGCCTCGTCGATGCCTCCGTCCAGCGCCTCCTCGATGCCGCTACCGGCCACGACTTCCAGCGCATCCCCGGCGGACAGGGCGGCGCGTAGGCCCGCTTCGATATTGATGTGGCGCGCCTTGTCGCCGAACAGCGTCCAGCAGCCTTCGAGGTTGTCCACGTCGGCACCGAACGGCCCGATCAGGGCGATCTTCTGGCCGGACGTGCGCAGCGGCAGGATGCCGTCGTTCTTCAGCATCACGATGGAACGGCGCGATGCATCGCGCGCCAGCTCGGCATGCGCCGCATTTTTCGAGGTGTCCGCCTCGACGTCGGCATCGAGCGAACGGTACGGGTTGTCGAGCAGGCCGATGGCGTGCTTCACGGTGAGGACGCGACGTACGCCTTCGTCCAGCACGTCCATCGACACCTCGCCGGCGGCGACCAGATCGGGCAGGTGTTCGGCGTAGAAACCACTCTGCATGCTCATGTCCACGCCGGCGACGAAGGCCAGCCGCGTGGCATCGCGCTCGCCGTCGGCAAAGCCGTGAGCGATCAGTTCCATGTCGGCGGTGTAGTCGGACACCACCAGGCCCGGAAAGCCCCATTCGCCGCGCAGGATATCGGTCATCAGTTCGCGATTGGCCGAGGCCGGCACGCCGTTGATGTCGTTGAAGGCGCTCATGAAGGTGAGCGCGCCGGCATCGACGGCGGCCTTGAACGGCGGCAGGTGCACGTCGCGCAGCGTCTGCGGCGCGATGTCCACGGCGTTGTATTCCATGCCGCCGGCCACCGCGCCATAGGCGGCGAAATGCTTCGGCGTGGCCAGCAGCGCGTCGTCGGCGGTGAGGTCCGGGCCCTGGAAGCCGCGCACACGCGCGGCGGCGAACGCCGAGCCCAGCACCACGTCCTCGCCGGCGCCTTCGGCCACGCGGCCCCAGCGCTGGTCGCGGGCGATGTCCACGGCGGGCGCGAAGGTCCAGTGGATACCGGCGGCGGTGGCTTCCACTGCCGTGGCCCGCGCGGTGCGCTCGGCTAGTGCCGGCTCGAACGTGGAGGCCTCGCCCAGCGGGATGGGGAACACGGTGCGCATGCCGTGGATGACGTCGGCACCCAGCAGCAACGGGATGCCCAGGCGGCTTTCCTCGACGGCAATGCGCTGCGCCTCGCGACCTTCGGCCGCGCCCACGCCATTGAACAGGGCGCCCACGCGGCCGGCCCGGATCTGCTCGCGGACCTCCGCGGCACCCAGCGCGTTGGCTTCCGGGTTGATGTCCGGCGCGAACGGGCGCAGGGCGTCCGCAAAGCACCCCAGCTGGCCGACCTTCTCTTCGACGGTCATGCGGGCGATCAGGTCTTCGATGCGGGGATCACGGTTCATGGTTCGGCCTTGGAAAGCGATGTGGACACGCGAGCGGACGCGTCAGGCGGGCAAGGATACCGGCATCGCGCCACGAAGTGGGTACGTAAATACCGTTACGTGTAAACGATTACGTCGTTGGGCCGCAAGGTTTTGGCGAGAGTCTGGCCGCTACGTGCCGTCCCCTGGCGGGGTGACGTCACCGCCGCCGGCCGGCGCGGAAAACAGGCGCGTCACCGCCTGGTTCAGCGCGGTGGAACCGTAGGGTTTGGCCAGGACCACGCTGCAGGGGTCGGCGGGCAGCCCGGCCGTTCCCGCATGGCCGGTGGCGAAGATCACGGGCAGCGCCGGCCGCCGTTCGCGCAGCATGGCCGCCAGTTCGATGCCGGAAATGCCGGGCAGGCCCACGTCGGTGATCAGCAGGTCGGCTTCCGCCTCGTCGAACAGGGCCACGGCTCGATGGCCGTCGCCGGCCTCGCGCACCTCGTGCCCGCGCAGTTGCAGCATCTCGACGACGGTGCTGCGGACCAGCCAGTCGTCCTCCACGACGATGATGCGCACCGCGCGGGCGGCAGGCGGCGACGCCGGCGCGGCGACCTGGGCCGCGGGGTCGCCCTCGTTACGCAGCGCCTGGGCCGAGAGGATCTGGCGGAGCCTTCGTGCCAGCGTCTCGCGCGTGTAGGGCTTGCTCAGCAACTCCACGCCCTCGTCCAGGCGGCCACCGTGCACGATCGAGTTCTCGGTGTAGCCCGACGTGAACAGTACGGCCACGCCGGGCAGGCGTTCGCGCGCCTTGCGCGCCAGTTCGGGGCTTTTCAGCGCGCCGGGCATGACGACGTCCGTGAACAGCAGGTCGATGGGAATGCCGCTGTCGATGATCGACAGCGCGCTCTGTGCATCGCGGGCCTTGAGCACGCGATAACCCAGGTCCGCCAGCATGGCGACCACGGTCTCGCGTACCGAGTCGTCGTCCTCCGCGACCAGCACGGTCTCGGTGCCGCCTGTCACGGGCCCGGCATCGACGTCCACCACGATGTCCTCGGATTGCGTGGTACGCGGAAGGTAGAGCTTGACGGTAGTGCCCTCGCCCGGCTCGCTGTAGACCTTGATGTGGCCGCCGGACTGCTTGACGAAGCCATACACCATGGACAGGCCCAGCCCCGTACCGCGTCCCTCCGCCTTGGTGGTGAAGAACGGTTCGAACACCTTGTCGACGATGGTGGCGTCGATGCCGTGCCCGGTGTCGGTCACCGCCAGCAGCACGTACTGGCCCGCGGCCACCTCGGCATCGTCCAGCGCATCCACGTAGCTGGCATCGAGGTACGCGTTGCCGGCCTCGATGGTCAGCCGGCCCTGGCCGTCCATGGCGTCACGCGCGTTGATCGCCAGGTTCAGCAGCGCGTTCTCCACGTTGCCCGGATCGATCAGCGTGTTCCACAGCCCGCCGGCGACGATGGTTTCCACCTCGATGGCTTCGCCCAGCGTGCGTCGCAGCAGGTCGTCCATGTCGCGGATGAAGCGCCCCACGTTCACCACCTTGGGCGCGAGCGGCTGGCGCCGGCCAAAGGCAAGCAACTGCGAAGCCAGCTTGGAGCCGCGCGCGACGCCTGCCAGGGCGTGACGCACACGGCGCTCCGCCCGCTCGTTGCCGCCGATATCCTCGGCCAGCAACTGCAGGTTGCCGCTGATCACCTGCAGCAGGTTGTTGAAATCGTGCGCCACGCCACCGGTGAGGTTGCCGAGCGCTTCCATCTTCTGGCTCTGGCGCAGGGCGTCCTGGGTACGCAGCAGTTCGGCGGTGCGCTCGGTGACGCGCTCCTGCAACGTGGCCGCGAACGTGGCCAGTTCGTTCTCGGCCCGCTTGCGTGCGGTGATGTCCATGACGATGCCGATGAACCGGCGACGGGCCTGCCCCTCGTGGGCGATCACCTCACCCCGACGGGCGATCCAGCGCACCTCCCCGGTGACCGGGTCGAGGCGCCGGTATTCGGTGTAGTCCAGGGGATTGGCCCGCCCCAGTCGTTGCGGCGCGGCCTCGCCGCGGTCGTCCGGGTGCAGCAGGCGGCTGAGCATGGCGTCGGTGACGGGCCCCTCGGCGGGCAGGCCCCAGATGCGCCGGTACTGGTCGGAAACCTCCAGCCGCCCGGTTTCCGGGAACCACTCGAACGAGCCCACGCCACCGGCTTGTTGGGCGATGCGCAGGCGTTCCTCGATCTCCACGCGCCGCGTGGTTTCCTTCAGCACGGCCAGCACGGCGACGGGCGTGCCCGAAGGCTCGACCACCGGGCTGAAATCGATATGCAGCCAGACATCCTCCGATTCGCCCGAGCGATTCAGCACCACGTGCTGGTCGCGGTAGGCGAGCGCGCCACCGGCCAGCACCACATCGAGCACGTTGCGGTGGAAATCGGCCAGTTCGGGCAAGGCGTCCGCGATGGGCCGCCCCAGGATGTCGGGGTGGCGCATGCCCGCAATGGCGCGGTAGGCGTCGTTGTAGAAGAGCACGCCGTCGGGGCCGTAGAGCAGCGCCATGGGCGCATCGGCGCGCAGCACCGTGGCCAGCGCATGCTGGAACGCGACCGGCCAGGCGGCGGCCGGGCCCAGGCCGAGGGTCGACCCGTCCAGATCGTGGATCATTCGCCCCAGTTCACGGTCGTGGGGAAGGAACCAAGCGGGATCGGTCGGGGAGACGGCCATGCGGCGGGGCCTTGCGGTGGTGACGGGGGCGACGCGGGATGGTAGCGCACGCGGCCCTGGCTGCCGCACCCCATCTCCGTAAGGACTGACCCATATGCCGATTCGGCAAAAAAGCGCAAACAGCGATGCGCGCCTACGGGCCCTGCACAACAACGCGAAGTTGCCGCGTTAGTCTCCCGATGCCGCCGCAGGAAAATGTGCATGCCAGCGCCACCGAAAGATCCCGTCATCGCCATGCGCGGCGTGGCGAAGGTGTTCCGCTCCGCGGGCATCGAGAACCATGTCCTGACGGATATCCATCTGGAGGTACGGCAGGGGGAATTCCTGGCCGTGGCCGGACCCTCGGGGTGCGGCAAGACCACGCTGCTATCGCTGATGGGCCTGCTCGACGTGGTCACCGAGGGGGCGCTCATCTTCGAAGGCGCCGCGGTCGAAGGCCTCGGGCGCGCCGCGCGGGCACGGCTGCGCAACCAGCGCATCGGCTACGTGTTCCAGGCGTTCAACCTCATCGGCGACCTGGATGTCTTCGACAACGTCGCGTTGCCGCTGACCTATCGCACGTCGATGGGGCGCGAGGAACGCCGGCGGCGTGTGCTGGAGGCATTGGACGACGTGGGCATGACCCACCGGATGCACCATTTCCCCTCGCAGCTTTCCGGGGGGCAGCAGCAGCATGTGGCGGTGGCCCGGGCCCTGGCCGGCAGTCCGGCGATCCTGCTCGCCGACGAGCCGACGGGCAGTCTCGACCTGGCCAGCGGCGAGCGGATCATGACCTTGCTCAGCCGCCTGCACGGCGAGGGACGCACGATCTGCATGGTGACCCACGAGGAACGCTTCCGCTGGGCGGCCGACCGCACCGTCCGCTTGCTCGACGGCCGCGTGGTGGACGAGAGCAGCTATGCGCAATGGCGTCGCGAGGAGGCCTCCGGCCTGGACGATCGCCGGCTGGCGGAGCCTTTCACATGAGTGGATGGGTGGCGTCCTGCCTGCATGCCTGGGCTGCGATGCTACGGCGTCCCGGCTTCTTCGTCCTGGCCGTGTCGACGCTGGCGATCGGCATCGCCGCGCTCTCCGCGGCGTTGACGCTGGTCGACGCCCTGCTGTGGCGGCCGCTGCCTTTTGTCGACAGCGAACGGGTTGCGCTGTATGGCGCACGCTACCGGGACGACCCCACGCCCATCGCCTCGCCGCGGTATGTCGCGGCGATGGACGACCTGCCGGGAGTGGCCTCGCGCGGCGCGACCCGACTGCCGCGAGCGATGAACGTCATCTTCGACGAACGGCGCTGGCTGCTCCACGGAGAGGGAGTGGACGCCGGCTTCCTGGACACGCTGGGCGTCGTCCCGGCCCTCGGCCGCAACCTCACGGACGAATATGGGGCGATGGTCTCCTACGAGGTCTGGCAGCACCGTTTGGGTGGACGCAAGGACGTCGTGGGGCATTCGCTCACGGTGGAAGGCCACCGCCTGTCCATCGTCGGCGTGCTGCCGCGGGGCTATCGCTTCCTGACGGACGTGGACGTGGTGGTGCCGCTGGGCATCGCCGGGGCCGACGACGACACGGCCGAGAACCTGATCCCCGTGGCGCGGCTCGGGGCGGGCATGCATGTGCAGGCCCTGTCGGATGCCGTGGCGGCGCGTGCGCGGGCACAGGCCGGCCGTCCGGGCATCGATACGGGCGACGGCGCCAACTTCGGCGCCACCTCGCTCAGGCACGTACTGACCTGGCAGGCGCGTCCGGCGTTGCTGGGCATGCTGGGTGCCGCCGTGGGCGTGCTGGTGATCGCGGGCATTAACCTATCCAACCTCATGCTGGGCCGGGGCCTGGCCCGTTCGCGCGATACCGCCATTCGCATGGCGCTCGGCGCCCACGCATTGACGCCCTGGTCCATCGCCGCCGCGGAAGCCGCGGCGATCGGCCTGGCTGCTGCGGCCCTCGGCATTCCGCTGGGCGATGTGGTGGTGGACGTCTTCCGCGACGTGGTGCCCGCGGCCTGGCGCAGTACCTCGTTACCCGTCGAGGCGTCCACCACGGTACGTTGGCTCACGGGCTGCGCCGATGCCCTCCTGGTCGCGGTGGCGGCGGCCTCCGCCTCCGTGCACGACCGGATCGACGACCTCCTGCGGGAACGTGTGGCCATCGCGGGGAGCGCCGGGCCCGGGCGGATGGCGCGTTACGCACGCCGCGGCATGGTGCTGGTCCAGGCGGCCATGGCCAGCGCACTGCTGGTGTTCGGCGTGGCAGCCCTGGCCCGATGTCTGCGACTGGAAAGCATCGCACCGGGCTTCGATGCCAAGGATGCCTATTTCGCACCGTTGCAGCCCGACATGGTTTCCTATCCCGCGCGCACCGATGTGTCGGACCTGTTCGATGCCCTTCGCCGGGACGCGTACACGGCTTCGCCGGATGGCGCGATGGGCTTCACCAACCTGTTGCCGCTGGGCGACGGCCTGGTCATGCCTTTCCTGGACGCCGCCGGTCGCCGGCACTTCGTTCGCTACGCCATCGTGACCCAAGGCGCGGCCGAGGCGATGGGACTGAACCGGTTGCTCGGCCGGGCATTCGATGCGGGCGATCACGCCGGCACTCCACGGGTGGCATGGGTCAACCAGACGTTCCGGCAAACCATGGGTGGTGGCCTGGGCGATATCGCCCGGCCCGACTCGCACCTCGCCCCCATGCCGCCCCTGCGCATCGTCGGCGTCACGGCCGACACGCGCGTCGCCGGCGCCGGCGAACGCGCCGTGGCCACGGTGTTCGTGCCCCTGAAGCAGGTCGATGCCACGGTGTTCACCTTCATTCGCCGGCTCATGCCGATGTACGCGGTCTGGCGTCGTTCGCCGGTGGGCTCGACGGACAATGGCGACGCCTTCGAGCGACGACTGCGCACCGTCGCGCCCGGGCTGGCCGCCGGCGACACCCGGCCGCTGGGCGACCTGGTGCGTGCCGTGACCGCGGCCGCCCGACGGAACGCGGTGCTGCTGTGTGCGCTCTCGCTCGCGGCCCTGTTCCTGGCCGCCGTGGGCCAGTACTCCAGCCAGTCGGTCGACATGGCCGGCCGGCGTCGCGAACTGGCGCTGCGCGTGGCCCTGGGTGCACCGCAGCGGCGCCTGGCCCACGACGTGGTGACGCGTTACCTTGCGATCGCCTGCCTCGGCGCCTTGCTGGGCGTGGCCGGTGTCCTGTTGTCCCGGTCGTATACGCGCGTCGACGACATCGATGGCGTGGTGGTGGCCGTGGCCTGCCTGGTCTTCGTCACCGCGGCGTTGGTTGCCGCGGTGGTGCCGGGATGGCGAGCCATCACCATGGAACCGCTTGCCGTTCTGCGTGGCGGCTGAGAGGAGAACAGATCCGATGTACGGAAACGCCACCGACCCGTCACTGCCGGTGCTGATCGTCGACGATCATCCCGATATCCGCCTGTCGTTGCGCATCCTGATGCGCTCCGAGGGCATCGCCTCGGTGGAAGCCGATTCGCCCGCGGCCGCCTGCGATGCCGTCGTACGCACGAACTTCGCCTGCGCCATCCTCGATCTGAACTACGGCGTGGACACCACCTCCGGACTCGAGGGGCTGGACCTGATCGCGCGCCTGCGCCACGACATGCCCGAGCTGCCGATCGTGGTGATGACCGCCTGGGGCAGCGTCGACCTGGCCGTGCGCGCCATGCGGATCGGCGCGGCGGATTTCATCGAGAAACCGTGGAACAACGCGCGCATGGTGCACACCGTGCGCTCGCAGATCGCCCTGCGGCAGATGCGCGAGGAAAACCTCCGGCTGCGCACCGAAACCGCGCTGTCGCGGCAGTCCGCCGATGTGATGCGGGTGTGCGAGTCGTCGGCCATGCGGCGGGTGGTGGAACTGGCCTCGCGGATCGCCGGCGGCGATGGGAACGTGCTGGTGCTGGGCGAGAACGGCAGCGGCAAATCGTTGCTCGCCCGCGAGATCCATGCCTTGTCGCCGCGCGCCGAGCAGCCGCTCATCCGCGTCGACATGGCCAGCCTGTCGGAGGCGCGCTTCGCCGGGGAGATGTTCGGCGAGGAGTTGCCTTCGCCCCGGCCCGGCCGGTTCGAACTGGCGCAGGGAGGCACCCTGATCATGGAAGAGGTGGGCACCATTCCGCCGCCGCAACAGGCCAAGCTGCTGCGCCTGCTGGAGGAGGGCGAGTTTGAGCGGTGCGATTCCCTGCACACGCGGCGCATCGATGTGCGGGTCGTTTCCACCAGCAATGCCGACCTGGAGGCCGCCATCCGGGCGAACCGCTTCCGGCGCGACCTGTTGTACCGGCTCAACGCGATGCAGGTACGCCTGCCTTCGCTGCGGGAACGCGTGGAAGACATCGTGCCGCTGGCGCGCCATTTCCTGCTGCGCGAGTGTGTGCGGCGTGGCAGGGGTGGCATGGCGCTCACGCCCTCGGCGGAACGTGCCCTGCGCAACTATCCGTGGCCGGGCAACGTGCGCGAGCTGGAGCATGTCGTCGCACGCGCCGTCCTGCTGGGCCGTCATGACGACATCGACGCGGAAACCCTGGGTCTCTCGGCGCCGGAGCCCTTGCCGCTGCTGCTCGACCGCCTGACCCTGCCCGAGGCGGAGGAGATGCTGGTCCGGCAGGCACTGGAGCGGCACGACAACAACCTGCAGCGCGCCGCCGATGCCCTGGGCATATCGCGGCAATCGCTGTACCGGCGCCTGGAAAAGCACCGCGCGAGGGGCGGGTTCGACCCGGCGGCCTGACGACGATGCCCACCGACGCGTCCAGGCGACCCTTCATCCGCGGCACCGCGCACCTGAGGCTCGTGGCGCCCTGGTGTGCGGCCGCCCTGGCGCCCCTGACCGCGGCGGGCGCGCTGCTGACCGGCATCGGCCTTCCCCTGGCCTGGCGCGTGGTGCTATTCACCGTGTGCCTGGTCACCAGTCTTGTCCTGCTCGCCGTGATCGCATGGCACATGATCCACGCATGGCGCACGCTGGAGGCGCTGCTCGGTGCGCTGCGCGCAGGCGACTACAGTGTCCGCGCGCGATTGCCTTCCGTGCACCATCCGCTGCGCGGTCTGGTCCACGACATCAACATGCTCGCCGATACCTTGCGTGAAGGCCGGCGCAAGCGCACCGAAAGCCTGCGTTTCCTCGGCAAGACGCTTACCTCGCTGCAGGATCCGGTGTTCGTGGTGGACCGCGACGGCTGCCTGGTGATGATCAATCCCGCGGCACGATGCCTGATCGGCGCGGCGAACGACAGCGTCATCGGGCGCGACATCGCCTCGCTGGGCCTCGGCCCGGTGATGGCGGCGGCGGAGAACACGATCCTGACGTGGGATTTCGCCACGCGTGGTGGCCGCTGGATCGTGCAGCGCGCCGTCTGGTACAGCGAAGGCCACGAGAACACGATGGTGATGATGCACGATGTCAGCGTCGCGCTGGGCGAAGAGGAGCGCGATGCCTGGCAGCGCCTGATCCGCGTGCTCAGCCACGAGCTGAACAACTCGCTCGCGCCCATCGGGTCGCTCGCAGGCAGCCTGTCCGCACTGCTGGAAGACGAAGGCCGCAAGGCGGTGGAAGGCGAACTGCGCGAGGGCCTGGAAGTGATCGGTCGTCGATCCGAATCGCTGGCACGTTTTCTGTCGGGCTACGGGCGCCTGGCGCGCCTGCCACCGTTGCGCCCACGGCCCTTCCGCCTCGACCAGGCCCTGCGACGCCTTGCCTTGCTGGAGCATCGCATGGACATCGCCGTCGTCGGTACAGCCGTCGTCACGGTCGTGGGCGACGAGGACCAGCTCGACCAGGCCTTCATCAACCTGCTGCGCAACGCGGTGGAATCGGCCGTGCCCCTGGGGGGCGCCGTGCGTGTGGATTGGGCGCTGGCCGGTACGCACGTGCGTATCACCATCGAGGACGAGGGAGCGGGCCTGCCCGGGCGTGCCTCGCTGTTCGTACCGTTCTTCACCACCAAGCCCACCGGCTCGGGCATCGGGCTCACGCTCACCCGCCTCATCGTGGATGCGCACGCGGGCAACGTCGACCTTCGCGACCGCGAGAGCTGTCGCGGTGCGCTGGCCATCGTCAACCTGCCCCTGGGCGATGCGTAAGGCGCTGTCCGCATACGGACGGAAACGTCCGCTTCCGGACGCGCGAGCCGACCGGAATCGCGCGGTGCCCGCCGATACTTAGGTGTCCGTGCGGTATTCGGCGCACTTGACGCGTTTTTCCGTTGTGGCGCCCGGATCGTCCTCCTAGATTCGCCATGGCGCCGCCCGTTCCCCCGGGTAAGGCGCGTTTCCATCGGCCAGGAGAGATGACATGGATCACGTACTCAGATTGCAGTTGCTCGACGCCGAACCCGGCGTCGCCGGCGAAGCCGACACCCCCACCAGCTCATGCAGCTGGGGTGCGTGCTCGTTCGCCAACGCCGACGGTTTCGACGGTCACTAGCTTTCTCGTCCATACCGTGGCGCGTCCGGGAGGACGCACTGCGGGGACGGGGACGAAGGCACGCGCGGCGGCGTCCGGGTCGCCGCGTGTGCCGGGTTTTTTTTCGCGCAAGATCAAGGATGGCTATGCCGGTCGAACGTCGCACCGAACTCCTTTACTACACCGCCGTCGATCGGGACTTCTTCGAAATCCATGGCAACCGTGCGATCGACGAGGGCGATTTCGTCGAGCCGGTACGTCGTACCTTGCCGGCCGACTGGCGGATGCATCGCTCCGGCGTATGGATGCACTGCCTGCCCCCCGGTGCGCCGTTGCCGATGCAGGGCTGGAAGATCCACGTGTCCTCCGTGGTGTCCACGGCGGGGATCGTACTGTCGATCACGGCCGCCACCCTGGTCGCGATGGGCGTGGCATTCAAATTCGCTGTCGATGCGCGCATGCATGCGTCGATGAACGGCAAGCGGTGGCCACGTGGCGCATCGGGAAAGTTCATCACCGTCTATCCGAAGGATCCGAAGGCCTTCCGCGAGGTGCTGGAAGAGCTGCAGGCGGTGCTTGCCGGCTTCGTCGGCCCCTACATCCTCAGCGACCGTCGATGCCCGGGATCGAGCGTCGTGCATTACCGTTTCGGCGGTATCCGCGGCGATCACGCGGTGTCGGCGGGCGGTCAGCGCGAATATTTCCTCCGCGGCCCGCATGGCGAGCGGGAGCCGGATGTCCGCGCCGCTTACGTCAACCTGCCCGACTGGGTACGCGATCCGTTTCCGTCCGACGTTCCGGCGACGGAGGCCTCGGCACTGCGCCTGCATGCCGGGCGCTACGACGTGCGCAGCGCGCTGGCCTTCTCGTCCGCTGGCGGTATCTACCTCGCCGTGGATCGCGACATGGGCCGCCGCGTGGTCATCAAGGAAGCGCGTCCGCACGTCGGCGGCGCGCAGTCGTCGACCTCGCTTCTGCTGAAAGAGTACCGGCTGCTGCGGCAGCTGGCGTCCTCGGGCATCACGCCCGCGCCCGTGGCGTACTTCCTGGAATGGGAGCACCACTACCTGGTCGAGGAATACATCGAGGGCCAGACCCTTCGTCGCTGGCTGGCCGCACGCTACCCGTGGCTGAAGACGCGTGCCACGCGAGCCGATGTCGCCCGTTTCCTGCACGAGGTGTGCGATGTGTTCGCGCGCATCGCTCAGGCGCTGGAAACGGTCCATGCGGCACGCATCACGCTGGGCGACTTCTCGTTCCACAACATCATGGTCGAGGACGACGGCCGCGTGCGCATCATCGACCTGGAAGCCGCGGTGGAAGACGGTCTGGACCGCCCTTCCGGCCTGTGCACGCCGGGCTTCGCCTCGCGAGCGCCGCAACGCGACGGGCACGCCAGCGCTTGCGCCGAGGATCGTTACGCCTTCGGCGCCAACCTCTTCGCGGCGCTGATGCCGGTCAACGCGATGTTGCCGCTGGACCCGCAGGCGGCCTCGCGCTTCGCCCGCTGGATGTGCGGCGGCATGGGCTATCCGGATGCACTGGTCGATGCGGTCACCCTGCTGCTGGACGGCGAGCCGGCCCGGCGTCCCTCGCCGGTGGCGGTGATGCAGGACCTGCGCAGGACGCTGGCCGAGCTACCGATCGACGACCTGCCGGTGGCGCACCTGCGCGGCGCGGTGGCACCGGTGGACAACGCGGCGGGCGAGCTGTTCCGTTACATCGGCGAGCGCGCGGCGCATGCGCGACCGGATCGCTACGTACCGGCCGACCCGCAGGTTTTCGAGCGGCATCCCTGGGGTGTGGCCTACGGGGCGGCCGGCATCCTGCATGCCTACCAGCGCAGTGGCCGTTCCGCGCCCGCCGGCTTGCTCGAATACCTGGTGGCGGGCGCGCGCAGTGGCGAAGACCGCGGCAGCGACCTGATGCACGGCGACGCGGGCATCGCCTGGACCCTGCTCGACGCGGGCGAGCATGAGCTGGCCGTGCGGTTGCTGCGCGCTTCGCCCGTGGACGGCCCCATCCGCGAACGACCCGGCCTGCACGATGGCCTGGCCGGCTGGGGCCTGGCACGTATCGCCGCGTGGCGCCACACGCGCGACGCCTCGTTCCTGGCGGATGCCGTCGCCGCCGGCGAAGCGCTGCTGGTATCCGGACCGGCCGTGGCCGGCAAGCGCGGTTGGCATGCCGGCGATACGTATCAACCCGTGGGCCTCGGCCAGGGTGCGACCGGTGTCGCCCTGTTCCTCCTTCACCTGTCACTGGCCACGGACAAGGGCCGTTACCTGGACGCCGGCCGCGAAGCGCTCGCCTTCGATCTCGACCACCATGGTGTCAACGCCGACGGCGAACGCACCTGGCGACGGGAGGTGGACGGCGTGGCGTTGCTGCCCTATCTGCGGCACGGCACCGCCGGCGTGCTGGCCGTCGTGGCGCGGTTTCTCGTCGTGACGGGCGAGGACGCCTATCGCGACATCCTGTTGGCCAGTGAGCCCGATCTCATGCGTGGCCACGCCATCTCGCCCGGCGTGGCCGACGGGCTGGCGGGCATCGGCGAAACCCTGCTGGACCTGGCCCGGGCCTTGCCCGACCGGGCCGCGCATTATCTCGGCCAGGCGCATCGCATCGCCGCCGGGATCGAGCCGTTCCTGGTCCGGCGGCCCGGGGGGCTCGTGGTCCCGGGCACCGAATTGCTGCGCTTCAGTTGCGACCTGGCCACGGGCAACGCGGGCGTGGCCGCTTTCTTCGATCGCCTGTGGCACGGCGGACCGGCCTCGTTCATGCTCGACGACCACCTGCCGGTCAGGACGGCGCGCGGGGAACCGGTGCTCGCCTAGAGACGAAACTTCGCCTCCATCAGGTAGGTCCGCGACGGGTAGGGGTAATACACGTAGTAGCGGCGATCGGTGAGATTGTCGACGCCCACGCCGAGATTCACGTGGTCGCTGGCCTGCCATTGCAGCTTGGCGTCGAAGGTCAGGAAATCGCTGGCGCCGCCGAACGTGTCGGGGCGGATGTCGCTGTGGTCCAGCGTGTTGTACTGGCGCCCCGAATACCGCCCGGCCAGGGTCAGCGCCACCGCTTCGGTGGCGTGCCAGGTGGCCACCAGGTTGGCGCGCCAGCGGGGTATCCGATAGAACTGCTTGCCTTCCGAGGCCGGGTTGCGCCGGTTGCGCACGGTGGTGGCCTGCGTATAGGCGGCGTTGGCCGTCAGGTCCAGCGTGTCCCACACCACGCCGCGTCCGTCGTAGCTGGCCTCCGCGCCACGCGTACGCACCCGGTCGACGTTCTGCACGTTGGTGACATTGGGAAACACCGTGGTGTCGGTCTGGCTGAACAGCGCGTTGCGGGTGTCGCTCCGGTACAACGTGAAGCGGGCTACGCCGTGTACCTGGTACCACTCGGCCGACAGCTCACGGGAGAGGTCGTTCTCCGGCTTGAGGTTCGGATCGTTGTTGGTGAACGCGATGCCGTTGAAGCTGCCCTGGAACAGTTCGTTGACCGTGGGAAAGCGGTAGGCGCGTGCGCCGGACAGGCGCAGCAGCAGGCTGTCGCTGGCCGCGTAAGACAGCGACAGCTTGGGCGAGGTGTGCGACTCGTCGCGTTCCGGGTAGGTCACGGCCGCCGCTGCCGTCGCGCGCTGGCCGCCGAAGGCCCGCCACTGTTCGTAGCGAGCGCCGCCGGTGAGGCGCCAGCGCTCGTCCAGCTGCCAGGCATCCTGCACGTACACCGCCTGCGTCTGCGTGCTGCCGCCGTTGCCCGCCGTCTGCGCGCCGGCGTCGCCGCGGCGCCAGGCAGACAACAGGTAGCTGGCGTTGTCCAGCCGATAACCGTCGAAGTGATACCCGAAGCTCACCGTATGCGTGTTGTCGGCCAGGCCGTCCGGCGTGTGGCTGGCGCGCAGGTCGAACGTGCGCCACCGGCTGCCGTCACCCGCGGTGAGCAGGCCGCTGCCGTCGTAGGTCACGGCATCGGCCACGCGGTCGCGGTTGCGGTCCATGTCGAAGTACGACGCGTTGCCCTCGATGTTCCAGCCGCTGTCGCGATGCGTGCCGAGCGAGGCGCCGTAAAGATAATTTCGGCTCTGCCGCGTGCTCGGCGCGAAGAAGTTCGCCGGCAGCGTGTATGCCCGGCCGTCGATGCTCACCGGACCCGACCACACCGGCTGGCCGGCGCCATCGCGCAGGAAGGTCGCCGTGCGGTGGGACAGGTCCTGGTTCCAGTAGCCGGCGGTGATGCCACCGGTCAGGTCGGGCGTGAAGTCGTAGGTAAGGCGCAGGTGCGCCTCGTCCTGGCGGGTCGCTTCCTGGCCCTCGCTGTTGATGCCGAGCACCTCGCGCGGCAGGCCGTTGGTGCCGGTGTCGGCGATGGCGCCCGTCACGGGCTGGGCGGTGCCGGCTCGGGTCGACCGGTTCTGCGTGGCATAGACCAGCGGCTGGCCGTTGGACTGCAGGTGCGCCACGCCGATGAGGAAGGCGAAGCGACCCGAACGGTCGCCCAGGGTGGCGCTCTGCCGGCTGCCCCCGTAGTTGCGGTCCACACCGTAGGTATCGACATGCTGGGTGAAGGCCTGAACCTCGCCGGTGACCTCCAGCCGCTCGGGCATGCGCGTGGTCATCAGCACCGTGGCACCCATGGCGTTGCCGGGATAAAGCGCGGAATAGGCGCCGTAGATCACCTCGACGCGCGCCAGGTTTTCGGGGAAGGCCATGGACCAGCGCGGGGGATTGCCCCAGCTGTTGCCGAGCAGGTTGGACAGGAGCAGGCCGTCGAGGTAGACCAGCCCGCGCGCGCTCTGCTGGTTGCTGGTGCCGCGCACGGAGAAGGTGGCGTTCTCGTCGCCGATGAACCGCTTGCGGATACCGAACGACGGCAGGTACTTCAGCGCGTCCTCGGTGTTGACCACGTTGAGGCGATCCAGTTTCGCCGCATCCAGGGTCTCCACGGCCGAAGGCATGTCGGGGTCGACCCGCGAGCCGTGGCTGGCCGCGGAAACGCGCACTTCGCGCAAGGTGGTGGTCTGCGGCGCGTCGGGCGTGGCGGGTGTATAGGCCGCGTGGGCCGACCACGCGGTGGCGCCGAGGGCGCAGGCAACGGCGTGCGCGATCGCGCGCCCGGAGAATGAAGTCAGGGGCATGGGAGGTCCGTGGGTCGGTGGCATGGGTCGCGTGGAAAGGAGCGATCAGGCGTACGTGGCGACCGGTGGACCTCGGGGTGGAGCATGGAAGCGCGAGGGGGAGGCGATATCGTGCGGACGGGGCACGACCGGATCGATGTGCGCCGCGACGTGCGCCACGCCGCCGATGAAGAAGCTGCCGCCCAGCGCCGGCACCTGCGCGAACAGGGTGCAATAGCCGCAGGCGCCATCGGCGTCGGCGTCGTGGTGGTCCGCCCCGCCGTCGTGATGCGCGGCGGGCGTGCCTTCGCACCAGGCGCCCAGCTCGGGGAAGGCGAAGGCCGGCAGCGTGCGCGAGACCGTGGGCGCGAGCACGGTGAACCAGACGGCGACGATCGCCATCCAGCCCAGCCAACGCATTCGACCCTGCCCTCGACGCACCGTGGCGCTCCCTTCGATTCGACCCTGGATAAGGGTCCAGGGATGATGTCACGCCCGGAGGCGAAAATACCGTGGCACGTTGTCGCTGTGCCTGCCACGACAGGCAATTCGGGGCGGCGTGGTCCTCACGTTTTCCTGTCGCGGCCTCGGTCATCGTGCGCTCCCCCACCGAGGACGCCCACATGCCCGATCTCCGCTACGACTCCGCCTCGCCCGTTCGCGAGGGTTCACCGTTTCCGCGCGGAGCGACCTGGGATGGCAACGGCACCAATTTCGCCCTGTTCACCGCCCACGGCACCCGCGTGGAAGTGTGCTTCTACGACGAGGCCGGCAACGAGACGGGCCGGATCGACCTGCCCGAGTACACCGACGAGGTGTGGCACGGTTACGTTCCCGGCGTCGGTCCGGGCCAGTTGTACGGTTACCGCGTGCACGGTCCGTACGAGCCGCAGAACGGCCACCGGTTCAATCCGAACAAGCTGCTGCTCGATCCGTACGCGAAGCACATCGTCGGCGAACTGACCTGGGCCGACGAACTCTACGGCTACACGGTAGGCCACCCCGACGGCGACCTCAGCTTCGACGAGCGCGACAGCGCCCCGTTCATGCCCAAGGCCATGGTAGTGGACACCTCGTACAAGTGGATCGAGCATGGCAAGCCGTCGGTGCCCTGGAACCGCACGGTGATCCAGGAGACCCATGTCCGCGGCTACACCATGGGCCACCCGGCCGTGCCGGAGAACCTTCGCGGCACGTTCGCCGGCCTGGCCACGCCCGAGGTGATCGACTACGTGCGTGGCCTCGGTGTCACCTCGGTCGAGTTGCTGCCCGTGCATGCTTACCTCGACGACCAGCACCTGCTCGAACAGGGGCTGCGCAACTACTGGGGCTACAACACCATCGGCTTCTTCGCGCTGAAGACGCGCTACATGTCCAGCGGCGACCCGCGCGAGTTCAAGGACATGGTGGCGGCGTATCACCGCGCCGGGCTGGAGGTGATCCTGGATGTGGTCTACAACCACACCGCCGAAGGCAACGAGATGGGGCCGACGCTGTCGTTCAAGGGTATCGACAACGCCAGCTACTATCGCCTGGCCGAAGACAAGCGCTATTACATCAACGACACCGGCACCGGTAACACGGTGAACCTCAGCCATGCGCGCGTGCTGCAGATGGTGACCGACTCGTTGCGCTACTGGACGACGGAGATGAACGTCGACGGCTTCCGTTTCGACCTGGCCACCATCCTTGGTCGCGAACCCTACGGTTTCGACGAGAACGGCGGGTTCCTCGACGCCTGCACGCAGGACCCGGTGCTCAACCAGACCAAGATGATTGCCGAGCCGTGGGATTGCGGCCCCGGGGGCTACCAAGTGGGCGAGTTCCCGCCGGGCTGGGTGGAGTGGAACGACAAGTTTCGCGATACGGTGCGGGCGTTCTGGATCGGCGAGGAAGGCAAGCTGACCGAATTCGCCCGCCGCTTTACCGGCTCGGCCGACCTGTTCGACAAGCGCGGCCGCCGCCCGTATGCGTCGCTCAACTTCATCACGGCGCACGACGGCTTCACGCTCCGCGATCTGCTCAGCTACAACGGCAAGCACAACGACGCCAACGGCGAAGACAATCGCGACGGCTCGGACAACAACCATTCGTACAACCACGGTGCCGAAGGCCCCACGGACGACGAGGGCATCCGCGCCACGCGCCAGCGGCAGTCGCGCAACCTGCTGGCCACGTTGCTGCTCGCCCAGGGCACCCCGATGCTGCTGTCCGGCGACGAGCGCGGCAACACGCAGGACGGCAACAACAACGTCTACGGCCAGGACAACCCGCTCAGCTGGATCGACTGGGAAAACGATCCCTCCGACGGTGGACTGGCGCAGTCGGTACGCGAGTTGCTGGCCCTGCGCGAGCGCTACCCCATCCTGCGCCGTGGCCGCTTCCTCAATGGACGCTACGACGAGGAATCGGGTATCCGCGACATCGTCTGGCTCAATCCCGGCGGTGGCGAAATGCAGCAGGAACACTGGGACGATCCGCGGGCCCGGTCCATCGGCGTGCTGCTGGACGGCCGTAGCCAGGCGTCCGGTGTGCGCGAGCACGCGGCTGACCAGACCGTGCTGATCCTGATCAACGCCTTCGATGGCGGCGTGGAATTCGCGCTGCCGGAGGGTCGCTGGAGCGTGGCCTTCTCCAGCGACGAAGAGCTCGCCGTGGACACCGTGGCGCAGGACGGCAAGCTGATCGCGTCACCGCGCAGCTTCGTGGTACTGGCCGCGGGGTGAGGGCAACTATCCCCATGCAGCTCCGGTCGCTCCTCGCGCTGTGCCTCCTTGCCGGCCCTGGCCTGGCGTCGGCCGCCGACCTGACGGTATCGGCCGCGTCCAGCCTCACGGACGCGTTCCGGGCGGTCGGCACCGCGTACGAAACCACCCATCCCGGCACCCACGTGGTGCTCAATGTCGCGGCATCCGATGTGCTGCTCAGGCAGATCGCCAACGGCGCGCCGGCGGATGTCTTCGCGTCGGCCGACCAGACGGCAATGGACAAGGCCGTCGCCGCCGGCGCCATCGATGTGGCCACGCGGCGGGACTTCGCCAGCAATCGCCTCGTGCTGATCGTTCCGAAGGATGCCAGCGTGCATGTCGGGTCGACGGCCGACCTGCGCCAGCCGGCGGTCAAGCGCGTGGCCTACGGCGATCCGGCTTCGGTGCCGGTGGGTCGTTACACCCAGGCCGCGCTGCAGCAGCAGGGCCTGTGGGAGGCGGTATCGGCCAAGGGCGTACTTGCCCAGAACGTGCGGCAAAGCCTCGATTACGTCGCACGGGGCGAAGTGGACGCGGGCTTCGTGTTCGCCACGGATGCCACCGTCATGAAGGATCGGGTGAACGTCGTTGCCACGGTGCCGACGCCGCGCCCCATCCGCTATCCCATCGCCGTGGTCGCGGGCACGGCGCATGCGGCCGACGCGGCGTCGTTCTCGGCGTTCGTGCAGTCGGCCGATGGTCGGCGCATCCTGGCGTCGTTCGGTTTCCAGGCGCCCTGAGGCACCGTGGGAGCCGCCTGGATTCCCCTGGCGCTGTCGCTCAAGGTGGCGCTCTGGGCCACCGCGATCAACCTCGTGCTCGGCGTCGCGGTAGCCTTCGGCCTGTCCCGCTGGCGTTCACCGGCACGCGATGTCGTGGACGCGGTGCTGACCCTGCCGCTGGTGTTGCCGCCCACGGTACTCGGCTATTACCTGCTGGTGCTTCTCGGCCGCCGCGGCCGCGTGGGGGCGTGGCTGCACGAACTGGGAATCGATCTGGTATTCACCTGGCAAGGTGCGGTGATCGCCGCCACGCTGGTTGCGTTCCCGCTGGTGCACAAGGCCGCCCGCGCCGCCTTCGAGGCGGTCGATCCGCAACTGGAAAGCGCCGCCCGCGTTCTCGGCCTGCGCGAGGCCGCGGTGTTCTTCCGCGTGTCGCTGCCGCTGGCCGCGCGCGGCATCACCGCCGGCGTGCTGCTCGCGTTCGCCCGCGCGCTGGGTGAGTTCGGGGCCACGCTGATGATCGCGGGCAACCTGCCGGGGCGTACGCAGACGCTTTCCGTCGCGATCTATACCGCCGTGCAGGCCGGCGACGATCGCTCTGCCGCCCTGATGGTGGCGGTGACGTCCGTGACCTGCGTGGCCGTGCTGCTGCTCGCCGGCCGGCTCGCGCCGGACCCTGTACGGCGGATGCGCCCGTGACGGTCGACGTGGCGCTGCGCACGACGCTGTGTGCCGACGAACGTCGCTTCACGCTGGATGTGGCGCTGCGCTCGGACCATCGCCGCATCGTGCTGTTCGGTCCTTCCGGTGCGGGCAAGAGCCTCACGCTGCGCGCCATGGCCGGCTTGATCGTGCCGGAGGCCGGTCATGTTCGTGTCGACGGCCGCACGCTGTTCGATGCCGGCACCCGCGTGAACCTGCCCCCGCGCCAGCGCGGCCTGGCTTACGTGTTCCAGGACTACGCGTTGTTTCCCCACCTGACCGTGGCACAGAACATCGGTTTCGGGCTGCGTGGCGGCTGGCTCAATCCGTCCCGCCGGGGCCGGGATGCGCGCGTGGAGCGCTGGCTGGCTGCGTTCGAACTGGCCGGGGTGGCCGACAGCTACCCGGCGCGGATCTCCGGGGGCCAGCGCCAGCGCGTGGCCCTGGCCCGCGCGCTGGCGACGGAACCGAAGGGACTGCTGCTGGACGAGCCGTTCGCCGCCCTGGACCCCGCACTGCGGGGGCGCATGCGCGACGAATTGCTGGCCATGCAGGCCCGGCTGGACCTGCAACTGGTCGTCATCACCCATGATCCGGCCGATGTGACGGCGCTGGAAGGGGATACCTTCGAACTGTGCGAGGGCAGGGTGGTCGGTCGGTCACGGCCATCGTCGCGGTCGTGGGATCATGGCGCCTTTCCCGGGCAGCGTCCCATGGCAGAGTAACGCGGTGACGCACACCCACAACGAACCACCCCCGAAGCACGCCACCCGCCGCGCGGCCAAGTACCTGCTGGCGGCGGCGTTCGTGGGCGTGGCCGCCTTCCTGCTGCACCGCTACATCGCACGGATGTCGTGGCACGACATCCGTGCGGCCCTCGAGCGCATCCCGCGCTGGCATGTCGTGGCATCCATCGGCGCCACGCTGGTCAGCTGGGGCTGCCTCACCGCGTACGACGTGTTCGCCGTGGAGACGGTGGTGCCAGGCCGGGTGCCGATGCGGATGAAGCTCTTTTCCGGTGCCACCACGCACGCCATCTGCAATGCCCTGGGCTTCCATGCCATCACGGGGACGGCGCTGCGCTATCGCATGTTGTCCACACGCGGGGTGGGCGCGGCCGATGTGGCGCGCGTGGTCGGCCTGGTCGGCTTCGCGGTGGCCCTGGGCTTCGCCTCGGTCACCGCGATCGCGCTGCTGCTCGAACCGTCCATCGCGCACGGTTGGGGGCGCTGGCCGGGTGTCGCGCTGGTGATCCTTTTCGTCGTCCTGCTGCGCTGGCTGGCGGGCAAGCACGACGAGCTGACCCTGTGGAAGTTCTCCACCCCGGTGCCGTCCGCGCGCTCCGCCGGCGCGCAGATCGCCATCGGCACGCTGGAAATGATCGCCGCCATCGCCGCCATGTACCTGCTGCTGCCCGTCGATATCGCCGGCAGCTTCCTCGACTTCGCGCCGATCTACGTCGGCGCCATCCTCGCGGGCATCATCAGCAACACGCCCGGGGGCATCGGTGCCTTCGAGGCACTGACCCTGGCGGCGTTCCCGCAGGAACAACGCGCCACCGTGCTCGCGGCGCTGCTCGCTTACCGGGTCATCTACGGGCTGGGCCCGTTCGTCCTCGCCTCGCTGGCGCTGGGTGGCTTCGAGCTGCGTCGTCGTCGCACCCGGGGCGTGGCGTGACCCGCTGCCTGCGGCGGGTCGGCCTGGGCGGGCTGTTGCTGGCCCTGGGGGCATGCGCCGTGCCGCATGCCCGCCGCACCGATGTGCTGTTCTGGAACCAGCCGCAGCGCGAAGCCGCCTTCCGGGCGATGGATACCCATTACGCAAGCAACGTCGTCCACCACGGCACACCGTATCCGCTGCCTGCCGGCACGCCGCTGCATCCGCGCTTCGCCGACGGCACGACGCTCGAGCGCTACATGGCCGACCACCACGTGGCCGGCATCATGGTGGTCCAGCACGGCAAGGTGCGCCTGGAGCGCTACGGCCTGGGTGCCGGGCCCGCCACGCGATGGACGTCGTTCTCGGTCGCCAAGTCGTTCACCGCCACGCTGGTCGGCGCGGCCCTGCACGACGGGGCCATCCACGGCCTGGACGACAAGGTCATCCGCTACCTCCCGGAACTGGCCGCGGGTGCGTACCGCGACGTCACCGTGCGCCAGTTGCTGACCATGACCTCCGGCGTGCGCTGGAACGAGGACTACGCCGATCCCGCCTCGGATGTCGCGCGCATGTACGAAGGCACGCGCCAGCCCGGCGTGCCCCTGCTGGTCTCGTACATGGCCGCGCTGCCGCGCCAGTTCGCGCCCGGGCAGCAGTGGGTCTACAAGACCGGCGAAACCGATCTGGTCGGCATCCTGGTCACGCGTGCCACCGGCAGGACGCTGGCCGCGTACCTCGCCGAGAAGGTCTGGGAGCCGTATGGCATGGGCAGCGACGCGTTCTGGCTGAAGGACGATGTGGACGGGACGGAAGCCGGTGGCTCCGGCGTGTCGGCCACGCTGGGCGACTACGCGCGCTTCGGCCAGTTCCTCCTCGATGGCGGTAGGGCGGGTGGACGGCAGGTGCTGGACGACGGCTGGCTGGCGGACGCCACGGCGAAGCATGCCGACATCGGCGCACCCGGTCGGGGCTACGGCTACCAATGGTGGACCTACGACGACGGCGGCTATGCGGGCATCGGCATCTTCGGCCAGCTGCTCCATGTCGATCCGGCGCGGGAACTGGTCATCGTGCAGCTGGCCGCATGGCCCGTCGCGACCAGCGATGCGGAGGCGCTCGCGCGGGCGGCGTTCGTCAGGGCCGTAATCGCGGGGGCGGGCGACTGAGCCATGCCGGGGGCGTAAACTGTGCCGTCCCCCACCGATCGCAAGGCCCATCCCCATGGCCCTCACCTGGAACGACCTCATCTGCACGCCCGACAAGGATGCCATCGACGCACTGGCCGAATCCTGGGCGTGGCGCATCGGCGACGGCTATACCCCGCTGTTGTTCACCGCCCTGGGCGACCTGTTCTACGAGGCGGACGAGGGCGGCATCTTCTGGCTCAACACCGGCACCGCCGAACTCGAGCGCGTGGCCGAGAGCGTGCCGGGCTTCAACCAGTTGCTGCGCGAGGAGATCGCGGACGAATGGCTGCTGCCGTCGCTGGTCGAAGCGCTGCTGGAGGCCGGCAAGATACGCGCCGAAGGCGAGTGCTACACCTACGTCACGCTGCCCATCTTCGCCGAGGGCGAGTACACCGTCGACAACCTCAACCCCGTGCCGGCCATCGAGCATTTCGAACTGACCGGCTCGGTCCTGCAACAGATGCAGGACCTGCCCGACGGCACGGCAGTCAAGATCGACATCACGCACTGAGCGCGGTGTCGAGCGCCCAGCGCACCCCATCCGCCTCGAAGCAGAGCGTGGAGCGATCGCCGGCCTCGCCACCGAGGCAGCGTTCGATGAAGCGGCTGCCGAAGCCGCGCCCGACGGGGACACTCACGGCCGGGCCGCCCCGTTCCTTCCAGACCAGCCGGAGGCGCTGGCCGCCGGCCTCCATGCATGTCCGCCAGGTGATCGCGACCCGGCCCGTGTCGTTGGACAGCGCGCCGTACTTGACCGCGTTGGTCAACAGCTCGTGCAGCGCCATCGTCAGGGTGACCGCCATCTCCGCGCTCACGACCAGGCAGGGCCCTTCCAGGCGGATGCGCCCGCCGCCGGGGTCGAGCGGGGCGCAGGTGGTGGCGACGAGGTCGCGCAGCGGAACCGTTTCCCAGGCGTTGGCGACCAGTTGGTCCTGCATCGAGGCCAGCGCGCGCAGGCGACCGCCGAAGCAGGCGATCGCGTCGGCCATCGGCCGATCCTCGCGGAAGGTCTGCTCGGCCATGGCCTGCACCACGGTGAGCGTGTTCTTCATGCGGTGGTTCAGGTCGTTGATCAGCACGCGCTGGCTGTGCTGCGCATCACGATGCTCGGTGATGTCCGTGCCGCTGCTGCAGTAACCGGCGAACACGCCGTGGCGCGTGAGGGGCTCACCCTTCGCGGCGATCCAGCGATAGCTGCCGTCGCGCCGACGCAGCCGGTAGTCCAGTGCATACGGTTCGCGCGCGTCGAAGGCACGGGCAACAACGGCGGCGTGCCGGTCCCTGTCTTCCGGGTGGATGCCGTCGATCCATCCGCTGCCTGCTTCCTCGGCGATCGAGCGACCGGTGAAGTCGAGCCAGGTTCGATTGAACCAGTCGTCGTGGCGATCGGCGCCGGTGCGCCGGATCAGGATCGGGGCGACCTCCGCCAGTTCACGGAAATCCGGCTCGTCCGCGCAGCGGGCGCGGTCGAAGGGAAGGGTGGCGCGCTCGCTCATCGTTATTCACCGTCGCTGTCCGCGCGTCGCCTTGCTCCCCCGGCGCGGATTGTCCATGGCGGCCCGGCTGACATCCGTGCAGTCGCACCGTCCGCTCATGTGCGAGCGGACGGCGGCACCATAACGTAAGGCTTTTACGCACGATAGGAGCGCACGCGCTGGTCGTGAACATCGTCACGCCCGCACGAATGCGCTCGTTTTTTCAGAATTATCCTATTGCCACGCTGCCCGTATTGGCATGTTGCCCGACAAACGCCCGAACGCAGGCGCCGTTATGCCAGAATCCGGTCGCGGCGGTGTCATCGGGCACGCGCAGGATGGATCAGGGATCACGTAGGACACCCGGCGCGCCGCCTTCGCGGCGCGCGGGCAGGGGCGTATCCGCCGTTACGGGCTGGGCTGCCGTCACTCATGCAAGGGATGGGAAGGGAACCATGGATCTGCTTCGTTTCATCGTGATGTTGCCCGTGCGCCTGGTGCGTGGCCTCTTCTGGCTGCTCGGCCGCCTGCTTCGCCCCGTGTTCGGCGACATGGCCTGGTCGGCACCGCGTTGGATTCCCGCCACCGGCCAGGCCGCGCGCAGCCGTCCGCTGGCGTTCACCGCCATCGTGGCCGCCGTGCTGGTGGTCGCGGCGGGGGGCTGGTTCGGCTGGCACTGGTGGGAAAACCGGCCGAAACCGGCCGAGCCCAACCGCATCACGTTCGAAGCGCCGGCGCCGGTCATCAGCGACTACGAGCATGTCCCCGCCACCATCCATCCGCTGACGGTGACCTTCTCCGGCTCGGCCGCACGACTGGAGTCGCTGGGCAAGCCGGTGACCGACGGCATCGCGATGGACCCGAAACTGCCCGGCCAGTGGAAGTGGGAAAGCGACCGCGTGCTGACCTTCACGCCCGCCGGCGACTGGCCCGTGGGCCGCAAGATCGAGGTCAGCTTCGACAAGGCCAGGGTGTTCGCGCCGCAGGCGGTACTGGCCGACGACCATTTCAGCGTGTCCACCGCGCCCTTCGCCGCGCGCGTCGTCCACAGCGAGTTCTACCAGGACCCGCAGGACCCCACGCGCAAGAAGACCATCGTACAACTGGGTTTCAACTATCCGGTGGATTCGGCCCAGCTCGAGAAACGCCTTTCCCTCGACCTGCGCGAGAAGAATCAGAAGCGCGGCAGCGACCTGAAGTTCTCGGTGACCTACGACGAGCACCGCCTCAACGCCTTCGTCCACTCGCAGCCGCTGCAACTGCCGCGGGACGACGGCTCCGTCGGCCTGACACTGGACGACGGCGCACGCAGCAGCCGTGGTGGCGACGGTACGCAGAAGGCACTGGAGACCTCGGTGCGCATCCCCGGGCTGTACAGCCTGAAGCTGGACGAGATGACGGCCACGCTGGTGGACAACGCCCGCTTCGAGCCCGAGCAGGTGGTGGTGATGAACTTCGGCGGCCCGGTGAGCGATGCCGAACTGGGCAAGCGCCTGCATGCCTGGCTGGTGCCCGACGACGACAAATACGGTGACGTGTCGCGTATCGGCGAGGCCGACCTGCGCGGTTTCACCGCGCTCAAGCCCGACATCGTGCCGACGGAGACCGACTGGTCGGCGACGCAGAGCTTCCGCTACCACGCCCAGCCCGGCCAGCGCATCTACGTGCGCGTGGACAAGGGCATGAGCGCGTTCGGCGGTTACCTCATGGCCGCACCGCAGGCGCAACTGCTGACCGTGCCCGATTACCCGCGCCTGCTGCGTTTCATGGCCGACGGCTCGCTGCTGTCGCTCAGCGGCGACAAGCGGATATCCGTGGTCTCGCGCAATATCCCCGGCATGCGCGTAGAGGTAGGCCGCGTGCTGCCCGACCAGTTGCAGCACCTGGTGTCGCTCAACCAGGGCAGCTACACCAAACCGGAGATGTACGGCTTCACGCCGGACGACATCGTCGAGCGTTTCGTCAGCAAGGTGTCCTTCCCGCAGGACGAACCGGGCAAGGCCCATTATGAAGGGGTCGACCTGGGCCAGTACCTCGCCGCCGGCAAGCGTGGCGTGTTCCTGCTCAAGTTGTCCGGCTACGACGAGAAGGCGGAGAGGGAAGCCCGCGAGCGCCGGGTGAAGGCGGCACGCGAAGCGGCCGCGCGCGACGCCGGCGCCGATGCCGATGCGGCGGCCGCCGAAGCGGCCAGGGACGACGCCGCCAGCCACGCGCCCTACGACTGGCCGAAGGACGAGCGCCTGGTGGTCATCACCGACCTCGGCGTCATCGCCAAGAAGTCGATGGACGGCAGCCAGGACATCTTCGTGCAGTCCATTCGTAGCGGCGCGCCGGTCGGCGGCGCCTCGGTGGCGGTGATCGCGAGGAACGGCAGCACCTTGTTCACCCAGACCACCAGCGCGGATGGCCTCGCCCACTTCGCCAATCTCAAGGGCTTTACGCAGGAGAAGGCGCCGGCGATGTACGTGGTGCGCCAGGGTGAGGACCTGTCGTTCCTGCCGGTCAGCACGTATGACCGCACCCTGGATTTCTCGCGCTTCGACATCGGCGGCGAGCCCAACGCGCACAGCCAGGGCCAGCTGTCCGGTTATCTTTTCTCCGACCGCGGCATCTACCGTCCCGGCGATCTCTTCCACATCGGCATGATCGTGCGCGCCAACAGCTGGACGCGCAGCGTGGCCGGCATGCCGCTGATCGCCGAGGTGGTCGACCCGCGCGGCACCACCGTGGCGCAGCAGGCGGTGTCCATGGATGCGGCCGGCTTTGCCGAGCTGGACCACACCACGGCCGAGACCTCGCCCACCGGTAACTGGACGGTCAATCTCTACATCGCCAAGGACGGCAAGCCGTATTCGCAGATCGGCAGCACCACGGTGCAGGTGAAGGAATTCCAGCCGGACCGCATGAAGGTTTCGGCAAAGCTTTCCACCGCGGTGGCCGAGGGCTGGGTCAAGCCCTCGCAGCTGAAGGCGATGGTCGACGTGCAGAACCTGTTCGGCACGCCGGCGGCGGATCGTCGCGTCGAAGGCTCGCTGACCCTGCGCCCGGCTTATCCGTCCTTCCCCAGCTACAAGGATTACCACTTCTACGATATCCGCCGGGCCAAGGAGGGCTTCGAGGAAAAGCTGGCCGACGCCAAGACCGACGACAAGGGCCATGCCGAGTTCGCGCTGGACCTGTCGCGCTACGCCGATGCCACCTATCAGCTGTATTTCCTCGCCAAGGCCTATGAAGCGGAAGGCGGTCGCAGTGTCGCCGCCGCCACGCAGGGAATGGTGTCGTCCAACGACTGGCTGGTCGGCTACAAGGCCGTCGACAACCTGGATTACGTGAGCCGTGACGCCACGCGCACGGTCAACTTGGTGGCCATCGATCCCACGGCGAAGCGGATGGCCCTGAACGGGTTGAAGCAGGCGATCGTCGAGACCCGCTTCGTTTCGGTGTTGACGAAACAGGATTCCGGTGTCTTCAAGTACGAATCGAAGGCACGCGAGACGGTGATCTCCGAAACGCCGCTGGCGATTCCCGCCGCTGGGCTGGATGTTCCGCTGCCCACGGACAAGCCGGGCACCTTCGCGCTGGTGGTCAAGGATGCGCAGGGCAAGGAGGTCAACCGCGTGGGCTGGTCCGTGGCGGGCGAGGGCAACGTGTCGCGTTCGCTGGAGCGGAACGCGGAACTGCAGCTCACCCTGTCGAAGAAGGACTATGCGCCGGGTGAAGCGGTGGATATCGCCATCCGTGCGCCGTACGCGGGCAGTGGCCTGATCACCATCGAGCGCGACAAGGTGTACGCGCATGCGTGGTTCCATGCCGACGCCACCAGCAGCGTGCAGCACATCACCGTGCCGGCCGATTTCGAGGGCAACGGTTACATCAACGTGCAGTACGTGCGCGACCCGTCGTCCGACGAGATCTTCATGAGCCCGCTGTCATTCGGCGTGGTGCCCTTCTCGGTCAACATGGACGCACGGCGCAACGCCATCGCGGTGGAATCCCCGGCGCTGGTGAAACCGGGCGACACCGTGACCTTCCACGTCACCTCCCCCAGGCCCACGCGTGCGGTGGTGTTCGCCGTGGACGAAGGCATCCTGCAGGTGGCCCACTACAAGCTGGGCGATCCGCTGCAGTATTTCTTCCGCAAGCGCATGCTCGAGGTGTCCACCTCGCAGATCCTGGACCTGATCATCCCGGACTTCCAGAAGCTGATGACGATGGCGGCACCCGGCGGTGACGCGGACGGTGCCATCGGCCGCCAGCTCAACCCGTTCAAGCGCAAGCGCGACAAACCGGTGGCGTACTGGTCGGGCATCGTCGATGTGGACGGCGCGAAAGACCTGACCTACAAGGTGCCGGATTACTTCAACGGCAAGTTGCGCGTCATGGCGATCAGCGTGTCGCCGGAAACCATCGGCAGCGTCGAGGGCGCGACCACCGTCCGCGGTGACTTCGTCCTCTCGCCCAACGTCCCGACCACGCTGGCACCCGGCGACGAAGCCGAGATCAGCGTCGGCGTAGCCAACAACCTCACGGGCCTGGGCGGCAAGTCCGTGCCGGTGGCGGTCACCCTGAAGACGGGCCCGCAGCTGCAACTGGTCGGCGACGCCTCGAAGACGCTGAGCCTGGCCGAGATGCGCGAGGGCGTGGCGATCTTCCGCGTACGCGCCACCGACACGCTCGGCTCCGGCAACCTGACCTTCACCGCCGCGGCCAGCGGCAAGTCGGCGAAGCAGTCGGTGGATCTCTCGGTCAGGCCGGCGTCGGCCATGCGCACCGACCTCGCCTTCGGTCGCGTGGATGCGCACGGCCGTGCCGATGTGGCGCCGCTGCGCGACATGCACGCGGAATACGCGCGACGCGACGTGGCGTTCTCCTCGGTGCCGGTGGTGCTGGCCCGCGGTTTGGCGGCCTACCTGGTCGACTTCCCCCACTACTGCACCGAGCAGGTCATCAGCGCGGCGATGCCGGCGCTGATCCTCGGCAACCGTCCGGAGTTCGGCGACGTGAAGCCGGCCCGCATGCAGGGCGACACCGCGCCGCCGGCCGACCCGGTGGCTGCGTTGTTCGACGTGCTGCGCGCCCGCCAGAACGGGCAGGGTGGCTTCGGCCTGTGGACGGCCACGCCGGACACGCAGGCCTTCGTCACCGACTACGCCGTGCACTACCTGATCGAGGCGACCGACCGCGGCGTGGCCGTGCCGCGCGACATGCTGTCCGCCGCGGACAACGCGCTGCGGCAGATCGCGGCCGACGACAGCGGCGACACGCTGGCGCAGATGCGCCAGCGCGCCTACGCGGTCTACCTGCTCACGCGCCAGGGCAACGTCACCACCAACGATCTGGCCGCCGTGCAACGGCGCCTGGAAGAGGCGTATCCCAAGGTGTGGAAGGGCGACCTGGCCGCGGCGTGGCTGGCCGCGTCCTACCAGCTGCTGCACCAGGACCGGCTCGCCGCCGACCTGATGGCCCAGCCGCGACGCCTGCTGGGCCGCAAGCCGGCCGACGAGGCGTACAGCTACGCGGACTATTACGACGCCCCGGTCCGCGACGCCACGGTGTTGTACCTGCTGGCCAAGCACTTCCCGGATCAGGCGAAGTCGCTGCCGCCGGAAACCCTCGACGCGCTGGTGCGGCCGCTGGCCAAGGGCCACTACAACACGCTGTCCTCCGGCATGGTCATCCTGGCGCTCGATGCCTGGGCGAAGGAGACCGGTGGCGACGTCGGCAAGCTGTCGATCGGCTCGGTGGTCGCCAATGGCACCGTCACGCCGATCGGTACGCCGCGCGGCGTGCTGCTGGATGCGCACTGGCCGGCCGCGGCACAGCGCCTGCGCCTGGTCAACGACGGCGACAACGCCGCGTGGTACGGCGTGGCGCAGGGTGGCTTCGATCGCAAGCCGTCGACGGACACGCGCAAGGACGGCCTGGAGATCACCCGCAGCTACACCGACACCAAGGGCAAGGCGATCGACAGCCTGGCCACGGGCGATGAGATCGACGTTCATGTGCGCATCCGCTCCACCACCAACGCCTCGGTGTACGACGTCGCCATCGTGGACCTGCTGCCCGGCGGCTTCGAGCCGGTGCTGCAGACGGCGCCACCCGCCGATGCCGCAACGCCCGCGCCTTCGTCCGACGAGGACACGACGACCGCAGACAACGGCGACGCCACGGAGGCCACGGACGCCGACAGCGGCGACGGCCCGGCGGACGCCGAGGGCGAAGGCGACGGTGACGACACGCCAGCCTGGCGCTCGCCGATCGGTAACCCGGAATCCACCTGGAAGCCGGACTACGCCGACGTGCGCGAGGATCGCGTGGTGGTCTACGGCAGTGCCAGCACGGACGTGCAGGAGTTCGTCTATCGGATCAAGGCGACCAATGCTGGCCGGTTCACGATCCCGCCGGTGTTTGCCGAGTCGCTGTACGACCGCGGTACCCAAGGGCGGGCACCCGGCGGCGGTACGCTGACCGTTACGGCCAAACCGTGAGCGGTGCGCATGCGGTGCGCCGCTGCGTTCACTGAGCCGGCGCCCGCATGCGTCTGATGCACCGGCTGCGCCGGGTCGGCTGGCACAACGTCCTCGTGGCGTTGCTGCTGGTCGCGGCCGTGCCGGTCACCTGCCGTCTTTGGCCGCACGAGCCGCTGCGCGCGTGGTTGCCCTCGTCCACGGCGGTCTACGACGCCGACGGGCGGCTGTTGCGGCTGACCCTGGCCAGCGACGACCGCTATCGGCTATGGGTGCCGTTGCGGGACATCGCGCCGGAGCTGGTCGACGGCGTGCTGCTGCACGAGGACCGCTGGTTCCGCTGGCACCCGGGAGTGAGCGCATGGGGCATCGTGCGTGGCGCCTGGGTGACCTACGTACGTCGCGGCAGTCCGCAGGGCGGGTCCACGCTGACCATGCAGCTGGCGCGGCTGATCTGGCACCTGGACACGCGCCGCCCCGCCGGCAAGCTGGTGCAGGTGGCCCGCGCGTTGCAGCTGGAACTGCAATATTCCAAGCACGACATCCTCGAGGCGTATCTCAATGCGGCGCCCTACGGCCGCAACGTGGAAGGCGTCGGCGCCGCCAGCCTCGCCTACTTCGGCAAGCCACCCGCGCGCCTCACCCTGCCCGAGGCGCTGACACTGGCCGTGATTCCGCAGGAACCCTCGCGTGGCGTACCCGGCAGCGCCGGTGGCGCATCCGTCATCGACACCGCGCTGCGCCGATCGCGCGACCGGCTGTTTGCACGCTGGGTGACGACGCATCCGGCGGATGCCGCCATGCAGCCGCTGTTCGCGCTGCCGTTCGCCCTGCGCCCGCTCTCGCGCCTGCCGTTCGAGGCACCGCACTTCGTCGAGCAGGTGCTGGCGGAGCGCCGGCTCGACGGCGACGACGACATGCGCGTGGTGACCACGCTGGACCTTGGCCTGCAGCACAGCCTGGAGCGGCAGGTGCGCCAGTACGTGGCGCGCGGCGGCGAGCGTGGCATCCGCAACGCCGCGGCGCTGCTGGTCGATACGCGCGACATGGGGATCAAGGCCATGGTCGGCTCGGCCGACTACGCCGACGCGTCGATCCAGGGCCAGGTCAACGGTACGCAGGCCAAGCGCTCCCCGGGGTCCACGCTGAAGCCGTTCATCTACGCCCTGGGTTTCGACCAGGGGCTGCTGCATCCGGAGACGGTGCTGCGCGACGTGCCGTCCGCGTTCGGGCCGTACACGCCCGAGAACTTCGACGGCCATTTCCTGGGGCCGGTGACCGCCACGCAGGCGCTCATCCGCAGCCGCAACATCCCTGCCGTGCAGATCGCCGCGCGACTGGCCAGCCCTAACCTGTACCAGTTCCTGCACGACGCCGGCATCTCGCGCATGGCCAGCGAGAAACACTACGGGCTGGCGCTGGTGCTCGGTGGCGGAGAAGTGACCATGCAGGAGTTGTCCGGGCTCTACGCCATGCTGGCCAACCGCGGCCAGCTGCGGCCGTTGCGCACGCTGGCGGCGCAGCCACGGACCCAGGGCACCCGCGTGCTCAGCGAGGAAGCCAGCTTCATGGTGATGGACATGCTGCGGCAGAACCCGCGGCCGGACGATGCCGTGGCCGCGCAGCCTTCGCGCCTGCCGGTGTACTGGAAAACGGGCACGTCGTGGAGTTTCCGCGATGCCTGGACGGCCGGCAGTTTCGGGCCCTATGTCCTGGTGGTATGGATCGGCAACTTCGACGGCGCGGGCAACCCCGCCTTCATCGGCGTGGATGCCGCCGCGCCGCTGTTCTTCCGTATCGCCGACGCGCTGCGCGCCGAGCGTCCGCGCATGGTCGAGCCCGTGCGGCGCAATCCGCCCAACCTGCGCCGGGTGGCCGTCTGCCTGGCCAGCGGCGACCTGCCCAATGCCTGGTGTCCGCAGGTCGGCAGCACCTGGTTCATTCCCGGCAAATCACCCATCCGGCTCAGCACCGTGCACCGGCCCGTGGTTGTGGATACGGCGACGGGCAAGCCGGCGTGCCCTCCCTACGATCCGGCGCGCACACGCACCGACGTCTACGAATACTGGCCCTCCGACCTGGCCCGCGTGTTCGCCCAGGCCGGCATGCCGCGGCGAACACCGCCGGCGCTGCCGGACTGCCAGGGCGGTGGCCAGCTGGCGGGCGATCCGCCGAAAATCACCTCGCCGCTGAAAGGCAGCACCTACCAGATCCGGGTATCGCGACTGGGCAGCGAGCGGGTGGCCTTCACCGCCACCGCCGACGGCGCGTCACGCACGCTGTACTGGTTCGTGGACGATGCCTACCTGGGTAGTGTGCCGAGCGGCCAGAGCCTGATGTGGGCGCCGGAGCGCACCGGTCGCTTCCTGGTGCGCGTGGTCGACGACCGCGGCCGCGCCGACTCGCGCGAGCTGGGCATCGGTGTGGTGGAGTAAGCGTTCCGCGGAATCGCTGTGCGTTTCCGGCAGTGGGTGTTCAGCGGCCCCTCGCGATCGTCGATAAGGATGTTCGAGAGTTCACCAGGGGATAACGCCATCATGGCCATCGGTTTGTTCGCCGGCATGCGCCGGGTCGTCGGGGAGTCGCGCACGGGGTTGCGGGGCAAGCTGGATGCGCTGGACCGCACGCAGGCGGTGATCGAATTCGCGCTGGACGGCACCATCCTCGATGCCAACCGCAACTTCGTCGAGGCCCTGGGCTACGCCGAGCCGGCGGACATCGTGGGCCGCCACCACCGCATCTTCGTCGAGGCCGAGGACGCCGCGTCGCCCGACTACGCCGCGTTCTGGGCCCGGCTGGCGGCCGGCAAGCCGGATGTCGGTCTCTATCGGCGCCGGGGCAGGGACGGCCGCGAGGTCTGGATACAGGCCAGCTACAACCCGGTGCTCAACGCCTTCGGCCGGCCGGTCAAGGTGGTGAAGTTCGCCACCGACGTGACCCAGCAGCGCCTGCGTGCCGCCGACATGGAAGGCCGTCTGGCGGCGATCGACAAGGCACAGGCCGTCATCAGCTTCACGCTGGATGGCACGATTCTCGAGGCCAACGACAACTTCCTCACCACGATGGGCTATACCCGCGACGAGGTGGTCGGCCAGCACCACCGCATGTTCGTCGATGCCGCCGATCGCGAAGGCGCCGATTACCTGGCCTTCTGGCAGAAACTGGGGCGCGGGGAATACGACTCGGCGTTGTACCGCCGCGTGGACCGGCACGGCCGCGAGGTATGGATACAGGGCAGCTACAACCCGATCTTCGACATGTCCGGGCGCCCGTTCAAGGTGGTCAAGTACGCCACCGACGTGACCGCACAGACGCGTGCCTCGCGCACCCTGCATGCCTCCCTGGCCGAGCTGGCCGATACCGTGCCGGCTATCGCGGCGCAGGCCCGCGCGACCAACAACCTGGCCAACGCAGCCAGCCGCTCGGCGGTGGACGGCGGCGCCATGGTGGACGCGGTCATCGCCACGATGTCGGCGATCCAGGCCGGTGCGCGCGACATCTCGGAAATCATCGCGATGATCGACGACATCGCGTTCCAGACCAATATCCTCGCGCTTAACGCCTCCATCGAGGCGGCGCGTTCGGGTATCCACGGCAAGGGTTTCGCCGTGGTGGCGAACGAGGTGCGCATGCTCTCGCAGCGCAGCGCAGAGTCCGCACGCGACATCCGCGAACTCATCGACGGCACGCTGGAGCGGGTGCGTGAGGGCAGCGCCCGCAGTGGCGAGGCAGGCGCGGCCATGCGCGACATCCTGACCTCCGTGGGCACGCTGCTGGAGCGCGTGTCCGACGTGGCCGTGGCGACCACGCAGCAGGCCGGCGGTATCGACAACGTCCGTCGCGCGGTGGCCGAACTGGCCTGACGCATGCGACCAGGCGGCGTCAGTCGGGCGGGGTATCGCTCGGCGGGGGCGGGATATCGCTCGGCGTGGATGGGGTCTGCCAGCGCCGGCCGTGTTCGATCATGTGCAGGCGGATTTCGTCCTCGGCCAGGGCCGCCAGGGCACGCAGGCCGTCCGCCTGGATGATGCTCAGGCCCCGCGGTTCGTTGCCGAACACGCACAGGGTGCCCAGCACGTGACCGTCCGGACCGCGCAGGGGCTGCCCCGCGTAGAAGCGGATATGCGGTTCGCCCAGGACGAGGGGATTGCTGCGGAAGCGATCGTCCCGACGCGCGTCCTCGACCAGCAACAGCCCGTTGCCGAGCACCGCGTGGCTGCAGATCGCCCATCCGCGCGGGGTTTCGTCCAGTTCCAGGCCCTGGCGCGACTTGAACCACTGCCGGCGCGAGGTCAGCAAGGCGATGGCCGCCGTGGGCGCCCCCGCGATCCGTGACGCCAGCCAGGTGATGCGGTCGAAGGCCGGATCCTGCGCCGTGTCCAGCAGGCCGGAGCGGGCGAGCGCGCGCAATCGCCGGGCCTCGTCGGCGTGTACCGGGTAATCCGGATGACGCGCCGGGCGCAGTTCGTCCGGCAGCGTGGCGGGCGACTCGCCCGGGGGCGCCATGCGTTCTTCCAGTAACGCCAGCACGGCGCTGCGCCGCATCCGGCGATGGCCGCCGGGCGTCTTCCACGAGGGCAGCGCGCCCCCCTCGATCCACTTCTGAGCGGTGCTCACGGACACCCCCAGCAACTCGGCCGCATCGCGCGTCGTCACGGTGGGATCGTCGGGGGACTCGTTGGGAATTCGGTCGGTCAAGGTAGCCATCGCGCAGTCTTCACGGCCCAAACTAACACAGCCTGCATCGCACCTCGCATCGCACCGCACCGGGGGACTGCTCGTCACCCCGGCCGCACGCGCTGCACACCACTCGAACACATGTCTAGGCATCCAATGCGGTCGCCCTTTCCCCTCACCGAAGGATGCCCGCCCATGGACGCCCCGCTCGAACGACAGGCCGCCGCTGCCCACCCCCGGGCGGCGATCGTCACCACCTGCATCCTGGCGGCGCTGGCCGGGCTGATGTTCGGCCTGGACATCGGCGTCATCTCCGGTGCCACCCAGTTCATCCAGGCCGACTTCAAGGTGACCGACCACATGATCGAGTGGATCGTGAGTTCGATGATGGGCGGCGCGGCGATCGGTGCGCTGGGTGCGGGCTGGATGTCGGCATCGCTGGGTCGCAAGCGCTCGCTGATCGTCGCCGGCGTCGTCTTCATTGCCGGCTCGCTGTTCTGTGCGGTGGCCGGGTCGCCCCAGATCCTGCTCGTGGCGCGTTTCGTCCTGGGCATCGCCATCGGCGTGGCGACCTTCACCGCACCGCTGTACCTGGCTGAGGTGGCGCCGGAGAAGGTGCGCGGCGCCATGATCTCGACCTACCAGCTGATGATCACCACCGGCATCCTGCTGGCCTTCCTCTCCGACACCGCCTTCAGTGCCAGCGGCAACTGGCGCTGGATGCTGGGGATCATCGCCGCACCGGGCGTGCTGTTCCTCATCGGGCTGTTCTTCCTGCCTGACAGCCCGCGCTGGCTGCTGATGCGTGGCCGCCGCGAGGACGCGCAGGCCGTGCTGGCGAAGCTGCGCGGGGACGCGGCGGTGGTCCGGAACGAGATCGCCGATATCGACGAGCAGCTGAAAACCCGCCAGCACGGCTGGAGCATGTTCGGGCAGAACCCCAACTTCCGCCGCTCGGTCGGCCTGGGCGTGCTGTTGCAGGCCGTCCAGCAGTTCACCGGCATGAACGTGGTGATGTACTACGCGCCGCGCATCTTCAAGGACATGGGCTACGACACCCACGCGCAGATGTGGTTCACCGCCGCCGTGGGCCTGACCAACGTGCTGGCCACCCTGATCGCGTTCGCCTTCGTCGACCGTCTGGGTCGCAAGCCCATTCTCTATGCAGGCTTCACCATCATGGCCGTGGGCCTGGGTGTGGTCGGCACGATGATGAGCCTGGGCATCCATTCCCGCGGCGAGCAGTTCTTCACCGTGGGCATGCTCCTGCTGTTCATCGTGGGCTTCGCCATGTCCGCCGGGCCGCTGATCTGGACGCTGTGTTCCGAGGTGCAGCCGTTGCAGGGACGCGATTTCGGCATCGCCGCGTCCACCTTCACCAACTGGGTGACCAATATGATCGTTGGCGCGACGTTCCTGTCGTTGCTCAGCGGCATCGGCAATGCGCCGACCTTCTGGCTATACGCCGCGCTCAACGCGGTGTTCATCGCGGTCACGTTCTTCCTGGTCCCCGAGACCAAGGGCGTGACGCTGGAACAGATCGAACGCAACCTGATGAGTGGCAAGCCGCTGCGCAAGATTGGCGGCTGAGTGAGCAGCAGCGCACTTCAAAGCCACTTGTAATGAGAAATCTGATCAATCGAGGGCTTGATAGCTGAGAAGGGGGTAGGAAAAAACTCGGATTTTTGAGGTTTATTCCATATGGCTGGGCGGGGGATTCGTACAGAATTCTTGTTGCGCTCGCGTAGTCGAGCTCGGCTGCGTGATGCGCGGGGGTGACCCGTGTCTCCTCCTGCCGACGACCCTCCGGGGCCGTTTCTCAAGTCATACAAAGGGTTAATCGGATGAACCTCAAAGCTATCGCTTCCGCGCTGCTGATCGCCGGGCTTGCCGCGCCATCGGCTTTCGCCTCCACCGGCACCATCACCTTCACCGGCGCCATCACCAACGTCACCTGCACCGTCGACGGTGGTGCGCCGGGCAGCGGCCCCGACTTCACCGTGAACATCGGCTCGGTGAACGCGGCCGATTTCGGTGACGTGGGCACCACCACGGGCAACACCGGCTATCGCATCTACATCGGCAAGGCCGGCGAGACCACCTGCGCCAACGGCACCCGGGTGTGGGCCACCTACGACACCGGTTCCACGGTCGATCCCCTCACCGGCGCCCTGAAGACCAGCGGTGGCGCGTCGGGTGTGCAGGTCCGCCTGTTCGACAAGAACGGCAAGGCCATCGACATCTGGAGCGACACCCAGGACGGGGTGAAGGAAACCGTTTCCGACAACCAGGCCGTGCTGGCCTATTCGGCGTCCTACGAGCGCACAGGCACCGTCGTGGCCGGCGGCGCCAACAGTTCGGTGACCTATACGATCCGCTACGAACAGTAAGCAAGGAACTCGACCGCCGGGCACGCCCGGCGGTCGAACGGCTCACCCGAAGGAACGCCCGTCATGGAAGCAACGAAACGGAATGTCGCGGGGCTGGCGCGCGCGCTGCTGGCGCTGCTGCTGGTCGCCGCCGTACCCGCCTCCGCGGGGGTGGTCATGAATGCCACGCGCTATATCTACAACGCGGGCGATCGCGAGATATCGGTCCGGCTGACCAACAAGGGATCGCTGCCCGTGCTGACCCAGGCCTGGATCGACGACGGCGATGCGCGCTCGACGCCGGAGCATGTCGACGTGCCCTTCAACCTCACGCCGCCCATCGCGCGCGTGGAATCCGGCCGGTCGCAGACGCTGCGCATCGCCTTCACCGACGGCACGCTGCCGGAGGATCGTGAATCGCAGTTCTGGCTGAACGTGCTGGAGGTGCCGCCCAAGGCGGCCGACGGCAGCGAGGGCAACACCATGCAGCTGGCCTTTCGCTACCGGCTGAAACTCTTCTATCGACCGAAGGGCCTGAAGGGCTCGCCGGCACGCGCCGCCGAGGCACTGACCTGGACCCGGTCGCCCGAGGGCACGCTTGCCGTGAGCAATGGCAGTCCTTTTTACGTTGCCCTGAACGAGCTGCGCCTGACCACGCCAAGCGGTGAGGTCGAGGCCGAGCCGCTGTCCATCGCGCCGCATGCCTCGGTGACGCCGCCCTTGCCGAAGGCGCTCCCGCCGGGCCGACTCGATATCCACTACCAGAGCATCAACGATTACGGTGGTTTCGTCGCCCACAGCACGACGATCGACGCGCGATGAAACATGCCACCTGCCCTACCTGGCTGCCCCGGCGGCCGCTTGCGGTCGCCTTCGCGCTGGCCGGCTGCGCCCATGCGGAGGGCGCGTCGCTGGACCCGGCGGTGCCGCAGGCCACCTTCAATCCCGAGTTCATCCACTCTGCCGCCGGCGCCATCGACCTGTCGCGCTTCGAGCGCGGTAACGTCACCCTGCCGGGCCTCTACCAGCCGCGCGTGCTGCTCAACGGCGACGCGGTGCCCGGCCAGTTCGAGGTGCCGTTCCGGGTGGTGGCAGGCAACGACGGAGCCACGCCATGCCTGGACCGAAGCCTGCTGCTGAGGCTGGGGCTCGACCCGCAAAAGCTCCAGCGGCATACGGGTGCGCCGGCCTCGGCGGCAACGGACACCGAAGACGCCTGCGCACCGCTGGAGCGGAGGATTCCTGGCGCCAAGGCGGATTTCGACGACGCGGACCAGGTGCTGCGCATCAGTCTGCCCCAGGCCTTCCTCGCCTCCCGCGCGCGGGGCTACGTCGCGCCCGAGCTGTGGGACGCGGGTGAAAACGCCGCCATGCTCAACTACAACGCCAACCGCTACGACGTACGCGCCGCCGGCCGTCGCTCGACGGCCACGTATGTCGGCCTCCAGGCCGGTGTCAACCTGGGCGGCTGGCGCCTGCGCCAGAGCGGCGGCCTCGACATGGCGGACGGACGGTCGGCCTGGCGCAACACGCTGGTCCACGCGCAGCACGACCTGACAGACCTGCGCGCGCAACTCACCGTGGGCGAGACCTATACGCCGGGCGAGATCCTCGACAGCGTGCGCCTTCGCGGTATCGGCATCGCCAGCGACCCGCGCATGCTGCCTGCGTCCCAGCGGGGTTACGCGCCGGTGATCCGCGGCGTGGCCGAGGGCAACGCGCAGGTGACCGTGCGCCAGAACGGCTACATCATCCACAGCAGCACGGTGGCGCCGGGTCCGTTCGAGATCGACGACCTTTATCCCACCGGGTACGGCAGTGACCTGGAAGTCACCGTGACCGAGGCGGACGGTCGCACCCGCACCACGCTGGTGCCCTACACCGCCGTGCCGCAGATGCTGCGCGAAGGCTCCACGCGTTTCGCCGTGTGGGCGGGGCAGGTGGACGAAGCCTCCGTGCGGGATACACCCTTCGTCGCCCAGGGCTCGTTCCAGTACGGCGCCACGGTCAACAGCACCGTCTACACCGGCGGCACGGTCTCCAACAGCTATGCCTCGGGTCTGGTCGGCCTGGCCGTGAACCTGCCCGTCGGCGCGGTCGCCCTGGATGTAACGACGTCGCGCGCGGCCATGCGCCGCGAGCGCATCCGCCGCGGCACCAGCACGCGCCTGCGCTACAGCCGCACGCTCGGGGAAACCGGCACGAGCTTCGCCGTCGCGGCCTACCGTTTCTCCACCCGCGATTACCTCGGCGTCACCGACGCATCGCGCTGGCGCAGCCGGCTTCGGCATGGCACGGGCGAGGTGCTGCCTTCCGGCGAACGCGGGCGCCTGGATGCGAACCTCGGGCAGAACCTGGGCACCGGCCGCGTGTCGCTGACCGGCTCCATGGTGGACTATTGGGGACGATCCTCGCGGGACCTCGACTTCACCCTCGCCTATGCGGGCTCGCTGCGCGAGGCGTTCTACAACGTCTCGCTGCAACGCTCCCGCATCGGTTCGTCGCTGGCCGGGGCCTTCGATGCGCGTACGCGTACCCGCACCGACACCACGCTGTACGTGTCGTTCAACGTGCCGCTGGGCCACACGACCGGTGCACCTGCGCTGGGAGCGTCCTATACCGGAAGCGGCAGGCGCGAAAGCACGCTGACCGCCACGCTCAACGGTCCGCTGGCCGGCCACGACGACCTCACCTACGCCCTGGCGGCCACCCGTGCCGGGGCGGACGCCGGCACGTCGCGGCAGACCGGCAGCGCCAACCTGGCCTACCGCGGCCAGACGGGCGCCTATCGGGTCGGCCTCAGTCGGGCGGGCGGTGCCTCCACCCAGTATTCCCTCGGCGCCACGGGCGCGGTCGTGGCGCACCGCGACGGCATCACCTTTACCCAGGAACTGGGCGAGACCAATGCGATCGTGCATGCCCCCGGCGCCGCCGGCGCGCGTATCGAAAGCCACGCCGGGGTGCGCCTGGATCGCCACGGCAACGCGGTGATCCGCGGCCTGCAGCCCTATCAGATCAACCAGGTGTCGATCGATCCGCGTGGCGCGTCGCACGACGTCCACCTGCACAACACCAGCGAGGTGGCGGTGCCGCGGGCCGGCGCGATGGCGCGCCTGAACTACCCGACGGAACAGGCGCGGGCCGTGCTGATCCACGCCAGCCTTCCCGACGGTGCGCCCCTGCCGTTCGGCGCATCGGTGCACGACGACGACGGCCGGGCGGTCGGCGTGGTCGGCCAGGGCAGCAAGGTGTTTACGCGCGGCGCGATGCCCGGCACCCGCCTGCGGGTCAGCTGGCCCGGCGGCAGTTGCCGCATCGTGTTGCCCTCGTCGTGGGACAGCCTGCCGCTGCATGGCCTGCATCGCGCCTGGCGCTCGGCCTGCGAGCAGGAGGACGACGTCGCCCACCACGACAAGGCCGCCTGATGGAACACGGACAGAGCGGTGCCTCCTCTGCCGTCGTGCGTGCACGGGCACGCGAAAAGCTGCGGCGCGACCTGGGCGATGCCTTCCTGCACGCCTTCGGCGATCCGGACACGGTGGAGATCATGCTCAATGCGGACCATCGGCTCTGGCAGGAACGCCTGGGCGAAGGCATGCGTTGCGTCGGCAGCATGCGACCAAGCCAGTCGGAGGCGGTGATCAAGACGATCGCCGGCTACTACGGCAAGGAGATCACGCGCGCGCACCCGGTGCTCGAGTCCGAATTTCCGCTGGATGGCTCGCGCTTCGCCGCCCAGCTGCCGCCGATCGTGCGCGCGCCCACGTTCGCCCTGCGCAAGAAAGCGGTGTCGATCTTCGGCTTCGACGACTACGTGGCGGCCGGCACGATGACGTGCGCGCAGCGCGACCTGTTGCTGGACGCGATACGTCGGCATCGCAACATTTTGGTGATCGGTGGCACCGGCTCGGGCAAGACCACACTGATCAACGCGGTGATCCGCGAGATGGTCAGGCTGGACGAGCGCGAACGCGTCTTCATCATCGAGGACACCGGCGAAATCCAGTGCATGGCGGAGAACTTCGTGCAGTACCGGACCTCGCCCGATATCGACATGACCCGGCTGCTGCGTACCTCGCTGCGCATGCGTCCGGATCGCATCCTGGTGGGCGAGGTGCGTGGACCCGAGGCGCTGGACCTGCTGATGGCGTGGAACACCGGCCACGAAGGCGGCGCCGCCACGCTGCACGCCAACGATGCGAAAGCCGGGCTGTCGCGGCTGTCGCTGCTGATCAGCATGCATCGCGACGCGCCCCGACTCATCGAGCCGTTGATCGGCGAGGCGGTGCACCTGCTGGTCCATATCGCCCGCACCGTCGGCGGCCGTCGCGTCCAGGACATCGTGGCCGTGGACGGCTACGAGAACGGCCGCTACCTGTTGCGCACTCTTTGAAACGAAGGAAAACCATGAACCCGTCCACCCCGCGTCATTGCCCGTCGCCATCGCTGATCGTTCCCGCATTGCTCCTCGTATTCCTGGTGGCGTTGCCGGAGCTTGCCCACGCCCTGGATGCCAAGCCACTGCCCTACGAAGAAGGCCTGGGCTCGCTCTATACCTCGTTGACCGGTCCCGTGCCCTTCATCATTTCGCTGGTGGGCATCGTGGCCTGCGGCGCCATGCTCATCTTCGGCGGCGAGATCAGCGGGTTCCTGCGCACCATGGTGTTCCTCGTGCTGGTGATCTCGGTGATCGTGCAGGCCACAGCCGTGGTGTCCATGTTCGGCGGCAACTGGCAGGGCAAGTCCGCCGGCGCGACTCAAGCACGTTCCCCGTTGTCGGCAGCGTACGCTCGCGGCTTCGCCTGATGGCCGTCCGTACCGTGCCCATCCGGCGTGCCGGCAATCGCGACAACCTGTTCATGGGCGGCGACCGCGAACTCGTGCTGTTTTCGGGGTTGCTCGCGGCGGCGCTCGTCTTCTCGGCGCAGGAATGGAAGGCCGCCGTGTTCGGTGGCGCCCTGTGGATCGGTGCGGTACAGGTGTTCCGCCTGATGGCCCGGGCCGACCCGAAGATGCGCAAGGTGTACCTGCGCCAGCGCCGGTACCGGGCCTACTATGCGGCGCGATCCACGCCGTTCCGTCGCAACGGCCCGGCCGAGGAGGCGCAGTACCGATGATGGCGTGGATCACCTCGGCCATGGCGTCGATCGTCGGCGTGCTCGTCATCCTGCTGCTGTACCGCATCCGTCGGCTGGATGCGGAGCCCAAGCTCAGCCACTACCGTCCGCACGGCCAGGGCGTGGCGGATTTGCTCAACTACGCGGCCGTGGTGGACGACGGCGTGGTGGTGGGCAAGAACGGCGCGTTGATGGCAGCGTGGATCTTCACCGGCGACGATGCTGCCAGCAGTACCGATGAACAGCGCGAGACGGCCTCCATGCGCGTGAACCAGGCGCTTGCGCGGCTGGGCAACGGCTGGATCCTGCACGTGGATGCGGTTCGGCGGCCCGCGCAGGATTACGCCGACGCGGCGTGCTCGGCGTTTCCCGATCCGGTCTCGGCCGCCATCGACGAGGAACGCCGACGGATGTTCAACAGCCTGGGCGCCACCTACGAGGGCTACCTGGTGATGACGCTGACCTGGTTTCCGCCGCAGGTGGCGCAGCGCCGCTTCGTCGAGATGATGTTCGACGACGACAGCGAAGTGGCCGGCAAGGCCGAGCGTACGTATGGCCTGCTGGCCGAGTTCCAGCGCGAGTGCCGTGGCTTCGAGGGCCGGTTGTCCGGCGTGTTCCGCATGGACCGGCTGAAGGGCCGGCGCCACGTCACCGAGGAAGGCCGCGAGCAGATCCACGACGACTTCCTGCGCTGGTTGCAGCTGTGCGTCACCGGGCTGGACCATCCGATCACGTTGCCGGCCAACCCGGTGTACGTGGACGCGCTGGTGGGCGGCCAGGAAATATGGGCGGGCGTGGCGCCGCGGATCGGCCGGCGTTTCGTGCAGGTGGTGGCCATCGAAGGGTTTCCGCTGGAGTCCTACCCCGGCATCCTGACCTCACTGGCCGAGCTGCCCAGTGCCTACCGCTGGTCCAACCGGTTCATCTTCATGGACGCGCACGAAGCCCTGCGGGAAATGGAGAAATTCCGCAAGAAGTGGCGGCAGAAGGTGCGCGGCTTCTTCGACCAGGTGTTCCAGACCAGTTCGGGCTCGGTCAACTACGACGCGTTGTCGATGGTGCACGACGCGGAAGCCGCCATCGCGGAGATCAACAGTGGCCTGGTCGCCCAGGGTTACTACACCAGCGTGGTCGTGGTGTCCGACGAGGACCGCGCGCGGCTGGACCGCTCGGTACGTCAGATCGAGAAAGCGATCAACGCGCGCGGTTTCGCCGCCCGCGTGGAAACGGTCAACACCATGGACGCGCTGCTCGGCAGCCTGCCCGGGCACGGCGTGGAGAACGTGCGTCGCCCGCAGATCAATACGCTCAACCTCGCCGACCTGCTGCCGTCGTCCACCATCTGGACCGGGCAGGCCGAGGCGCCGTGTCCGATGTATCCGCCCGCGTCGCCGCCGCTCATGCAGTGCGTCACGCAGGGGGCGACGCCGTTCCGGCTCAACCTGCACGTGAACGACCTCGGCCACACGTTCCTGTTCGGACCCACGGGTTCGGGCAAGTCGACCCACCTGGGCCTTATCGCGGCGCAGTTGCGGCGCTATCGCGGCATGTCGCTGTACTGCTTCGACAAGGGCCTGTCGCTGTTTCCGCTGGCCAAGGCCTGCGGTGGCCTGCATGTCGAGGTGGGCGGCGACAACGAGACCCTGGCCTTCTGTCCGCTGCAGTTCCTGGCGTCCCGGGCGGATCGCGCCTGGGCGGTGGAATGGATCGACAGCATGCTGGCCCTGAACGGCGTGCAGACCACCCCCGCGCAGCGCAACGAGATCGGCAACGCCATCGTGTCCATGCAGCAATCCGGCGCGACGACCTTGTCGGAGTTCGTGCTGATGATCCAGGACGAATCGATCCGCGAGGCACTGCGTGTCTATACCGCGGACGGCGCCATGGGCCACCTGCTGGACGCGGCGCAGGACGGCCTGCGCCTGTCGGAGTTCGCGGTGTTCGAGATCGAGGACCTGCTCAACCTGGGCGACCGCTTCGTCCTGCCCGTGCTGCTGTATCTCTTCCGTCGTATCGAGGCGTCGCTGACCGGCCAGCCCGCGGCGATCATTCTCGACGAGGCCTGGCTGATGCTGGGCCACCCGGTGTTCCGCGCGAAGATCCGCGAGTGGCTCAAGGTGCTGCGCAAGTCCAACTGCATCGTCATCATGGCCACGCAAAGTCTTTCCGACGCCGCCCGCTCGGGCATCCTCGACGTGATCGTCGAATCCACCGCGACGCGGATATTCCTGCCCAATCCGTTCGCCCGCGACGACGACGCCAGTGCGCTCTATCGGCGCATGGGCCTGAACACCCGGCAGATCGAGATCCTCGCCACCGCGGTGCAGAAACGCCATTACTACTACGTGTCGGAGCAGGGCAGGCGCCTCTACGAACTCGCGCTGGGTCCGCTGGCGCTCGCCTTCATCGGCCATACCGATCGCGAGTCCATCGCCACCATTCGTGCCCTGGAGGATCGCCACGGCGAGGCCTGGGTACATGCCTGGCTGCAGCTCAAGGGGCTGCGGCTGGAAGACTACGGAGCGCCCGCATGAGCACGCCCAGCAAGACGCCCCATCCACGCCCGATGTCCGGCAAGGGCCTGGCGCATCCCTACCTCAACGCGCGGCGCACCTGGAACTCCCACGTGGGCAGCCTGATCGCGTCGCGCACCCTGTGGCAGGCCGTGGCGCTGATTGCCCTGCTGATCGTGCTCGCCGCGGTCGGCGGGGTGGTCTACATCGGCAGCCAGTCCAAGTTCGTGCCCTATGTCATCGAGGTGAACAAGCTGGGCGAAGCGATGGCCGTGGCGCCGGCGGACAAGGCGGCACGGGTGGACCAGCGGGTCATCCGCGCCTCGGTGGCCGATTTCATCGTCAACGCGCGCACCGTCACGCCGGATATCGCGATGCAGCGTCGCGCCATCTTCAAGGTCTACGCGCTGATGGACGCGGGCAGTGCGGCGGCACGGAAGATGACCGCGTGGCTGAACGGCTCGCCCGAGACCAATCCGTTCAAGCGGGCGCAGAAGCAGACGGTGAACGTCGAGATCGCCTCGGCGATCCCGCAGACGGCAAGCACCTGGCAGGTCGACTGGATCGAAACCCAGCGCTCGCGCCAGGGCGAGCTGCTGGGCAAGCCTTACCGCATGAGGGCCCTGCTCAATGTCGAGACCCGCTCCCCCGCGAGCGATATCGACGACGAGCAACTGCGGCTCAATCCGCTGGGTATCTACATCTCCGACTACTCCTGGTCCAAGCAGTTCTGACGGGCACGACATGAAAACAGCAGCTACCCTCGCCACGCTGGCGTGGCTCCTCCCCGCCGTCGCCACGGCGACCACCGAGACCGAGCTGGCCGACCAGTTCTTCTCGCGGGACAACCCGCGACTGACCGCCCAGGAAAAAGCCGGGCTCGATATCTCGCGCAAATGGATCGCCAGCACGGCCGCCTCGGTGAAGCCCGTGCCTGGGCCGGACGGCAGCATCCGCTTCCTGTTCGGACAATCCCAGCCCAGCGTCGTGTGCGCCGTCATGCAGGTGTGCGACGTGGAACTGGAACCGGGCGAGCAGGTCAGCTCGGTCAACGTGGGCGACGCCGTGCGCTGGCTGGTGGAGCCCGCGCTGTCCGGTACGGGTGCCACCGCGGTGCAGCACATGGTCATCAAGCCGCTCGATGTCGGCCTGGAAACCTCGCTGATGGTTACGACGGACCGGCGTACCTATCACATGAGGCTGCGCTCGCATCGCACGGAATACATGCCCCGTGTTGCGTTTACCTATCCGGATGCGGTCGAGGCCAAATGGGCCGCGGTGAAACGTCAGGCGGCCGTGGCCCAGTCCACCCCACCGCCGGCGGAGAAAAAGCCGTACCTGGGCGACCTCGATTTCGGTTATCGGATCAGCGGCAACGCACCGTTCAAACCCGCGCGCGTCTACAACGACGGCGTGAAGACCGTGATCGAGATGCCGCCCACGTTCACCCAGGGCGAGGCACCCACGCTGCTGGTGATACGGGAGAGCGGCAGCTTCTTCCGGAAAGACGAAGAGGTGATGGTCAATTACCGCCTGCAGGACGGCCGTTACATCGTCGATACGTTGTTCCGTAAAGCCGTCCTCGTGGCCGGTGTCGGCGTGGCGCAGCGGCGCATCACCATCGAGCGGCGCCGGTGAACGAGGTGGTGGCTCGCCCGTCCGGCGTGCGCCGGGTGAACAACGTGCCGCTGCTGATCGTCGGTGGCGTCATGGCGGTATTCGTCGTGCTCGTGGCGCTGGTGGCGCTGCAACGTGGGCGCACAAGCGAGCCTGCGCCTGCGCCGGTCGCGAGTGCGCTGCCCGAGAACAGCCGGTTGCTCGAGCAGATGCTGGCCGGCGGCGCTACCGCCGGCCTGGTCCCGGACCCCGACGAGCCGGCCGTGCCGTCGTTCCCGGTGGCACGCGTGGCCGATCCCGGGATGCCACCGCTGCCTGCGAGCCGCACGGAAGGCGCCCCGGGCGTCGAGGACGATGCCGTGGCCCGGGAGCGCATGAAACTGTTCCAGGACGCGTTGCACGCGCGCACCGGCCTGGCTGCGGCCGCGACGCGCCCCGAGGCGCCGGCAGGCAAGGGGGTTGCCGTGGACGATGCCCGTACGAACGCCACGGAGACACCGGCGTCCGACGCCCGGCTGCCCGTGCACGCAGACGGCGACTACGCTGCGTTCGACGACGCGAGGGCGCGGGCGGCGGGTGCGGATCGCTGGCGGCTGGATACCCGCGTGGACGCCCCGCGCACCGCGTTCGAACTGCGCGCGGGCTCGGTGATCCCGGCCACGATGATCTCGGGCATCCACTCCGAGTTACCCGGCCAGATCATCGCCCAGGTCAGCCAGGACGTGTTCGACACGGCGACCGGACACCATCGGCTGATCCCGCAGGGCGCACGGCTGGTCGGGCGCTATAGCCACAACGTCATCGAAGGGCAGTCGCGTGTCCTGGTGGCCTGGCAGCGCATCGTGTTTCCCGACGGCAAGGCCCTCGACATCGGGGCCATGGAAGGCGTGGACGCGGCGGGTTACGCAGGCTTCCACGACAAGGTCAACCGCCACTACCTGCGCATGTTCGCCTCGGCCGTCCTGATGTCCGGGATCACCACCGGCCTGACGTCGTCCGGCATCCGTCCGTCGGACGATCCGTTCGGTACCTCCAGCCCCGTCATGCTGCGCGAAAACCTGGCCCGGCAGATCGGCGAGGTGGCGACGAAGATGATCGACAGGAACATGAGCTACGCGCCCGAACTCACCATCCGACCCGGTTATCGCTTCAACGTCATGGCCGTGAAGGACCTGACCTTCAGGCAGCCCTACACGCCATTCGATTACTGATCCCAGGAGTACGCGTGCCATGAAAGCATGGAGCCGAGTGCCGCGGTCGGCCGCCGTCGTACTGATGGCGATCATCGCCACCAGTACGACGGGCCGGGCAGCGGCGAGCGTCGCTGTCTTCGACATGATGAATTTCTTCTCGAACGTCGCCCAGAACGCGCAACTGGTGGCGATCAGGAAGTCGCTGACCGATCAGAGTGGTGGCTCGCTCAAGCAACACGCCGAGAACATCGACAAGGCCGCACAGCAAACCAATGCGTCCAGCGCGCATATCGCGGCGATGTCGAGCGAGATCAGCAGGAAGCTCGACACGAATGCGGCAATCGATGCGAACTTCACCTGGATCATCACCCGCGGCGCCCACGGCGACCGCATCGTCCCGATACCCCACGAGGTGAAGCAGCTGCTGCAGAAGGTTCACGCGCCGGGCGGCAGTGACGACTATGCCGCGCATTTCGAGGATGCCTCGGCGTACTACACCCGGCTGGGCGGCAACGCGGGCGATGCCGCCGGTGCCGATTTCGAAGGTTCGCGCGCGCGCAAGGCGGCCAACGACGCGCTGGTGAAGATCATCGATATGGAGCAGGGCCGCCTCGACGACGAAGCCGGCGGGCTGGAGGCATTGGCGACGGTCGGCAATGCGGTCGAGGGCCAGGGCCGTCAACTCCAGATCGCCAACGCCCTGGCGGGTTCGCAAGCCAACCAGCTGATCAAGATGCGTTCGATGATGCTGGCCTCGGAGTTCGCGCGTGCCGCCGAAGCGCAGGCGGCCGCGGACAAGGACGCGCGAGCCATCGCCACGGGCCGGCACCTGCGCGAAGGGCTGCAGTCGGCCATCGTCGCCTCTGAAACACCGTTGCCGTCCCTGTGAGCACGCCATGTCGCGCATGAACCGGTCGTCCGTCGCCCTCGGCCTCCCGCTGCTGTTGCTGGCCGTGGTCGCGCACGCCCAGAAGGTCACGCCTGACGCGGTGGTGACTGCCGCGGAAACGGCGATGACGAAAAGCCTGGCGATCGAGGGCATCCTGGACGCGGCGAAAACGCTGTTCTGGTCGCTCGCCGTGATCAGCCTGGTCTGGACGATGGGCATGCTGGTGCTGCGGCAGGACCTGGGCGAGGTGCTGCTGGAGCTGGTCCGGTTCGTGGTCGTCACCGGCACGTTCTACTGGTTGCTGGTGAACGCCAGCGACGGCCAAGGGGGCGACGGCTTCATCGCCGATATCGTCGACTCGTTCTTCGAACTGGGCGAAGGGATGGGCGACGGCATGGGCGCCTCGCGGTTTCGTACGCATGCCGACGCCTTCGTCGCGCGTGGCCTGCGCATCTATTTCACCACGCTGGACGCCACCCGGACCGGCAGCGAGGCCGACCAGTTGCTGGCGGGTGGCATTGCCGTCCTCATCCTCGTACTGCTGACGATCGTCGCGGCGCAGTTTCTCGTCGCGCTGGTGACGGCCTGGCTGCTCGGCTATGCCGGCATCTTCCTGCTCGGCTTCGGCGGCGCACGCTGGACGTCCGCGCTGGCCATCAGCTATTACAAGCACGCCCTGGCGGTCGGTATCAGCGTGCTTATGCTGGGCGTGCTCGGTGCCGGCGGACACCGTGCGATCGAAGGCCTGTCCAGCGCCAGCATGAATGCGAGCGACCCGCGCTTCATGTGGCTCGGCATGATGCTGGCGGTATCGGTCCTGGTCCTGGTCCTGGCGATACGCATTCCGCAGTTCTTCTACACGCTGGTGACCGGCTCCCACCTGGGCGTGCTGGCCGGTTCGGCGGGCGTGATCGGAAGCGCCATCGCCATGGGCGGTGGCGCGGCATTCGCCGCCGCGACCGGGCGTGCGGGCGTGGCGGTGTATGGCGATCTGCCCGGCGGCCCACCCGGCGCGCGCACGACATCGGTGATGGACGCCGTGCAGCGATCCGCCTCGGTGGGGCGCGACGAGCCGTCGCCATGATCGACACCCTTCCGGACATCCCGCCGCCGCGCCAGGAGATGGTCGTGTGCTCACTCGGTGCCTCGCTGGCCTACGACGTACCCGCCAACATCCTGCTCGCCATCGCGGAGAAGGAGGCGGGCAAGCCGGGGCAGTGGGTGCGCAACGCCAACGGCACCTACGACGTCGGCCCGTTGCAGTTCAACACGGCGTACCTGCGCGGCCTGTCGCGGTTCGGTATCGCCCCTGCCGACGTGGCGGCGCCGGGTTGCTATGCCTTCCTGCTCGCGGCGTGGCGCATCCGTGGGCACCTGCGCGGCGACACCGGCGATGTCTGGACACGCGCTGCCAACTACCACTCGCGCACGCCGCGGTTCAACGCGCGCTATCGCGCCGACCTGATCCGCCGCGCGGTGCGCTGGTCGTCGTGGCTGGATCGCCACTTTCCCACCCACGACGTCATCGTGGACCACCCACCTTAAGGAACGAGGTTTCCATGCATCACCGAACGATCCGTCGCGCGTCGTGCGCGCTGCCGCTGCTGCTGTTCGCCATGCCGGCCATGGCGATATCCAGCGGCTGTTACTGGCAGGCCGAAGGCAACTACCAGCTAGGCCAGACCGCGCAGATCACGGTCAGCAACGCCATGGCGCCTGGTACCGTGGTCCGCGACGACGTGGCCTATGGCGACGGCAACCGGCTGGCGAAATGCGGAAAAGGCTACGCCACGCTGGAAGGCGATTACACCGTGGCCCGCGAAGGCGGCATGGTCCCCCTCACCGTAGGCGGCCAGCCGTCGGGCTTCGGCATCGAGGTGTACATCCATGACCTGCGCAACAGCCAGCACTACGAGTTCCCGCACCGATACCAGCGCTACTTCGGGCTGGGCGACGGGGTGATCGGCAACGACGCCGTGGTCGGCTATCGCGTCAAGCGCCTGGGCGGCCCGGTGCGCTTCGGTCGCGTCGACAGCCGGGTCATCGCCCAGCAGTGGTCCTACCAGCCCGGCAATGTCAGGACCCGGGCATTCCGCCACCTCGTGGTCTACGACCTCCAGTTCGTACGCCCCACCTGCAGCATCAGCGCGGAATCGCTGAACCAGGTTTTCGACGTGGGCACCTACCACGTCGGCAATTTCGCCACGCCGGAGCGTGCGACCCCGTGGCGGCCCTTTCACCTGGTGGTGCAGGAATGCGCCGAACCGGTCGGCCTGGTCGCCTCGTTCACGTTCGGAAGGGCCGCGGACGCGGACCCGACGGTGAGCGAGCTCTTCTCGCTCAGTGGCCCTCGCAACGTGGGCCTCGAACTGGCCAGCGACGACACCCGGACGACGATCCGGCCGGGCGTGCCGTTCCTGGCCAACGCGCTGGGTACGGGACGTTCCTACGACTTCAACGTGCGCCTGCGCGAAACCGGCCCGACCGTGCGCGGCGGTGCGTTCCGGCGCCCCATCGTGGTGCAGGTGGATTTCAACTGAGCCGGCGGGGCGGCAGCCCGCCGGCCCCGGTGCGGGTCTTCGGCGCTAGAATCGATGCCCCGCACGTACGAAACCACCGCCATGCGCAATCCGCTCCAGGAACAGCTACTCAAGGCCGGCCTCGTCAAGAAGGACAAGCTGGCCAAGGTCGCGCGCGAACAGGCCAAGGCGCGTCAGGGCAAGGCGCCGGCACCGGATACCGCCGACCAGGTGGACGTTCGCCGGCTCCAGGCCGAGCGTGCCGAGCGCGATCGGGCCCTCGCTGCCGAGCGCAACGCCGAGGCCCGCGCCAGGGAGATCCGCGCGCAGGTCCGGCAGATCATCGAGACGACCCGGGTCAAGCGCGAGGGCGATATCGCCTATCGCTTCAACGATGGCGAGAAGATCGCCAGCATCTTCGTCAACGAGGCGCTGCGTGCGCAGCTTGCCTCCGGCAGCCTGGTGATCGCGCGGGCCGGCGACGGCTACGAGCTCATCCCGCGCCTGCCCGCCGACAAGATCCATGCCCGTGCCACGGACATGATCGTGCTCGATCACGGCCGCAAGGAAGGCGATCCGCTGCCGACCAGCGACGATGACGACGACTACTACAAGCAGTTCGTCGTGCCGGACGATCTCATCTGGTGACCCCCACCACCTTCCGCTCATGCCGCAGCAGCCAGTCCTTCCGCCATAGCCCACCGCCGTAGCCGGTCAGCGAGCCATCGGCGCCGATCACCCGGTGGCACGGGATCACGATGGCGAGCTGGTTGGCCCCGTTGGCCCGGGCAACCGCACGCACGGCCGTATGGCGGCCCGCGGCGTGCGCGATGTCGCCATAGCTCCGGGTACTTCCGGGCGGAATCGCGACCAAGGCATCCCATACGGCCTTCGTGAAGGCGGAGCCGTGACGGGCCAGCGGCGTGTCGAAGGCCAGCCGCCGGCCCTCGAAGTAGTCCCTCAGTTCGGCTTCGATGCGGTCGATGACCGGGGTGCGCCCGAACGTGATCGAAGACCGGGTCGCCTCGCGCAGCTTCTTCAGTTCGGTGGGCAGCGCGGTACGGTCGAAGAACTCCAGCAGGTGCAGGGCGTGGGCGTCCGCCACCGCCAGCATCGTGCCGATCGGTGACTCGATCCAGTCGGCCCGGAGTAGCTCCCTGCCGCGCAGTGCCACCGGCACCTCGCCCAGCAGGCGCACGATGGCCTCGCGGAAGCCGCTGCCGGACCCGTAGCCGGCAGCTTGCTGGGCGTCGATGACGCTGGCGCGGGTGGCGAGCCGGTCCATGCCCCGCCCGGCGCGCCGCAGGCGGGCCATGTCGAGGAAGGTGAGGCCGAGGTGGCGCTTGAATGCGCGGCGGACGGTCGAGGGGTCGTAGCCCAGTTCGACCAGATCGCCCTCGGCCCAGATCCGCTCGGGCTCGTCTTCCAGGCGCCTGAGCAGGGCCGAGACGATCGGCTCCCGTTGGCCCACCGGGTCCAGCGGCCGGCAGCGGAGGCACGGCCGGAAGCCCGCCTCGAAGCAGGCGGGTACCGAATCGTAGAAACGGGTGTTTTCGAGCAGTGGTTTGCGTGCCGGGCAGGTCAGCCGGCAGAACACGCCCGTGCTGGTGACCCCGACGAACACATGGCCGTCATAGGCGGGGTCGCGTTCCAGCAAGGCGCGGTAGAGGGTGTCGCGGTCGGGCAGGTCGAAGAGCATGCGACACAGGGTAAGCCACCCCGGCGGGCCCCGCCCACGCTAATCGGGCGGGGATTTCCTTCCTGTCAGGCCTTGTTGCGGTCGGTTTCCAGCGAGCGGTTGATGCGCAGCGCCAGCAACGTGCAGGCGGCACCGGACAGCAGGTAGACGCTGACCGCGGCCAGGCCGAAGCGCATCGACAGGCCCAGCGCCACCAGCGGGGCAAAAGCCGCACCGAACAACCAGGCGAAATCGGAAGTCAGGGCCGCGCCGGTATAGCGGAAGCGCTTGGCGAAGTTGGCGGTCACCGTACCCGCGGCCTGACCGTACGACAGACCCAGCAGGGCGAAGCCGATCAGGAGGAAGGCGTCCTGGGCCACCTTGCCGCCACCCAGCAGCCAGGGCGAGGCGATGGCGAACAGGCCGATCAGTACCGCCATGGTGCCCAGCGTATTGCGACGGCCGAACTTGTCGGCCAGCACGCCCGAGGCCACCGTGGCCAGCACGGCCAGGAAGGCGCCCACGATCTGCACGACCAGGACGTTGTTGATGTCCTGCGAGCGGTTCAGCGTGATCCACGACAGCGGGAAGATCGTCACGATGTGGAACAGGGCGTAGCTGGCCAGGGCGGCGAAGGCGCCGATGAACAGGTTGTAGCCCTGGGCCTGGAACATCTCGATGATGCCGATCGGCTCCAGCTGGCCCTCTTCGAGCAACTGGGTGTATTCCTCGGTGACCACTAGGCGCAGGCGGGCGAACAGAGCCACCACGTTGATGGCGAACGCCACGAAGAACGGGTAGCGCCAGCCCCAGCCGAGGAAATCCTCACGGGACAGCTGGGTGTGCAGGAACAGGAACAGGGAGCCCGCGATCAGGAAGCCGACCGGCGCGCCCAGCTGGCCCAGCATGGCGTACCACCCGCGTTTTTCCTTGGGTGCATTGAGCGACAGCAGGGACGGCAGGCCGTCCCACGAGCCGCCCAGCGCGATGCCCTGCAGGAACCGCAGCAGCGACAGGATCACGATGACCGTGTAGCCGCCGTTCGTATTGGCTGGCAGGAAGGCGATGCTGACCGTGGACGTGCCCAGCAGGAACAGCGCCACCGTGAGTTTGGTGCTGCGGCTCCAGGTGCGCTGGATGGCCATGAACAGCGTGGTGCCGATCGGCCGGGCGATAAAGGCGAATGAAAAAATCGTGAAGGCCAGCAGGATGCCGTCCAGCGGGCTCAGGAACGGAAAGAACACCGACGGGAACACGAGCACGGACGCGATGCCGTACGTGAAGAAGTCGAAGTATTCCGAGGCCCGGCCGATAACCACGCCGACCGCGATTTCGCCCGGGGCGACCGGGGCGTGGCTGGTCTGGTGCTGGCGGCGGACGTCCTGCTCGGCGCCCGCGGCGCCCTCGTGCGCATGCGAAATGGTGGTCATCCTGGCTCGGCCCGGGTGGATAGTTGGCTACAGCATAGCGAAGCGGAAGGTCAATGGCGCGTCGAACAGGCACCAGGGGACGGCGGACCGACGCCATGGGACAATGTGTCCTATGGCCTTGGCGGCCTGTTGAGCGTAAATTTTAATGTCCCCACGGTTGCTTCCCTCATGCGAATGTCCATGAAGATGTTGCGCGGATTGCTGATCCCCGCCCTTGCCCTGCTCCTGTCGGGCTGCGATGCCGTGCTGTTCAGCCCTTCGGGCGACGTCGCAAGGCAGCAGCGCGACCTGATCATGATTTCCGTGGTGCTGATGCTCATCATCATCATCCCCGTCATCGTGATGACCTTCCTGTTCGCCTGGAAGTACAGCGAGAAAAACAAGAACCACGGCGGCTACGATCCGGACTGGAACCACTCCACGGTGCTGGAGCTGCTGATCTGGTCCGCCCCGCTGCTGATCATCATCGCGCTGGGCGCCATCACCTGGACCAGCACGCACAAGCTCGACCCCTACCGTCCGCTCGACCAGATCGACGCCTCCCGCCCGGTCCCGGCCGGCACGAAGCCGCTGGTGGTCGAGGTGGTGGCCCTGGACTGGAAATGGCTGTTCCTCTACCCGGAGCAGGGCATCGCCACGGTCAACGAGATGGCCGCCCCCGTCGATCGCCCGATCGAGTTCCACATCACGGCGTCGTCGGTGATGAATGCCTTCTTCGTCCCGTCCATGGCCGGCATGATCTACGCCATGCCCGGCATGGAGACCAAGCTGCACGCGGTCATGAACAAGACGGGCGACTTCGAGGGCATTTCCGCCAACTACAGCGGTGCCGGTTTCTCGGACATGCGTTTCCGCTTCCACAGCCTGTCCGACGCCGATTTCGCCGCCTGGGTGGCGAAGGCCAAGGCCAGCGGCGACACGCTCAGCCGCGAGGACTACCTCAAGCTCGAGCAGCCCAGCGAGAAAGAGCCCGTGCATTTCTACGGCAGCGTGGCCCCCAGCCTCTATAACGCCATCCTCAACCGCTGCGTCGAGTCCAACCGCATGTGCCAGAGCGACATGATGGCGATCGACAAGCAGGGTGGCCAGGGCGTGGTGGGCACCTACAACGTGACCTCGCTGGATGCCGCCACCCGCGCGCGGGTGGGCCTGGATACCGCCGGTCCGCGCTACGTGGGCGCGCTGTGCGTCGGCACCGGCAGCGCCGGCCAGCCGATCTCCCCTGCCGGACGTCCGCTGTAACAGCGGCCGCCTGATTTCGATTCAAGCCTTAGCGAGTCCGGTAATGAACATGCCCGATCTAGCCAAACTGATCTTCGGACGCCTCACCATCGAGGCGGTCCCGTACCACGAGCCCATCCTCATCGCCACGTTCGCGGGCGTCGCCCTCGGCGGCCTCGTGGTGCTGGGCCTGATCACCAAGTACAAGCTGTGGGGCTACCTCTGGAAAGAGTGGTTCACCAGCATCGATCACAAGAAGATCGGCATCATGTACATGGTGCTGGGCATCGTCATGCTGCTGCGCGGTTTCGCGGACGCCCTGATGATGCGCGCCCAGCAGGCGATCGCCTTCGGCGACAACCCCGGTTTCCTCCCACCGCACCACTACGACCAGATCTTCACCGCCCACGGCGTGATCATGATCTTCTTCGTGGCGATGCCGCTGGTCACCGGCCTGATGAACTACGTGGTGCCGCTGCAGATCGGCGCACGCGACGTCGCCTTCCCGTTCCTCAACAACTTCAGCTTCTGGATGACCGTGTCCGGCGCGCTGCTGGTCATGGCGTCGCTGTTCGTCGGCGAGTTCGCCCGCACTGGCTGGCTGGCCTACCCGCCGTTGTCCGGCCTCGCGGCCAGTCCCGACGTCGGGGTGGACTACTACATATGGTCGTTGCAGGTGGCCGGCGTGGGCACCACGCTGTCCGGCATCAACCTGATCGCCACCATCGTCAAGATGCGCGCACCCGGCATGTCCATGATGAAGATGCCCGTCTTCACCTGGACCTCGCTGTGCACCAACGTGCTGATCGTCGCCGCGTTCCCGGTGCTCACGGCCGTGCTGGTGCTGTTGTCGCTGGATCGCTACGTCGGCACCAACTTCTTCACGAACGACTTCGGCGGCAACGCCATGATGTACGTGAACCTGATCTGGATCTGGGGCCACCCCGAGGTCTACATCCTGATCCTGCCGGTGTTCGGCGTGTTCTCCGAGATCGTTTCCACCTTCAGCCGCAAGCGCCTGTTCGGTTACGCCTCGATGGTCTACGCCACCGTGGTCATCACCGTGCTGTCGTACCTGGTCTGGCTGCACCACTTCTTCACCATGGGCTCCGGCGCCAGCGTCAACTCGTTCTTCGGCATCACCACGATGATCATCTCGATCCCCACGGGCGCGAAGATCTTCAACTGGCTGTTCACGATGTACCGTGGCCGCATCCAGTTCGACGTGCCGATGCTCTGGACGATGGGCTTCATGGTCACCTTCGTCATCGGTGGCATGACCGGCGTCATGCTGGCGGTGCCCCCGGCGGACTTCCTGCTGCACAACAGCCTGTTCCTCATCGCGCATTTCCATAACGTGATCATCGGCGGCGTGGTGTTCGGCGTGTTCGCCGCCATCAACTACTGGTTCCCGAAGGCCTTCGGCTTCCGTCTCGACCCGTTCTGGGGCAAGTGCTCGTTCTGGTTCTGGCTGGTGGGCTTCTACTTCGCCTTCATGCCGCTGTACGTGCTGGGCTTCATGGGCGTCACCCGCCGCATGAACCACTTCGAGGACCCCTCGCTGGCGCTCTGGTTCCGCCTGGCCGCATTCGGCGCGGTGCTGATCGCCCTGGGTATCGGCTCGTTCCTCGTGCAGATCTTCGTCAGCATCCGCAACCGCGAGAAGCTGCGCGACGTCACCGGCGATCCGTGGCACGGCCGCACGCTGGAGTGGTCCACCTCTTCGCCGCCGCCGGATTACAACTTCGCGTTCACCCCGATCATCCACGAGCCGGATGCCTGGTGGGACATGAAGGAGCGCAACCACACGCGTCGCACGGAAGGCTACCTGCCCATCCACATGCCGAAGAACACCGGCGCGGGCATCATCATCGCGGGCTTCGCCTTCGTGCTGGGCTTCGCCATGATCTGGCACATGTTCCTGGTTGCCGGCCTGGCCTTCCTCGGCCTGCTGGTCACCGCGATCGGCCACACGTTCAACTACAAGCGCGACTACTACATCCCCGCCGACGAAGTGGCTCGTACCGAAGCCATCCGCACGGAAGAGCTTGCCGCCCATGTCTGATATGCACGCTACGCCCGCCACCGTCGCGGATGGCCAGGACCTCGAGTTCTGGATGAAGGAAGACCACCACCCGGCCAACGGCACGTTGCTCGGGTTCTGGATCTACCTGATGAGCGATTGCCTCATCTTCGCCACCCTGTTCGCCGTGTACGGCGTGCTTGGCCGCAGCTATGCGGGCGGCCCTTCGGGTGCCGACCTGTTCGAGCTGCCGCTGGTCGCGATCAACACGACGATGCTGCTGCTGTCTTCCATCACCTATGGCTTCGCCGTGTTGGAGATGCAGAAGAACCGCAAGGGCACGATGATGGCCTGGCTGGTCATCACCGGCCTGTTCGGCCTGGCGTTCCTCGGCATCGAGATGTACGAGTTCGCGCACCTCATCCACGAGGGTGCCGGTCCGCAGCGCAGCGCGTTCCTTTCCTCGTTCTTCACCCTGGTCGGCACCCACGGCCTGCACGTGACCTTCGGCATCATCTGGCTGGTCACGCTGCTGTTCCAGGTGGGCCGCCTCGGCCTCACTGCCGCCAACAAGCGTCGCATCATGTGCCTGTCGATGTTCTGGCACTTCCTCGACGTGGTGTGGATCGGCGTCTTCACCTTCGTTTACCTGATGGGAGTGCTGCCGTGAGCGCGCACATCGAATCGCACGACCACCACGACGATCACGACGACGGCGCCAGCCACAGCACGCTGAAGGGCTATATGACGGGGTTCTTCCTCGCCGTGTTCCTCACCGCGGTGCCGTTCTGGCTGGTGATGGGCAAGGTGATCCCGAACGCGCAGACGCTGGCGATCGTGGTGATGTTCTTCGCCGCCATCCAGATCGTGGTCCACATGATCTACTTCCTGCACATGAACACGAAGTCGGAAGGCGGCTGGAACATGCTGGCGCTGATCTTCACCCTCGTGCTGGTGGTGATCACGCTCACCGGCTCGATCTGGGTCATGTTCCACCTCAACTCGAACATGATGCCGGGCATGAGCCACGACATGACCGAGCAGCAGGTCAAGAACCTGCCTTGAGCGTGGATGTTCCAACCACACCGAAGACGCCGCGCCGAACGCGCGGCGTCCTCGTTCTGGGGTTGCTGGCGCTGTGCGGCCTCGTGCTGTTCACCGGCTTCATGGCCCTGGGCACCTGGCAGGTGCATCGCCGGGCCTGGAAGCACGACCTCATCGCCCGCGTGGACCAGCGCGTGCATGCGCAGCCCGTCGCCGCTCCGGGCCGGCCCCAGTGGTCGACGATCACGACGGCCGACGACGAATACCGGCGGGTGACGATCACCGGCACGCTGTTGCAGGACAAGAGCGTGCGCGTGCGTGCCAGCACCGAGCTGGGCATGGGTTCGTGGTTGCTGACGCCGCTGCGCACGCCTGCCGGCGATGTGGTCCTCATCAACCGTGGCTTCGTCTCCACCACCTGGTGCGGCGGCAAGGCCAGCTGCATGCCAGGGCCCGTCGGTGAAACCACGATCACCGGCCTGCTGCGCATCAGCGAGCCGAAGGGCGCGTTCCTGCAGGACAACGACCCTGCGGGCGATCGCTGGTATTCCCGCGACGTGGCCGCCATTGCCCGGGCGAAGTCGCTTGGCGACACGGCGCCGTACTTCATCGATGCCGATGCCGCCTCGTCCCCCGGCCATGTCGATGGCAACGACGGTCCCGTGGGTGGGCTCACGGTCATCGCCTTCCCGGACAACCACCTCACCTACGCGATCACCTGGTACGGGCTGGCCCTGATGACCTTGCTCGGTGGCTGGGTGGTGTGGAAGGACGAGCGGAAAAGGCGCGCTTCGCGCTAGCCCCCGGCCTGGGCGTACCCCACGGTCCATTCCACACGCCACGGCGAGCGATTTCAATCCGGCGCCCGCCGAACGTCATGGGTAGATGCAGACGCACTACCCCCCGTCCCAGGCGATGCGCGATCTCACCCACGCCCGGGCCGGGTCGCGGCGGCCGAGAAGCGCGCTGGTGCTGGCCCTGGACCATCTTCGGCGACGTGCGGCGCTGCGCAAGCAGGGCGCGGCGCCCGAGCCGCGGCTGGCGTACCTGTTGCGCTCGCTGGCCGCGTTCCGTCGCCAGACCGCTTGGCTGGACCTGATCGGCCGCTCGCGCACCTTGCGGGCTGCGGCGGCTTTGAATCCCCGGGTCTACGAGCGCTGGCAGCGGCACTACATCTCCCGTGACTTCCACCTCGCCACCTGTGCGCGGCTGGTGGAAGCGCATTACCGCTTCATCGCGCGGGAGTTTCCCGAGCGCCTGCGCGAACGGCTGGTGCGCGGACACGACGTGCGCCTGGCCACCCTGCCGCTCGGCGACGGCAACGTGGCCTATCTGCATGCGCGCGCCCCCGAAGACGACGCCACGGGCGAACTGGGCCTGTTCCTGCTCAACGACGGCAAGGAGGTGATTTCGTCGTGCACGATCACCTTCGGTGGCGTCGAGGGGCTGCTGATCGGGGCCATGCGCGGCTCGTGGGCTTACCTCGGGCGCGAGGCCATAGGCCGGTTCACCCGGGCCACCGGTGGTCTGCGTCCGCGCGACCTCCTGCTGGCGCTGATCCGCTCACTGGCGGTCCATTACGGCATCGAGCGCGTGCGTGGCGTATCGCGCCAGGCCCATCCGCTGGGACGGCGTGACGGCGTGACGTTGGCGGCTTACGACCGATTCTGGCGGCGGCACGGTGGCGTGCCCGGCGCGGACGGTTGCCATGACATCCCTCTCAGGGAGCCTGCTGCCGTTGGCGAAGCAAGGGCGGCTTTCAGCCAGGACGCCTGCGCCGCGGCCTTGCAGGCGTTCACCCGGACGGGTGGCGCCTAGAAATCGTACGAACCGGTCAGCAGCACCACGCGGCCCTGGCGGATGGGGACGAAGGTCTCGTCGAAGTTCACCGCGTACAGCGTGCGGGCGAAGAGGTTCTTCACGCCCAGCGTCAGCTGCCAGTGCTCGCCGTAGCGCGACACGTTCGCTTCCACGCTGGCCTGCCCGGGAATGCCGAAGTACTGGCCGTCGTTGCTGGTGCGGCCGATGCTGCGGCTTCGCGCCAGGATGCCCGCGGCCACGCCCCAGGGCTTGATGTCGCCGTCGCCGAAGCGGTAGCTGCTCCAGACGGCCGCCTGGTGACGTGGCGAGCCGGTGGGTCTCGTATCGTCGTTGTTGTGAATGCGTGCCTCGGTGACGCTGGCGATGACGTCCAGGCCGTCGGCGATGCGGCCGGACAGTTCCAGCTCCACACCGCGATTGGTCTGGCCGGGGCCGGGCGTGGCGAAGAACGGCGCCTCCGGCGAGACCAGGTCCACGCTGTGGTCCACGCGGATGCGATACACCGCGGCGGTCAGGCGGGCGCGATGGTCGAACAGCTCGAACTTGCCGCCCGCCTCCAGCTGTCGGGAGGTGGCCACGGGCAGCGGCTGGCCGTCCTTGCCCAGCAGCGGATCCGGCTGGAAGCCGGTGGAGCTGTCCGCATACAGGGCCACCTCCGGCGACAGCTTGTAGACCATGCCCAGCTTCGGAATCCAGCGTGCCTTGCGCAGGGTGCGCGGGCTGCCGTCGGTCCAGTGCGTTTCCAGCCGGTAGGTGGTGCGCCGTAACGCGGCCAGCACGTTCCAGCGGTCGCCGATGACGATCTGGTCCTGCAGGTAGGCGCCGGCGTTGGTCTGCCACGATCCGCCCAGGGTCTGCACGGTGGTACTCACGGGCGCCAGCAAGGCGTTGAACCGCGCGGAAAATGCCGTGCCGGTGCGCAGGTCGTAGGCCAGTGGCCGCGTGGCGACGAATGCCTCGCGGTCGCCGACCGTCTCGCTGTCGCTGCCATCGGTCTGGGTGGTGCTGCCGCTGCCGCCGTCACCCGCATGGGTGCGGGCCAGGTCGAAGCCTAGCAACACGGTGTGTGTCACGTCACCCTGCCCGAAGCGGCGGGTGAGGTCGTTCTGCCAGGTCCAGTAGGTGCCCGTGTAGCGGAAGGTGCGTGCCACCGGTGAGAGCACGGCATCGCGGGTGCCGAACTCACTCGACACGTACGACCAGCTGCTGCCGTTGCTGCGTTGGCGCACGTACTGGCCCTGGCTGTGCAGGGTCCAGTCGTCGAACGCATGGTCGAACTCGAACACCGCGCGGCCGGTGCGATACGTCGACGTGTCGCCCGGCGTGCCAGGGACGGAGCGGTAGGGCGACGCCGCGGACAACGACGGACCCAGCAGCACGGTGTGCTCCGGTCCGGGCACGCGGTTGTCGACGAACTCCACGCCGCCCATCACGCGGGTACGCTCGTCGGCCCATGCGAGTGACGGTGCGAGGTAGGCGCCGCGACCGCCACCGTCGCCACGCGGCGTGGTCTCGCCACGCTGTCCCGCGGCCACCACCCGATAGGTGACCGATCCATCGGCCGATGCGGCGCCGGCCAGGTCCACGCCGAGCCGGCCGCCGTCGTAGCGGCCCGCCGAGTAGGTGAGCGTGCGCACCGGCTCCGCCTGGGGCCGTTTCATCACCACGTTGATCGAGCCGCCGAAGTTGTTGTTCTGCGACGCGTCGCCCAGGATGGCCTCGGGTCCGCGCAGCACCTCCACGCGCTCGATGCCGATCAGCGGCGGCAGGTCCTCCGTGCGCGCGATGCCGTTGGGCATGCCGTCGGTCATGCCGTGCCCCGCGTCGAAACCACGAATGAGGAACAGCGGCGCGCCGCCGTAGCCGTCCACGTATTGCACGCCGGCGACATAGCGCGCCACGTCGCCGATCCCCACCGCCTGCTGGGACGCGATCGCATCGCGAGTCACCACGGAAATCGACTGCGGCACGTCCATCAGGTGCGCGTCGTTGCGCGTGGCGCTGCGGGTGGTGTCGGCCTTGAAGCCGACGTCCTGCACCAGGCCCTGCACGTCCACCGTGGCCAGCGGCACCACGGCGCCCGGATCGAACGCCACCGCCGGATCGGCGGGTGCCGGTGTCGCGTTGCCGGCTTGCTGGCGCTGGCGCACCACGACCGTGCTGGCATCGTAGGACTCGCGCTCGAGGTCGGTGCCCCGCAGCAGCTGGTCGAGAGCGGCATCCGGGGTGAGCATTCCCTGTGCGCCGGCGGAACGCCAGCTGGCGATCGAGCCGGAGGCGGTCAGCACCTGCACGTTGGCTTGCCTGCCCCACGCCAGCAGCGCCGTGGTCAGCGGCTGCGGCGCGATGGCGAACGGCAGCGTCGCTCCCGCGGACGCCCCGGCAGGCGCGCCGATGACTTGCGCGGCGCGGACGGCGAGCGTCAGCGCGAGCGCGCCGGTAAGCATGCGCCGGCGCCCGCGAAGCGAATACTGCAACACCTGCGGCCCCGGGCGAATGGTCAGCGCGGCTGCGTACCCCGCGTCATGGCGGTCTGACGGGTGAGTTCGAGCCGGTCGGCATAGGTATCGACACGCAGCGGAAACACGCGCGGCAGCGCCGATACCCAGCTGTCGATGGTATCGACCTGCACCGTGCCGGTAAACGTCAGCCTGCCCAGCGCCGGGTCCGCGATGTGGATGGGGCGTGCGCTGTAGCGGTTGATGTTGTCCACCACCGAGGACAGCGGCTCGTCGACGAACGCCAGGCGGTGCGCGCGCCAGGCGGTGGCCGTGGCGGGATCGACATCCACGATGCGCATGGCCTGGGTCGCGGGATCGAAAGAGACTTCGCGGCCGGCGCCCAGTTCCACGGTGCCATCGTCGCCCTGTGCCGCGGAAGGCGACACGCGGACGCGTCCCTCGGTGACCGCGACCGTCACCCGGTCGCCCGTGCGCCGCACGTTGAACGCTGTGCCCAGGTCGCGGATGCGCAGGGGGCCGGCGTTGACCACGAAGGGGCGTTCGGCGTGGGCCACCTGGAAGAAGGCTTCGCCGGCGTCGAGGTCGATGGCGCGCTCGTCGCGACCGTAGCGTGCCGTGACCGACGTGGCCCCGCCCATCTCGATACGGGAGCCGTCGGGCAGGGCGATGTCGCGGTGGCCGGCCCGCTCGCTGGCATAGTGCCCGGCCGACACGCCGGGCAGGGGCCGCCACAGGAGGAAGGCCCCGGCACCGAGCACGACCAGGGCGGCCAGGGCCGCCGCCACGCGGACAAGATGCGCACGTGGGGAGCGCGGCGTGGCCGCAACCGGTGCATACCGCTGGAGGAAGCGTTCCCGCATCGACGGCGGCATGCCGGCGGCCTCTTCGGCCAGCGCGGAGACGCGCGCGAAGGCCTCGGCGTGGCGGGGATCGGCGGCCAGCCAGTCGCTCCATGCCAGAAGGGTGCGCTCCGGGAGATCGGCGGCGCGCAGGCGCACCCACCAGTCGGCGGCGCGGTGTTCGAGCGAGTGATCGGGGCTGGGTGTGGCGGTCATGAGGGGTTCTCCGCGCGATCGCGGCGTTCACGGCAATGCGCCAGGGCGTTGCCGACGTGGTAGCGCACCATGCGCTCGCTGAGTTTCATATCCCTGGCCACATCCGCGAACGCGCGCCCGTCGATCACGTGCATGACGAAGGCGCGGCGGGTCTTCGGCGGCAGTTCGTCGAGCGCCCGGCGCAGGTCGCGCCATTGCTCGAGCGCCGCGGCGTGCTGCTCGGGAATCGGCGTGACGTGCCAGTCGTCGGCGTCCGGGTCCACCGGCGCCAGCGCACGGACGTTGCGCATGCGCAGGCGGTCCACGGCCAGGTTGGCGGCCGCGCGGAACAGGAAGGCGCGGGGCGAATCGATCGTCGTGGCGGGGTCCAGCGCCAGCAGCTTCAGGTACACCTCCTGGGCCACTTCCTGGGCATCGGCCAGCGAATTCAGCCGGGCCCGCAGGAAGGCCACCAGGGCGGCATTGTGCTCGCGGAACAGGCCGACCACCTGCGCGGCACGCGTCCCGCCGGGTGAGGCGCCCGCCTCGGATCGATCCATGGGTTGTCTGACCGCATTCATGGGACGGGAATCTATGGTCGCACGGTGGGAAATCGACGCCCGTACGGGCAGGAACGAGCGCCGATTTCCGCACCGGCGAACACCCTAGACGTGCGGGCCGCAAAAAATTGAAATGCGACCCACCCCACAGCGGTAAGCCATTCGTCAGCGCGGGCCGGTGAAGGTCGGCTACGATGGCCGCCGACTCCGGCCAGCCCGCGCTTTTCATGCACTCGAACGACGATCGATCACGCCGCGACTTCGCCTGGTTCATGCTCATCGCCCTGGCCGTGCTGGCGGCGGGCATCGGCCTTCGCGACCCCTGGCCGCCGGACGAACCGCGCTTCGCGCTGGTGGCCCGGCAAATGCTCGAATCCGGCCAGTGGCTGTTCCCTCACCGTGGCGCGGAGCTGTATTCCGACAAGCCGCCGATGCTGATGTGGACCGAAGCCGCGTGGATGTGGCTGACCGGCGGCTGGCGTGGGGCCTTCCTGCTGACCTCGCTGCTGTCCGGCCTGGGCACGCTGGCGCTGGTGGGGTATGCCGGGCGTCGCCTGTGGAACGGCCGCACCGGCCTGTATGCGGCGATCCTCGTGCTTGCAACGATGCAGTTCATCGACGTGATCCGGCACGCGCAGATCGACCCGCTGTCGTTGTTCTGGATCACCGCCGGCAACGTCGGCATCCTCGTGCACTGCCTGCGCGGCCCGGACTGGCGGATGTACTGGCTGGGCTGCTTCGCCGCCGGCCTGGGCGTCATCACCAAGGGGGTGGGCATCGTCGCCCTGTTGATGCTGCTGCCGTACGTGGTCATGCGCGTCCGCCAGTGGCCCGGCATCACCCGTACGCAGGGCGATGGCTGGCGCTGGGCAGGCGGTGCGTTGGCCTTCCTGCTGGCGATATCGCTGTGGCTCGCGCCGATGCTGGTGGCCGCCTACGGGCTGCGCACGCCCGAATACCTGGCCTATGTGCAGGACATCCTCTTCCGGCAGACCGCGGAGCGTTACGCCAATTCCTGGCAGCACGCCGAGGCGCCGTGGTTCTTCCTCGGCGTCATCGTGCAGGACTGGTTGCCGGTGTGGCTGCTGGTCCCGCTCATGCTGCCGCGCTGGCGCGAGGCGCTGCGCCTGCGCGAGCCGCGCGTGTGGATGCCGCTGGTGTCCTGCCTGCTGATCCTGGTGTTCTTTTCCATCCCCCGTGGCAAGCGGGCGATCTACATCCTGCCCGCGCTGCCGATGCTGGCGCTGGCCATGGCGCCCTACCTGCAGGACCTGCTCAAGGCGCGCTGGCTGCAACGGCTGGCGCTCGCTGTCACCGTCGCCTGCGGGCTGGTGTTCGGTGGCGTGGGCCTGTGGGCGCTGCTGGCCCATCCCCGTGCCGCGCAGAAAATGGCGGCGCGCTACGAACTGGCCGATGGCGGGCAGGTGCTGTGGATCGCGCTGGTCGTCATCGGCGCGCTGTTTTTCGTCTGCGCCGCCGTCGGGCGGTCGCGCCGGGGCGTGCTCGCCCTGCTGGCCGGCATGGCGGCCGGCTGGATCGCCTGGCCGCTGATGACCTACCCGGCGCTCAACGACAACGAATCGGCCCGGCAGGTGATGCAGCGGGCCGACCAGGCGATCGGCCCGGACGGCCAGCTGGGCCTGGTGCTTTGGCGGGAGGAAAACCTGTTGCAGGCCGTGCGCCCGGTGAAGGAGTTCGGGTTCAGTCGCAGCGCCCCCGCGCAGCTGGCCGACGCCCGTGCGTGGCAGGCGCAGGACCCGGCACACCGCTGGCTGCTGGCGACCGACGAGGCACTGGACGGCTGCGTGGTGAGCGGCCAGGCGCAACGGCTGGGCACGGCCAACCACCTGGATTATTTCCTGTTGCCGTCCTCGGCGTCCCGGCCGGGCTGCACGCCGCACCCTTAAGCAGGGGCGGCGCAGTACCCCGGCGGAGCGCGCGTGTCAGCGGGAAGGCGCCTCGGCGCGGGTGCGTTTCAGCATCCGCTCGTATTTCTTCGTGGTGCGCGAGGCGTTGTGCGCGCGGCTCATCGAGCAGTGCGGGATGATGTTCTTCTCGCCGAAGCCGTCGATCATCACCAGCCGCGGGCCACCACCGCGCGAATCCTCGCCGTAGACCACGTTCCAGGCGTGCAGGTCGGCGGCGATGACGTTGTGCGCGAGCAGGCGCGCGTGGAATGCCTCCAGCTCGGCCTGGGTGGTGGCGGTGAACCCTTCGGCCTTGACCCAGTCGTGCAGCGTGATGGCCAGGCCGCCATCGGGACCGCGCACCTTCTCGACCACCTGGCCCAGCCCGATGTCCGTCATCTCGAGGCCGACCACGCGGGCGATCGGCACGCTGTCGTAGCCGCCGGTATGGATGGCGGTGACGTACTCGCGGAACTCGCGCACAAAATCCTTGTACGGGCCGCTGCGGGCCCGCCGGCGATACCACGGGACGGCGTCCCAGCGCTCCTTGATGGACGCTTCCGAGATCACCTTGATCAGCAGGTCGGGCCGGTCGGGATGCTGGTACACCTCGCGCACGTGCCCGGTGGCGATCGGCGTCGCCTCGGCCAGTCTGAACATCGCAAAGATCCTCGTGCGGCGGGCCGAAAGCCGGCCGTAAGTCGTTCGTCGGGCGCACAGTGTAAAGTCATGCGCCTGTAACCTGGCATTTTCACACGCGTGGCGACCCGCCGCGCCTGCTCCGGACCTCCATCGTGCGCAAGCTCACCTGGCGTTTCATCGCCGCCGTCCTCGTTTTCCTGACGCTTTCGCGCGTCGCGCTTTCCGCTTGGCAGTGGACCCGCGTCCACGATGCCGGTGGCCTGTGGCCCGTGCTGCTGGGCGGCTGGCGCATCGACCTCTCGCTGCTGGCGATGGTGGTGGCCCTGCCGGCGCTGCTCTCGCCATGGCTGGGCCATCGGCGCTGGCCCACGCGCATCGCGGCCTGGTGGCTGCGCCTGTGGTGGCTGCTCTATGCGCTGCTGGAAGTGTCCACGCCGCAGTTCATGGTCGAGTACGACACGCGGCCCAACCGGCTCTATTTCGAATACCTGACCAGCCCGCACGAAGTCGCGGCCATGCTCTGGAACGGCTACAAGCTGTCGGTGGGCCTGGGCCTGGTCGCCTTCGCGCTGATCGCCTGGATCGGCTTCCGCCTGTTGCCCACCCGCCAGCCCGACCGCCGGCCCGTACGCGGATGGATGCGCCCGGTGGCCACGGTGCTCACCTTCGCCGTACTGTTCCTGGCCGCGCGCGGCACCTTGCAGCATCGTCCGCTGAACGCGTCGCAGGTGGCCTTCACCAACGACGCGATGGTCAACACGCTGCCGCTGAATTCGCTCTACAACGTGCTCAACGCCGCCCTGGCGCTGGGCAACGAACGTTCGGCATCGGCCGTGTACGGCAAGATGCCGGACGACGAGATGAACGCCATCGTGCGCCGTGCGGCCGGCCTGGACGGTGCGCCGCTCGATCCGCAGTACCCCAGCCTGCACCGCCAGGAACCGACGCGGCAGGGCGACAAGCCGCTCAACCTGGTGATCATCCTGGAGGAAAGCCTGGGCGCGCAGTTCGTCGGCAGCCTGGGCGGCGCGGGCTACACCCCTGAGCTGGACAAACTGTCCAACGAGGGCTGGTGGCTGGAGCGCACCTACGCCACGGGCACGCGCAGCGCGCGCGGCCTGGAGGCGGTCACCACGGGTTTCCTGCCCACGCCGGCCGAGGCGGTGCTGAAACTGCCGCGCAGCCAGCGCGACTTCTTCACCCTCGGTGCCTTGCTGGATACCTTCGGCTACCACACGCGCTTTCTCTACGGCGGTGAAGCCCACTTCGACAACATGCGCTCGTTCTTCTACGGCAACGGCTTCAACGAGGTGGTGGACAGCGCCACCTTCAAGACCAAGCCCGCGTTCGTCGGCTCGTGGGGTGCGTCCGACGAGGACATGTTCAACGAGTTGCACCAGCGGCTGCTGGATGATGGCGAAAAACCCACGTTGACCGTGGCCTTCTCCGTCTCCAACCACACGCCGTGGGAATACCCGTCGGGCCGCATCACGCCCGAGGGCGATCCGGCCAGCAACGCGAACGCGGTGCGTTACGCCGACTGGTCGATCGGGCGTTTCTTCGAGCGCGCCAAGCAGTCGCCGTACTGGAACCACACGGTGTTCCTGATCGTGGCCGACCACGATGCCCGCGTGTTCGGTGCCAGCCTGGTGCCGGTGCGTCATTTCCATATCCCGGCCCTGATCCTGGGCGCGGGCGTGCCGGTGAAGAAAGACGAGCACATCGTCAGCCAGGTGGACCTGGCGCCCACGCTGCTGTCGCTGATCGGCATCCGCAGCGAGCACCCCATGCTGGGTGCGGACCTGACACAGCGTTACCCGGATCGCGCGATCATGCAGTACGGCGACAACTACGGTTACCTCAAGGGCGACCAGCTGATCGTGCTGCGGCCCAACCAGGCGCCGACCCAGTATCACTACCTGCTCGACCATGAGTACTCGGCCGACGGCGAGACGCTGCAGCCGGAAGCGGTCGATCCGTCGCTAGAGAAGACGGCCCTTGCCCATGCGCTGTGGCCCAGCTGGGCCTACAGCAAGCAGCGTTACCGCCTGCCGCCGAAGGAAAAGTAGGGCGTGTGGCTGCCGCGGCGTTCAGGGCCGCGGCAGGGCCCGGGCCACCGTCTCGGTAAGCGCCGCGTACGTGAACGGCTTGGCCAGGCGGGGCAGGTCGTCGCCGGCACCGCCGGCGATGTCCGCATAGCCCGTGACCAGCACCACCGGCAGGGCCGGATCGTGTTCGCGCACGCGCTGGGCCAGCTGCGTGCCGGTCATCTGCGGCATGGCATGGTCGGTGACCACGAGATGGACCCGCGTGCGTTCGAGCAGCCGTAGGGCTTCGGCACCGGAGCGCGCCGCCAGCACGCGATAGCCCATCGCTTCCAGCATCTCGATCGTCGTCGCGCGCACCAGGTCGTCGTCGTCCACGGCGAGGATCACCCGTGTCTCGTCCGGAGCCGTCGCAGCGACTGCGGGCACCGGTTCGATCGCCAGGCCCGACGTGGCGGCAGGCGTCTGCGCATCCACCGCCGGCAGCCAGATTTCCGCCGTGGTGCCGACATCGGGCCGGCTGGACAGGATCAACGTGCCGCCCAGTTGCTCGGCCAGGCCGTGCACCATCGACAGGCCCAGCCCCGTTCCCTTGCCCACGCCCTTGGTGGTGAAGAACGGCTCGGTCGCCCGCTTCAGGGTCGCCTCGCTCATGCCCGAACCGGAGTCGGTCATGGAGAGGCGGACGTAACGCCCCGCCGCCAGCGCGCCATCGTCGGCGGGTACCTGCACCTCGTCGGTGGCGATGGTAATGGTGCCCACGCCATCCATGGCATCGCGTGCATTCACCGCCAGATTGAGCAGGGCCGATTCCAGCTGGTTCACGTCCGCCTCCACCACCGCCGGTTGCGCGCCGAAGCGCGTCTCGACGATCACGGTGCTGCCCAGGGCGCGTTGCATCAGTTCGGTCATGCCCTCGACCAGGTGGCGTACGTCGACGCGTTCGGAGGTCAGCTCCTGCCTCCTCGCGAAAGCCAGCATCCGTCGCGTCAGTACCGCGCCGCGTTCGGCACCGCTGCGCGCATTGTCGACCAGGCGCAACAGCAGGGGATCGGGCGGCATGCGCTCGCGCAGCAGCTCGAGGCTGCCCTGCACGGCCATCAGCAGGTTGTTGAAGTCGTGCGCGATGCCGCCGGTGAGGTTGCCCAGCGCCTCCATCTTCTGCGCCTGCATCAGGGCCTGTTCGGCCTGCATCAGCGCCGCGGTGCGTTCGCGCACCTTTTCCTCCAGCGATTCGCGGAAGCGCCGCTCGCCATCGCGCACGGCCGCCTCGGCGCGTACGCGCTCGATGTGCGCCCAGGAACGCTCCACCACTTCCGTCAGCAGGGCCAGGTCGTCGGGCTGCCAGACCCGCGGCTCGCGCTGGTGGATCGCCATCAGCGCGGTCAACCGGCCGCCGCGTATCAGCGGCATGCACACCGTGGCCGCGGCACCGAGGGCGCCGAAGGCCTCGGCTTCCTCGGCCGACAGTTCGGCATGGCTGTCGTTGAGCACGAACGCCTCGCCCGCGGTGAGCCGCGTGACGGCCAGGCGCCCGAAATCGGTGAGCGTGTATCGCCCCACGATGCTTTGCGATCCCGGCGCGGCCCAGTCGCCACGGATGGTGAAGGCGTTCTCGTCGTCGTCCATATCGGCATAGGCGCAGATGGACACGCCGAGGTACTTGCCCAGCATGCGCGTCGTGGTGGCCAGCAGGGCATCCGCGTCCGTGTAGCGGGCCGTGGATTCCCGCAGCGTGTCCAGGAAGCGCAGGCGTGCCTCGTTCGCACGGATCGACTGTTCCGCCCGCACGCGCTCGGAGGTTTCCACCACGATGGCGATGACACCGGCCGGCTGGCCGGATTCATCGATCACCGGCGAGTAATCCAGGTTCATCCACACCGGCTCGGGCCGGCCGTGGCGGTGCAGCGTGAGCTCCTGGTCCTTGTAGGCCAGCGTGCCGCCGGCCAGGCCGACACGCATCACGTTGTCGTTGAACTCGGCGACTTCGCTCCAGCCCTCGCGCACCTCGGAGCCGAGCAGGTCGGGATGACGCTTGCCGGCGAACAGGGAGTAGGCATCGTTGTAGATCATGTAGCCCCGCTCGCCCCACAACAGCACGATGGGCACAGGCGAACGCAACAGCAGCCCAGTGGCGGTACGCAGACTCTGCGGCCAGTCGGCGAGGGGTCCCAGCGCGGTGCGCGACCAGTCGAACGCCCGGATGAGCGCACCCGTTTCGCCGCCGTCGTCCAGCCAGGATCGATCGGGAAGCGAATCGGCGGGGTCACGGGACATGGACATCACATTCCGTCGGCGGGGCGGTCGAGGGCCAGTCTAGGAAGGGCGATGTGATGGCGACCGCAAGGTCATGCGACGGCATGTCAGTGCACGCGACCACGGGCCTGGTCGAGCACCCGGCACAGCGTTTCCACGCCGGGCAGGATGGACGGCGACGGCAGGACGAGGGTGGGTGCATCCAGGGCGATCACGTTGCCGTGCTTCACGGCGGCGAGGAACGGCGTTTTCCGCCAGGCGGCCAGCGACTCCGTCGCCTCGGTGCCGGCGAGGATCACCTCGGGATCGCGGGCCAGCACGGCTTCGCGGCTCACGGTAGGCGCCGCCTGGGTCAGGTCGGCGAAGAGGTTGCGACCACCGCACAGGGTGATCGCATCGTCGACGATCTGGGCATGCCCGATCGTCATCAGGGGCCTGTCCCATACCTGGTAGAACACGCTGATATTCGCCTTGCCGGCGTAGCTCGCGCGCAGGGCGGCCAGGCGGGCGTCGAAGGCATCCGCGTTGCGACCGGCCACCGCGGTCGTGCCGGCCAGCACGCCGAAGCGACGGGTGGCATCGGCCACGTCGGCCAGCCGTGTCGTCTCGGCGAAGAACACCGGAATGCCCAGGCGGGTCAGCTTGTCTACCTGCGCGGCCGGCGTGCCGCTGCGCCATACCACGATCAGGTCGGGCTTCAGCCCTACGATGCGTTCAAGGTCCAGCATCGTGGCATCGCCCACCACCGGGATGTGCTTCGCCGCCGCCGGGTGCTCGCTGAAGCGCGAGGTGCCGACCACGTAGTCCCCGGCGCCGGCGGCGAATAACGCGTCGGTGATGTTGGGCGCCAGGCTGACGATGCGATGCGCCGGCTGCGCCAGCGTCACGCGGTGGCCCGCGTCGTCGGTGACGCTCACCGAGGCGGCGGCGGGAAGCGCGAACAGCAGCGCCAGCAGGAGGCAGATACGGATCATGGGGCGTTACCGTCGAGGCGTTCGGCGCGGAAGAACAGCTCGTCGCCGAGCGTCACGCCATGGATCGGATGGTGGAAGGCGGCGGACAGGTGGGTGCTGGTGATGACCGCATCACGTGGCCCGGCCAGCGCGCCGCCGCGGCCGTCCAGCAGCACGGCGTGCGTCGCGTGCTGGTAGGCCAGGTTGATGTCGTGCACGGTGTAGACGACGGACGTGCCGTGCACGCGCGCCACGCGCATCAGTTCGTGCAAGGCCTTCATCTGGTGGTGAAGATCGAGCGACGACAGCGGTTCGTCCAGCAGCATGATGTCCACGTCCTGCGCGAACAGCGTGGCGATGTTCACCCGCTGGCGCTCGCCGCCGGACAGCGTGGTGACGTCGCGGTCGGCCAGCGGCTGCAGCGCGAACGTTTCCAGCGCCTGCCGCGCCGGCCCGGCGTCGTCGTCGCCCCAGGCCCAGAACGACAGCCGTGGGTGGCGCGCCGATACCACCGCCTCCATCACCGAGAGGGAAAAGGCATCCACCACGGCCTGGGGCAGGAAGCCGCGTCGGCGCGCGAGGTCCAGTGGCCGCCAGGCAGCGATGTCGCGATCGTCCAGCGACACGCGACCGCGATCCGCCGGGCGCAATCCCGCCAGCGTGCGCAGGAGGGTGGACTTGCCGGCGCCGTTGGGGCCGAGCACGCACCATACCTGGCCGGCATCGACGGTCATGTCGAGGGAGCCGACCAGTTCCCGCCCGCCCATGGTCAGGCCGAGGGCCGCGGCGACCAGGCGATGGCTCATCGGCGGCCCACCAGCAACACCATGAAGGTGGGCACGCCGATCACCGCCATCACCGCACCCACCGGCAACTGGATGGGCTCGGCAACGATGCGTGCCAGCACGTCCGCCACCACCACCACGATGCCGCCGCCCAGCGCGCAGGCGGGCACCAGCACGCGCTGGTCGTTGCCGACCAGGCGCCGCAGCGCGTGCGGCACCACCAGCCCGACGAAGCCGACGGTGCCCGCCGTGGTCACGGCCACGGCCGTGGCCAGCGAGGCGACGAGGAAGATCGCCGCCTTCACCAGCGGCGGCCGCACTCCCAGCGCGCTGGCGGATTCCTCGCCGCGCAGCAGCAGGTTCAGCGGCCGGCCCAGCGGTGCCATCAGCAGCACGCCGGCCAGCAGGCTGGCGATGGGCACCCACGGATCGGCCACGGCGCTCAGGTCGCCCATCATCCAGAACAGCATGCCGCGAAGGTTCCGGTCTGGCGCCAGCACCAGCATCATGCTGACCACGGCGCCGAACCCGGCGCCCAGCATCACGCCGATCAGGATCAGGTCGGTGGCGTCCTCCCGATGCGCGGCGCGCTGTCGCGACAGCAGGTCGCGATGGGCCAGCACGAACACGGCGACACAGGCGACCAGCGCGCCGGCGGCGGCGCCCAGCGTCGTGACGACGGCGCCCGCGCCGGCCAGCATCGCACCCAGCGCGCCGACGGACGCGCCGCCGGACAACCCCAGCGTGTACGGATCGGCCAGCGGATTGCGCACCAGGATCTGCATGAGGCAGCCGGACAGCGCCAGCAGCCCGCCCACGCCGTAAGCGGCAAGGGAGCGCGGAATGCGCAGCTCCCACACGATGGCGTGCATCGGTGTATCCACGTCGTGCCACAGCGCCTGCCACGAGGCGGCCACGGTGGACTCCGCCCCGCCCAGCAGCACGGAAACCAGAAGCACCGCCAGCGACGCCAGCAGCATGCCCGACCAGAGCCTCATGGCCGAGGCGAACGTGGCCGTGCGCGGCATCCGCGTTGTCCTGCCCTTGCTTGGCACCTGCACCCGGCTCCCGTAGCGGTTTGGCAGGATAAAGGATTCACGCACGCATGGCTTACCATTCCTCTTTTCGTACGTGAACCGGAGCCCCGTCATGCCCTACCAAGCCGCCGCCGATCGTTACGACGACCTCATGCCTTATCGCCGCTGCGGTCGCAGCGGCATCGACCTGCCGGCGATCTCGCTGGGCCTGTGGCAGAACTTCGGCGGTGCCGACGTGTTCGAGACCGGCCGTGCCATCCTGCGACGCGCGTTCGACCGCGGCGTCACCCATTTCGACCTGGCCAACAACTACGGCCCGCCGTACGGTTCGGCCGAAGAGAACTTCGGCCGCATCATGGCCAGCGACTTCGCGCCGTATCGCGACGAGCTGGTCATCTCGTCGAAGGCGGGCTGGGACATGTGGCCCGGCCCGTACGGTGGCATCGGTGGCAGCCGCAAATACCTCATTGCCAGCTGCGACCAGTCGCTGCGGCGCATGGGGCTGGATTACGTCGATATCTTCTACTCGCACCGCGTCGATGCCAGCACGCCGCTGGAGGAAACCATGGGCGCGCTGGCGCACCTGCACCGCCAGGGCAAGGCCCTGTACGTGGGTATCTCCAGCTATTCCCCGGAGCTGACGCGCAAGGCCGCCGCCATCCTGGCCGACGAGCGCGTGCCGCTGTTCATCCACCAACCCAACTACTCGATGTTCAACCGCTGGATCGAGGATGGCCTGCTGGACACGCTGCACGACCTGGGCACCGGCTGCATCGCCTTCTCGCCGCTGGCGCAGGGCCTGCTCACCTCCAAGTACCTGGACGGCGTCCCCGCCGACGCACGCGCCACGCGCGAGGGCTCGCTCGGCAAGGAGCAACTCAACGCCACCAACCTGGAACGCATCCGCGCCCTGAACGTCATTGCCCAGGGTCGCGGCCAGACCCTGGCCCAGATGGCGATCGCCTGGACGCTGCGCGATCCGCGGGTCACCTCGTCGCTGATCGGCGCGCGCACGGTGGCGCAACTGGACAACTCGCTGGACGCCGTGAAGCGCCTGGACTTCAGCGACGCCGAGCTGGCCGAGATCGACCGGCACGCCAGCGACGGCGGCACCGACCTGTGGAAGGAATCGGCGCAGCTATAACCGGCCAGCGTGGTCGCCACGCTCAGTCAGGCGTGACGACCCACGCGGCATAGGCGGGCAAGCGTGCCCCCTCCAGCGTGGCCGTGGCCGGCAGGCATGCGTCGCTGCCGGCCAGCGTCCTGACCTTGCCCGGCATCAGGCCCTTCGCCAGCGGTTGCGCCTTGCCGCTGAAGTTGAGCATCACCAGCACCGGGCGGTCGCCGTCGCGGCGATAGACCAACACGTCGGGGTTGTCGGTATCGAGGAAGCGCATGGCGCCGTCGCGCAGCGCGGGGTTGTCACGACGCAGGGCGATCAGCTGGCGGTGCCAGCTGAGCAGTGAGTCCGGCCGTGCCGATTCGTCCGCCACGTTGATCGTGACGTGGTTGGGATTGACCGGCAGCCAGGTGTGCGGGTTGGTCGAAAATCCGGCTTGCGGCCCTGCCGTCCACTGCATCGGCGTGCGTTCGCCATCGCGGCCCTTGTCCTTCGGCCAGCCCGTGATGCCGACGGGGTCGCGCACGTCTTCCACGCGGGTGGGCGTGGCGGTGGTCATGCCGATGGGCGCGCCGTAATACGTGAGGGCCACGGCACGCGAGGTCAGCAAGGCGGCCGCCACCACCTTGGCGCGGGCGACATCGTGCTGGCCGTCGCCGAAGCGGTCGATGGAGCGCGGGTTGTCGTGGTTGTCCACCACCAGCAGCGGCTGCCCGTGCACCTGCTGCGATTCCTGCAGGCGCGTGCGGAACCAGCGCGCGTCGAAGCTGGCCTGCCAGCCGAAGCCCAGCTGCAGGTTCATGGGCAGGTGCAGTTCGGGGGCGTCTTTCGTGCCGTACCACGCATCCAGCTGGGCGATGTCGGGCTCGTAGGTTTCCCCGATCAGCACACGCTGGCCGGGGTAGGCATCGACCATGGCGCGTAACCGGCGCATCACGCCGTGCACTTCGGGCAGCTTGTCGCTGTACAGCGATTGCAGGTTGGGCTCGCCCTGCGCATTGGTGCCGGAGCGGATGGGATCGTTGCGCAGGCGGGGATCTTCGAACAGCGTGGAGATCGCATCCAGCCGGAAGCCGTCCACGCCGCGATCCAGCCAGAACCGTATCGCGCCGAACATGGCTTTCTCCACCGCCGGGTTGCGCCAGTTGAGGTCCGGCTGCTGCACGTAGAAGCGGTGGTAGTAGAACTGCTTGCGCGCGGGCACCCACTGCCAGGCCGAGCCGCCGAATACCGACTCCCAGTTGTTCGGCGGTGCCTTGCCGTCGTGGACGTTGCGTTTCTGCACGGCGGACAGCGTGGCGCCGGCGGCATCGATGCCGTCGTTCCATACGTACCAGTCGGCCTTGGGGTTGTCGCGCGATGCCGCCGAGGCCAGGAACCAGGCGTGTTTGTCCGAGGTGTGGTTCATCACCATATCCAGCACGACGTGGAGATGGCGCTTCTTCGCTTCCGCCTGCAGCCGGTCGAAGTCGACCATGTTGCCGTACTGCGGGTCGATCGCTTCGTAATCGGCGATGTCGTAGCCGAAGTCCGCCTGTGGCGAGGGGTACATCGGCGCGATCCAGAGGGTATCGACGCCCAGCTTCTGCAGATCGTCGAGGTGGGCGGTGATGCCGTTCAGGTCGCCCACGCCATCGCCGTTGCTGTCGCCGAAGCTGCGCGGGTAGATCTCGTAGACCAGGGCATGTTGCCACCAGGGTGCGGCGGCGGTGCCGGTGCCGGGGGGCGCCGGGGCGGCGATCGCCGCGGAGCCGAGCCACACCACGCACGCCATGCCTGCCAGTCGGCGAACCATCCCCATCGACCCGTCCCCTCACTTGGAAGACCCCGGATGGTATCCCAGGGGGCGGCTTTTGCCGACGATCCATGGGTCGCCACCGTTCGCGTGTAAAATGGGCGTTTTTTCGCCAGCAGATACCGTGCAACGAGTACAGCGGACGAGCGTCCGTGGCCCCACGTTCATCCGCCTGCTGTCCCGTCTCACCGACGTCGACACCGCGCGTCCGAACATCGCCCTGCCGGACCGGCTGAGCCAGTGGCTCGACTGGACCCACGCGCTTGCCTTGTCCGCGACGCTGGACGGCCCGGCGGCTCCGTCGGCCGACGACCTCTCCCGGCCGCTGTCCGACGAGGTGGCGGAATGCGCGCGGGTGCGCCAGGCGCTGGGCGGCGCCATCGCCGGCGCCCGCGAACTGGTCGCCTCGGGCGACGACACGGGCGGCCTGGCCGACTTCGCCCCGTTCCGCCGGCGCTATCTCGTCCTGCAACGGTCCATGCAGGCGCAGACGGGCCAGCTGCGGGGTCGCCTGCGCGACAGCGTGGCGTCCGTGTCCGCCGATATGGCGCGCCTGGCCGGGGTCGATGCCGTCATGGAGGCGGCGCTCAGCCCGCGCGAGCAGGCGCTGCTGGGCCAGGTGCCGGGTGTGCTGGGACGGCACTTCGACCGGCTGCGCATCGCGGCCCAGGCCGAGGGCGCCGCAACCTGGCTGGATACCTTCCGCAAGGACATGCAGAGCGTGCTGCTGGCCGAACTCCACGTTCGCTTCCAACCGGTGGATGCGCTGCTCGCCGCGCTGCCCGCCCGATAACCGAGAAATCATGTCCCGAACTCCTCTTTACCTCGCCGTCTTCCTCGTGGGCCTGCTGGCCGTGTGCTGGATCGGCTTCGGCTACGTGGGCAGCAATCCGCTGGGTGCGGCCGTCGCGCTGCTGATCGGCCTGTGCTACCTGGCCGGTGCGCTGGAACTGCACCGTTACCGGCAGGCCACGTCCAGCCTGCGCCAGGCCGTGGACGACCTGACCGCCACGCCGCCCGGCCTGGGCGCCTGGCTGGAGCGCCTGCACCCCGGCCTGCGCACCGCGATGCGCCTGCGTATCGAAGGCGAGCGCGTGGCCCTGCCCGCACCGTCGCTCACGCCCTATCTGGTCGGCCTGCTGGTGTTGCTGGGCATGCTCGGCACGCTGCTGGGCATGATGGCCACCCTGCGCGGTACCGGGCTGGCGCTGGAAAGCGCCACCGACCTGCAGGCGATCCGCGGCTCGCTGGCCGCGCCGGTGAAGGGGCTGGGCTTCGCCTTCGGCACGTCGATTGCCGGCGTGGCCAGCTCGGCCATGCTGGGACTGCTGTCCGCCTTGCTTCGCCGTGAGCGGCTGGAAGTGGTGCAGGCGCTGGATGCGAAGGCATCGACCACGCTGCGTGTGTTCTCGCAGGCGCACCGGCGTGACGAGACGTTCCGCCTGCTGCAGCAGCAGACCGAGGTGATGCCTGCGCTGGTCGATCGTTTGCAGGCGATGATGGCCAGCCTGGAGCAGCAGGGCGTGGCCGCGGGCGAGCGCCAGCTCGCCAGCCAGGAAGCCTTCCATGCCGCGACGGCCACGGTCTACACGGGATTGGCCGAGTCGGTTCGTGCGTCCCTGCAGGACAGCGTGGCCGAGAGCGCGCGTGCGGCCAGTGCCGCGTTCCAGCCGGTGATGGCAGCGACCATGGAGGGGCTGGCGCGCGAGACCTCGGCACTGCACGACACGGTGACCCACGCCGTAAAGGCACAGTTGGACGGCCTCGCCGCCGGCTTTGCGAAAAGCACCGCCGAGGTGGCGACGATCTGGCACGACGCCCTGGCCCGCCAGCAGGCCGGCAACGCCACCCTGGTGCAGCACCTGCAAGGCGCGCTGGACGACCATGGTGCCGCGCTGGCCACCCGCCACCACGAGGCGCTGGCCACGGCGGCGGCGACGTTCGACGCGCATACCGCCTCGCTGGTCCACGCGGTCAACCAGTCGCATGCGGAACTGCAGGACGTGCTCGCCTCGCGCGATGCCGCGCGCCTGGCCACGTGGAGCGACGCCCTGGCCGCGATGACCACCTCGTTGCAGGCCCAGTGGGAGGCCGCCGCCGCGGACGCGATCCGTCGCGAGCAGGCCATCTGCGACACGCTGGAGCGCACGGCCACGGCGGTGTCGGCCAGCACCGAGGCCCACGCCGGCGCAACCATCGCCGAGATGGCACGCCTGGTCGAGGCCGTGGCCGAGGCGCCCCGCGCGGCGGCCGAAGTGGTCGCGGAGCTGCGCCAGAAACTGTCCGACAGCATGCTGCGCGACACGGCCATGCTCGACGAGCGCAACCGCCTGCTGGCTACGCTGGAAACGTTGCTGGATGCCGTCAACCACGCATCCAACGAACAACGCACCGCCGTGGATGCGCTCGTCACCACCTCCGCCGACCTGCTCGAGCGTGTCGGCACGCGCTTCGGCGACCAGGTGGAGGCCGGCGCGCGCCAGCTCGACGCCGTCGCTGCGCAGCTCACCGGCAGCACCACCGAGGTGGCCGGCCTGGGCGAGGCCTTCGGCAGCGCCGTGCAGTTGTTTGGCCAGTCCAACGAGGCCCTGGCGGAGCGCCTGCAGCACATCGCCGGTGCGCTGGACGGCGCGATGGCACGCAGCGATGAGCAACTGGCGTACTACGTGGCGCAGGCCAGGGAGGTGGTCGACCTCAGCGTGTTGTCGCAGAAGCAGATCATCGAGGAAATGCAGCAGCTGGCGCGCCAGCGTGCGAGCGGGGCGGCCGACGCATGAGTGACGACGCCGAACTCGAAGGCGAAGCCGGCACGCCGATCTGGGCCGCGTTCGGCGACCTGATGTCGGTGCTGCTGGGCGCGTTCGTGCTGATCCTGGTCGGCGTCATCGGCATGCAGTTGCAGCTCACCAGCAAGCTCGACGAAGCGGTGAAGCAGAAACAGGTGGAGCAGCAGCGCCGGCAGACGCTGGAGCAGGCCCTGGCCGCACCGATCGCCGCGGGAAGGGTCACGCTGGTGGACGGCCGCATCGGCATCCGCGGCAGCGTGCTGTTCGCGCTCAATTCCGACCAGTTGCAACCGGAGGGCCAGGAGGTGATGAAAAGCCTGGCCGGTCCGCTCACCGATTACCTGAAGACGCGCGACGACGTGCTCATGGTCAGTGGCTTCACCGACGACCAGCCCGTGCACGACGGCAACCGCCACTTCGTCGACAACTGGGAACTCTCGGCCCAGCGATCGCTCACGGTCACCCGCGCGCTGATCGCCGCGGGCGTGCCGGCGTCGTCCGTGTTTGCCGCCGCCTTCGGAGCCGAGCAGCCGGTGGGCGCGAACACCAGTGAGGAAGGCCGGGCGAAGAACCGCCGCGTGGAGATCGCGCCGATGCCGCGGCCGTCCAAGCCGGCCGCCGGCGCGCCGTGAGCACCCCGCCGCCCTCGGTGCCTCGCGGCCCTCTCGGCCAGCTGGTCGACGCCCTCGCGGCCGAACGCGGCGGCACCTCGTCGTATCCGGAGCTGCCGCTGCTGGACGACTTCCAGCGTCTGTGGTCGCGGGTGCGTACCGAAAGCCAGCTGCGCCAGTCGCTGGCGCCGGTGCCCGAGAACGCCGGCCCGCTGAATTCGTCGGCCCTGGTGCATCGTGCCCTGGGCGTGATGCGCGACGTGTCACCCGGTTACCTGCAGCACTTCCTGGGCTATGTCGACGACCTGGCCTGGATGGAGCGCGTGGGCGAGCGCGGCGGCCCGACACCCGATGGCGCGCCGCAGCCGGCCACCATCGGCAAGCGCGCGCGGAAGAAACCGCGCAAATAATGCCCGCGGCGGATTACGCCACGGCCCTGGCCGATCTATAGTTCGCCGATGACGCCGACCGATCTTCCGAACGACACGCACGCACCCGACCACCACCCTGCCGGCCTGCGCATCATCGCGGTCTACAAGGCGGTCAAGACGATCGGTCTCATCATCATCGCCAGCGCCGCGTTCCATCTCGACCAGGAAGACCGCTTCCGGCACCTGGTCCACTGGCTGGAACACCTGCCGCTGACCGACAGCAACGACCTGCGCTGGAGCCTCGTGCACCTGCTCGAACAGATGGGGCCGGCCAAGGTCGAAGCGGTGGGCATCGTGGCGCTGGTGTATGCCGCCATCTTCGCCACCGAAGGCATCGGCCTGTGGATGCGCAAGCACTGGGCCGAGTGGTTCACCGTGATCGCCACCGGCTCGCTCGTGCCCGTGGAGATCTACGAATGCATCGTGCGTTTCGGCTGGCTGAAGGTTGCCGTGCTCGTCGCCAACGTGCTCATCGTGATCTATCTGGTTCGCCTCGCCATGCGACCGCGTGGTGGCGTGACGGACGCATCGGCGCTGCACGCGCGATAACGACAAGGGTGTGACCGATGGACGCACGGGCCTGCGCAACGCAGTGCCCGTGACGCGTGATGCCCGTGCATCCGTGCGGGCTTGCGCAGCGCGCGCCGGTTTGCGGCGCAGCTCACAAAAGGAGTGATGCGTGGCCTCCTTGCCGATTACGACGGGTCGCGTAACCCGGTTCGCGTGATACATCGTAACTGCACATTCCGAAGCCATCGTCGTGCGTCGTCCGTCCACACGTGGTTCGGCAGGTTTCGTTCGTGCGCTCCTCTTTTCTATTCACGCCCGGCATGCGCCCGGGCGCCAACGAGTTGCCTCATGAAACAGTCCTGGATATTCAAGCGTGTCTCCCTGAACCTGCATCGCCCCGATGGCGGCATCGACCTGCGACCGTGGCGTCCTGCCGCGGCCGTGCCGGAACCGGGCCAACCGGACATCACCCGACGGCAGTTCCTTCGCGTCGGTGTTTCCGCGGCGGGTGGCGTCGGCCTGGCCAGCGTGGGCGGTAGCCTCGGGCTGTCCTGGTTGTTCGGCAGTACGGCCAACGCCGGCACGGTGGTCGCCGGCGGCATGCTGCCCGCGGCGAACGCCATTGCCGCGTCGGAAACCATCCTTCGCGCGCGCCGCGAACTGATCATGTTCCATGGCCAGTCCAACGCGGTCGGCACGGGTGGACGACCCGCGCTGACCTTGCAGCAGATCTACGCCAACGTGACCTTCAACGGCGGCGTGCGTCCGGGTACGGACGCCAGCGCCATGACCGGACTGGCGCCGCTCGTGGAATATGACGGCGGCCACGGTACCGGTGGCGAAGTCGGCACCAATGCCTGCGCGGATGGCCTGGTCGACTACACCGCCGCCCTTACCGGCGTGCCCGCGGCATCGCAGTACAGCCGCTATGCGGCCTTCACCAGCGGCGAGGGCGGTCGCCCGATCGGCTACTTCGCCAGCTTCCTCGACGACGACAAGCTCGACGGCTACCAGGGCTGGAACAACAGCCGGTTGCGGCTTACCTCGATGCTGCGGCTGATGCGCGAAGAGGGCCAGCGCGACGGCAGCAACATCGCCTGGCTGGCCACCACCTGGCAACAGGGCGAAGCGGATTCCACGGGCCGTTCGGAAACGCGCGCCACCTACAAGAGCAAGCTGATCGCGCTGGAGCGCGCGCACTGGCAGAAGCTGTGCCAGGTGAACCTGCCGGAGCAGAGCTGGCGACCGCTGTGGCTGATCGGCCAGGTGTGCAGCCATAACAGCTACGGTGCCATGAGCCTGGCGTTCTGCAACCCGTTCATCGCGCTCGCGCAACGCGACGCCTGCCTGGCCAGTCCGTACCTGCGCATGGTGAACCCGCAGTACCTGTTCGACTACGCCGACGAAGCCGCTGTCGATCAGCCCATGCTGCACCTGACCAACGAAAGCCATCGGTGGCAGGGGCGTTACTTCGCGCGTGCGCTCTACCAGCTGATCCTCGATCGCTCGGCGGGCATCGCGCTGCGCAATCCCGCGCTCGACGTCGTGGCAGCGGTACGAGTCAGCGCCCGCACCATCAACCTGACCTTCAACGTGCCCTCCGGCGTGCTGACGCTGGATACGCGCTGGGTCGCGCCCACGCGCAACTACGGACTGGACGTGCGCGATGCCGACAACCGCATCGTGCCCGCCAGCCCCACCGACAGCAACCTGATCGCGTCCGTCCGCGTGGTCTCGCGCGACACCCTGCAGATCACGCTGAAGACAGACCTGCCGTCCAGCGCCAGCAAGATCTCGCTGGGCTGGGGCGACCCCGCCGAGCCGGCGTCCATCGCCGGGCGCAACGGCGGGCCGCGCACCAACATCCGTGACAGTGCCGGCGACGCCGACGTCTACGTGGCCAGCAACGGCACGACGCGTCCCATGCACAACTACGCGCTCGTCGCCGATGTCGCGCTGGGCTGGGTCAGGCGTGTGCAACCCACCGGTGAGTGGCACTTCAACGGCAACGCGCGCAGCGACGTGGTCGACCGGTCCGGCAGCGGCCGCGCGGCGCTCACGCTGATCGGCCGGCCCAGCTTCACCGCGTCCGGCACGCAGTCGGCCAACGGTACGCAGGGCTTCCAGACCGACATCGACGAGACCGCCAGCATGACGTTCGCGGCGGTGTTCTGCAGTCCCTACGGTGTCGGGCCCGGCAGCAACGCGGGGCGTGCGATCAGCACCTTCCAGGGATTCAGCCCGCGCATGGCGGGCCTGGCCCTGCAGCACTCGTACACGCTGGGCGCCACCGACGCGGAACTGACCAGCTTCCGGCTGGCGCTCACCGGTAGTGAGAAAGCCGTGACCACGGGCCCTGGCCAATCCACCGACACGCGCTACAAGCCGCGTTTCGCCATCGTGTCGGTGGATGCGGTGGCCGGCACCGTGCGCTTCCTCTGCCCCGCCTATGAAGACCAGCCGCGCGAGCAGGGCTATCCCGGCCTGCCGGCGCGGCCACTCAACGGCAAGGTACTGATCAACGCATGGAAGGACGGCGGCGACGCCGCGGGGCAGGGTGCGGTGCTGACCCGCTATGCCGCGGTATGGAACCGGGCGCTGAGCTTCGACGAGATGCTTGCGGAGTACGACTATGCACGGGGCCTGTTCGGCAGCGTGTGAATCATGGGGTCGCGCGCCCCGTGTGTACGCAATAAGGCGTAATCTTCGCTGGGTGGACCGCGCGTGCGCGGTCCACCCAGCGACGGCGATCCGCCGAAGCACTTATCGAGGAGACGCCGTGAGCAAGGGACTAGATTCGAAGAAGGGCGAGAAGAAGAAGCCCGCCAAGACCATGAAGGAAAAGAAAGCGGTCAAGGACGAAAAGAAGCGCAACCAGAAGTAACGGCGCGCTTCCCCCGACTCAGGCGTGGCTGGAGTAATCCATGCGCCTGAGGTCCTCCAGGAGGGTGGGGCCAGTGGGGTGCCAGTCCAGCGTCTCGCGGGTCCACGCGCTGGACGCGGCCATGTCCAGGCCGACGAACATCCCCAGCCAGCCGAAGTGATCGGCCGCCTTGTCGGCGTCGATCGATGCCACCGGCACACCCATGCCTTCCCCCAGCACCTGCGCGATATCGCGCGCGGGGATACCTTCCTCGGCCACCGCGTTGTAGCGCGCGCCCGGCGTACACCGCTCGATGGCCAGCCGGTACAGGCGCGCCACGTCCAGCACGTGCGCCGCGGGCCAGCGGTTCTGGCCATCGCCTACGTAACCCGACACGCGCTTCTCGCGCACCACGTCCAGCAAGGGGCTGATGAGGCCCTGCCTCACCGTATCGTGTACCTGCGGCAGCCGCACGACCGCCACGGCCACGCCCTGGGCCAGCAGTTCGTTGCCGGCCATCTCCGACGCGATGCGCGGGTTGGGATGCGCGGCGTCGAAGACATCCTCGGTGGCCAACCGGCCGGGTCCACGGCTGCCGATGCCGGTGCCCGAGGTGATCAGCAGGGGACGCCGCGTGCCGGCCAGTGCCGAGCCCAGCGCCTTGATCACCTGCCTGTCTTTCTCGCAGTTGGCCACGAACCGGCTGAAGTCGTGGTCGAACGCGGTGTGGATCACGGCATCGGCCTGCGCCGCGCCGGCACGCAGGCTGTCCAGGTCTTCCAGCAGGCCGTGGTGGACCTCGGCACCCGCCGCCCGCAGGGCCTCGGCCCCGGCGTCGGAGCGGGTCATGCCCAGCACCTGGTGCCCGGCCGCGAGCAGTTCGGGAACGATGCGCGAGCCGATGAAGCCGGTGGCGCCGGTAAGGAAGATACGCATGGGGATGCCTCAACTGGGGGTGTCGGGGTACGATGGTCCCGGCCCGCATACGGGTAAAGTAGTGACGTTATCGTGGTATAGAAACCAACAGGCTCGCCATGTCCGATCCCCTCGACAATCCGCTGGGCACCTTCCTGCGCGATCGCCGCACGCGGCTCGATCCGGCGAGCTTCGGCTTCGTCGGTGGCCGGCGGCGCACGAAGGGCCTGCGTCGCGAAGAAGTCGCCCAGCGCGCCAATATCAGCCCCACCTGGTACACCTGGCTGGAACAGGGGCGGGGTGGCGCACCGTCGGCCGAGGTACTCAACCGCATCGCCGTCGGCCTGCTGCTGACCGAGCCGGAGCGCGAGCACCTGTTCATGCTGGCGCTGGGGCGCCTGCCCGAGGTGCGTTACCGATCCTACGACGGCGTGACGCCACGCCTGCAACGCGTGCTGGATGCCCTGGGCAGCAGCCCGGCCTTCGTGCGCACCGCGCTGTGGGATGTCGTCGCCTGGAACGAGGCCGCCGCCGCGGTGTTCACCGACTACGGCCTGCTGCCGCCGGCCGAGCGCAACATCCTCCACCTCATGTTCGCCAACGCACGCGTGCGCGAGCACCAGGACGACTGGGAAAAGGTGGCCCGGTTCGTCGTGGGCGCGTTTCGCGCGGATGTCGCCCGTGCCGGCGCCACGGCGGAGATCGGCCAGTTCGTGGAAGACCTGGCCCGGATCAGTCCGGAATTCGAGGCGATGTGGCTCGACAACGATGTGCGCGCGCACGGCGACGGCATCAAGCGGATCCATCATGCGGACCTCGGCGTGCTGGACCTGGAATATTCGGCGTTTGCCGTGGACGGCCGTCCGGACCTGCACGTCATCGTCTACAACGCGGTGTCCGTGGCGGATGCGGAACGCATTCGCGAGCGGGTCGAGGTTCGACGCGCGATGAACGGGCGAGCCGCCACGTGACCTTGTGCAGGCGCGTTCTTCATGGATGAAGCACGGTTCGCATCCCACCGCGTGATAGCGGGCGCGTTGCTGTTGCTCGTCGTGCTGTCTATCACGGTGCTGGTCGCGCCGCAGGCGCGGCAATCGTCGCCTGCAAAGGTGGCCAAGCCGGCGGTGCAGCCGATCATGCCGTCGGTGGATGTGTGGCTGAGCACGGCGGATCGCCGGCTCAAGCTGTCACCGCAGGACGCCGTCGCCATGAAGGCGCGCGATGGCACGACCGCCGACATCACGATCGACGCGGAAGTGGCGTACCAGAGCATGACCGGCTTCGGCGCCGCGATGACAGATGCCTCCGCCTGGCTGCTGCGCCACCGGTTGAACCCGCGCCAGCGCCACGCGCTGATGCGCGAGTTGTACGGTCCGCCGCCCGGCCTCGACTTCAACATGATGCGCCTGACCATCGGGGCATCCGATTTCTCGCGACACTTCTACACGCTGGACGATATTCCTTTCGGCGAGACCGATCCGGACCTGAAGCAATTCAACCTGGCCGAGAACCTGCCCGAAGTGATCCCGACGGTGCAGGAAGCGCTTGCCCTGCAGCCGGGCCTGTTGATCGTGGCCTCGCCCTGGAGCGCGCCGGCCTGGATGAAGTCCGAGGGCAACCTGATCGGCGGGCAACTGCTGGAGCAGTACGAGAGCGTGTATGCCGATTACCTGATCAGGTATCTCGATGCGTACCGTCACTTCGGTATTCCCATCTTCGCGCTCACCTTGCAGAACGAGCCGCACTTCTCGCCCATGACGTATCCCGGCATGCCGATGGATGCCGCCACGCGTGCCCGCATCATCGGCCAGTACCTGGGGCCGAAGCTTGCCGCACGGACGCCGCGCACGCGCATTCTCGACTGGGACCACAACTGGAGCCACCCGGAGGAACCGCTGGGCGTGCTGTCGAATCCCGACGTGGCCCGTTATGTCGACGGCGTCGCCTGGCATTGCTACGAAGGCAGCCAGCACGCACAGGGCACCGTGCATCGCGCGCATCCCGACAAGGATGCCTACATCACCGAGTGCTCGGGCGGCGACTGGGCGCTGAGCATGAACGGCGAACTGCTGTGGTTCACGCGCAACCTGCTGGTTACCGGCACGCGGCAGTGGGCGCGTGGCGTCATCTACTGGAACCTGGCGCTCGACGAGGACCACGGCCCCCACTTCGGCGGATGCGCCGTGTGCAAGGGCGTCGTCACCATCGATTCGCAGACGGGCGAGGTGACCCGCAACGACGAATATTACGCACTGGCCCATTTCAGTCGGTTCGTCGCGCCGGGGGCCGTGCGCATCAAGTCGAACGATACCGATGCCAGCATGGGTATCGCCAATGTCGCATTCGCCAATCCGGTCGATGGATCGATCGTACTGGTGGCGGTGAACATCAAGACCGAGGCGCAGCAGCTGACGGTGGCGCAGGGGCGCAGCCAGTTCGCGTACACCTTGCCGGCGGAAAGCGTGGCCACGTTCGTCTGGCATCCGGACGTGCTGGGTACGTGGATACGACGTGTGCAGCGGTGGCTGGGCCCGGAGCGTGCGCCGCCGCGGGTGGAGTAGGGCGTTGCAGCGACATCCGCACGGTGAAGCGGTCAGGCCATGTCGCGTAACATCGGGGTGCGCTTTTCGTACTTCGCCGGAGTTGCTTCGTGCCCAAACACACCCTCAGCCCCATCGGTACGCCTGCCGCCGGAACGGCGCGAGTCGTCTCGAAAGGCCAGAAGACGTTCAACGAGCTGGTCCAGAAGATCGGCGAGCGTCGTGAGGCACTGGCCGACTGGGCCGCGTTCGACGCCGAGTTCCAGCGCAAGTACGGCAACGAGTTCGTCCCCCTGCTGCAGCAGTACAACGCGGTGCGTATCCAGCTGGTCACCCGCCTGGACCAGATGCACGGCAGCAAGGACCTGACGAAGACCGAGCGCCGGACCGTTGCCGACCTGCTGATCCGGGTCGTCGGTGATCTGGTGCAGAGCGTGGACGACCCGGGTGTCGCGGATCTCTATCGGCGCTACAACCCGATGGATCCCAGGGCGGAGGCCGCCATGAACGAGATCGGCGATACCCTGTCTGCGATGCTCGGGGACGAGAAGACAGATGGCGTGTTCGCGCAGCCCACCGACGATGGGGTGCATGACGCCGAACCCCTGGACGCGCACGAGGAGCGGGCGCGCGCGCATCGGCAGGCGCGTGACGAGTACCACGCCCGGCGAAAGAAGACGCCAAGGCAGAGCACCGCCGAAGATCGCGCGCGTGCGGAGCAGGACGAGGTCAACCTGTCGATCCGCGAGGTCTACCGCAAGCTGGCCAGCGCGCTGCATCCCGACCGCGAGCCCGATCCGGTCGAACGGGAGCGCAAGGCTGCCCTGATGCAGAAGGTCAACCTGGCTTACGGCAAGAAGAGCCTGCTGGACCTGCTGGAGTTGCAGCTCGAGCTGGAGCACATCGACCAGGCGTCGCTCGACAACGTCGGCGAGGACAGGCTCAAGCGATGGAATGTCGTCCTCAAGGAACAGCTGCGCCGGCTGGACGGGGAACTGACGGACGTGCGGATGGGGTTCCAGGCACGCTGTGGCATGGACCTGACGCGGCCTGCCTCCACCAAGGGCGTCAAGCGCAGCCTGACGAATCAGATCACTGCCATGCGCGAGGATATCCGCGTGTTCGAGCGGGACCTTCGCCTGTTCGACGATCCGCGGCGGTTGAAGGTCTGGTTGAAGGAGGTGAGGCGGGAGTTGGCGGCGACGGAGGACGGGGACATGATGTTCTGACCGGGCTGCCGGCATCCCGACGCCGATTCTCGAAGGCATTCGTCGCAGCATGCAAGCCGTCAAAAGAAGCATGGAGGTAGTTATGCCTGACCTGAAAGCCACCGATCTACGGCCGTTTGTCCCGGCCAAAGACTTCGCGCTGTGCAAACGGTTCTACGCCGCCCTCGGCTGGGAAACCTTCGATGTTGGCCCTGGCCTGGCGCTGGTACGCCTGGCTGACGAGCAGCATTTCTACATCCAGGATTACTACGTCAAGGCGTTTGCCGAGAACAGCATGCTGCATGTGACAGTGGATGATGCGCAGGCCTGGTACGCGCATGTCGCCTCGGTGCTGGATGGGGGCGCTTTCCCGGAGGCGCGCGTCCAGCCCCCAGCGAGGCAGGACTATGGCGCCATCGTGGTTTTCGTTCACGACCCGAGTGGGGTGTTGTTGCACCTTTGCCAGTGGATTCCGAATCGATAGCCTGTGCACGTCATGGCGCGTGTCGACGAGGCCTACGAGCGATCGGCCAGCCGACGTGACGGATCGTCCCAGCCGACGCAGCGGTAAGGGCCACAGCCGCATGGCAAGCTGTCCGCGCAGTTCGACCACACTTTTGCGGTGACGTGTCACGGTGTGCGGATGCTGACGTTGCGCCCAGGTGAGGCGGCGCTGTGTGCGCTGGACCCATCGGTAGACGCCATTCACGAGTAGTCGGGGCACAAGGCGCTCCCGACACACTGGCGTCGTGGCTGCCGCCGCCGCGTCAATCCTCCGGACTGGTGCAGGCGGCATAACGGTCGCCCTCCACCTGCGTGACCTCGCCGCGGCCTTCGATCGTGACGCTGCCCGTGTAGTGCTTGGCGCTGTCGAAATCCACATGTGCCGAAGCCGGCGCGGCCGCCTTGCAGCTGAGCTTCCACGCCAGCGAGGTACTGCGGCGTTGCTGGTCCGTGGCGGTGCACTCACCCTCGGCCGGCGTCCACGCGGCGAACGTGGTCCAGGGATCGGCGCCTTCATCCACGCAATGCCACTGCACCTCGGGTGCACCGGCCTTGCCGTTGACCACGTGCCGCACCTTGATCCGCCATAGCCCGGGCATGGCGCCGAAGTCGCCGGGATCGGCATGGACCGGTGTGGCCGTCGTCATGGCAAGGGCGCACGCGGCGGCAGCGGCCAGCGCGGTCAGGGTCATGGCTCCGACCCTCCATCTGGGCAGGTAGGGCTTCATCATCATCCGACTCCTTGCAAACATAAAAACCCTGCCCGCTTTCGCGGGCAGGGTCGGTATCAAGCGAACCTTGCGCGGTCAGTCATCAATCGCGGCGGTGTCGTGGACATCCTTCCGGGTGAAGTTGAACATGTCCATGAGGTTGCCGATGGCCGGTGCGTTCACCGGTACATACGGGTTCTCCTTGAACGACACCGGGTTGGGCAGGTTGTCGCGGCTGCGGTTGGAGATCTGGTCCTTCAGGTTCCAGTTGGCCTCGACGAATTTGTCGAACGAGACGTGGTCGTAGTACGTGTGCACGACCTTGCCACCGACGGAGTACTTCGACACCACCAGCAGCGGGATGCGCGTGCCGTCGCCGAAGAAGTCGATCGGCTGGATGTAGCCGGAGTCGTAGTAGCCACCACCCTCATCGAAGGTCACCATGATCACGGTGTCGTCCCACACCTTCGGGTTCGCTTCGGCCATTTCGACGATCTTGCGCACGTAGCCTTCGAACAGGTCCAGCTTCGACGAGGCGGGATGGCCATCGAGGATGCCGTCCGGCTTGGCAATGGAAACCGCCGGCAGCGTGTCGTTCTGGATGTCGTTGTAAAGGTCGTTGAGGTCCTGGTTCTTGGCGCGAAGTTCCGGGTTGGTCATGACCTGGGTGGAGTACAGGAACGGGTTGCAGATGTTGCAGAAGGTGCCGCCCTCGCCGTCTTCCTTGCCGCCACCGAAGCCTTCACCGTAGTACTTCCACGAAACCTTGTGCTTCTCCAGCAGCAGCGCCAGGTTCTCCTGCGTGGTCGGCGGGATGGTGAACTGGTCGGCGCCCAGCGGAGCCGGCGTGCCGTCACCCAGGTAGCCCGGGTTGTAGTTGTTCACCAGGTAGTAGGCCTTGGGCTTGCAGTCCGTGCCCTTGAAGGTCAGGTACGGCAGCGAGCGCAGGTAGTTCTTGATCTGTTTCACGCCCGGCTGGCTTTCGTCGGAACAATTGACGTACGAACCACCGCTGTAACCGTCCTGCATCCACCAGTTGTTGGTGCCGTACTGCGAGTCCGGGTTCTCGATCTGGTTTTTTGGCGGGGTGGCCGGATCGCCGTTGGCGTCGGCGTAGTAGATCAAGGTGCCGTAGCCCAGCATGATGTGGTTGGCACCCGTGCCGCCCATCACCGACTGGTGGAAGTTGTCGCTCAGCGCATACTTCTGGGCCAGCTTCTTGAAGTACGGTGCATCGCCCTGAGCCATGTTCAGGAACTGCATGGCGGTGGCGCCTTCACCGGTGCTCTCGTCGTTGAAGTTCGCCGGTAGCGGCTTGCCGTTGGTGCCCGCGCCGATGGTGGTTTCGACCCAGGGGAACAGGTCGTGGCGACAGCCGCTCGGGTTGGCGGCGGTGGCTGCCTTGGTGTCGCAATCGAGCTGTTGCCACATCTGGAAGAAGCGGTGCACAGGGCTGTTGGCGTAGGCGTCGTAGCCGATCGACGCATGCATGTCGACCGGCGCGTTGGCAAGCTTGGCCGGGAAGCGGGTATCGACCACGCGGTTGGGCAGGCCCGTGCCACCGGCAGCGAGCATGTCGTAAGCGTCATCGGGCAGGGCCGGCTCGATGGCCTGTGCCTGCGTCGCAGAAGCGAAGGGTGCCGCGGTGGGTGCGCCACCGGTGTTCATCTGCGGAAGGGTCTTGTACTTGCCGGCCTTCTTCGGCGACATGTCGAACTTGCCGGTGCTCGAAGCCATGTACTGCGTGGCAAGGTCCACGTTCGGACCCGGCGTGCCGTCGGCATTGACGATGCCCTTGGACAGCAGGTTGTCCACCGACTGTCCCTTCGGCGGCGTGTAGGTGCCGTACACGTGGTCGAACGTGCGGTTTTCGCCGATCAGCAGGATCACGTGCTTGATCGGGGTAACCGTATTGTCGCTGTTGTCCTGGCCATGGTGCGGCTTGTGCATCAAGACGATGCCGCCGGGAAGACCGCCCGGGTTGTTGAAGGGAGCCACGGGCACATTCTGGCGGAACGGCGCATCGTGGTCGGGCGGCGTGGTGTCCTGCGCGCTGACGACGCCGGCGAGGCCGGCGGAAAGCGCCCCCATCAACAGCGGCAAAAGCCGTGTGCGGTGCAACCGTGTAAGCATTTTGAATCTCTCCCTACCTGAAGTCTTCCCCCTGATGCGTGTCGATAAGGTTGTGTGTGTGGCCTATCGACCAAACTGAGCATCTACCCCGCATGTGACCAATCGTTGGCACACACGCGACAATGCGTGAGTGCGTGATGACACTCCTGTGTCAATGCAAGATATTGCGAACAATCGTTGCGGTCGTAACAAAAACCGAGAACGTTCAGACCAGTTCGTAGGGGCGCATCATTTCGTTGTCTTCGTGCTCGAGGTAATGGCAGTGCCAGACGTATTTGCCTGGCTCGCCGTCGAAGCGCGTGATGATGCGCGTGACCATCCCGGGGTCGCAGCGCACGGTGTCTTTCCAGCCGGCTTCGTGCGCTGCAGGTGGTATCGATGGCCCGGTGAATTTCAGTTCCTTGCGGGCGTTCCACGCGAAGAGGTCGAACGGACGGCGCTCCAGCACCTGGAAGCGCACAAGGTGCAGGTGGATGGGGTGCGCGTCGCCCGTCACGTTGACGAACGTCCAGGTTTCCACCGTGCCCTTCTTTGGTTTCTCGCTGATGGGATCGCTCCACATCTTTCCATCGAGCAGCATCGTCATCGGATTGCCGCCCGAATCGTCCTGCTCGCCCAAGGCAAGCACGCGGTCCTGCACTGCCGTGGAGGGATCGATGCGCGGCACTGGCCGCAACGCGGCCGGTACCACCGAGGTATCGCGGCGACCCTTGGCGCGAACGCGGAACTCCACGATGCCATCGGCCTGATGGCGTAGTTGCACCGACTGGCCGGCATACGCACTGAAGTCGACGATTACCTCGGCACGTTCGGCCGGGTAGAGTTCGATGCGCAGGCGATCTGTGGGCGCTGACAGCAGCCCCTGGTCACTACCGATCTGCTGGAACGGCTTGCCATGTGACAGCGACAGGTTGAAGAAGCTGGTATTGGCCACGTTGATCAGCCGCAGGCGGTAGCGGCGCGGCTCCACCTCGAGATACGGATACAGCTTGCCGTTGCACAGCACCGCATCGCCGCGGCATTCGGGCACCCAGGGCGCGTCGGGGTCGTCGGACACCGGGTAGTAAAGCTTGCCGCTCCTGGCAAGCAGGCGGTCGTAGAGCATCAGCGGAATGTCGAACTCGCCGGAGGGTAGCCCCAGCGCCTGCTCGTCGTCGTCATGCACATGGAAGCTGCCGAACAGGCCCGCGTAGATGTTCAGTCGCGTGATGCCCATGGCGTGATCGTGGTACCACAAGGTGGTGGCGTCCTGGTCACCGGGGTAAAGCGCAGTCGACGATTTGCCCGGCACGTACCAGTCTTCCGGCCAGCCGTCGTTCGGCGCGGAAACGCGCGCACCGTGCACATGGGTGACGGTGCGAACGTCGGGTTTGGCTTTCTCCGCGCCATGAATGTTGTGATCGATGGGCAGGAAATGCCGGGTGGGAAGCTCGTTGGCCCATTCCACCAGCACCGGCTCGCCGCGACGCGTCACGATCGTGGGGCCCGGCGTGCACCCTGCGTAACCCCATTGCGGTGTCGGCGGCAGATCCCGGTGCACCTTGGCACTGAAGGCGCGCATCGGCATGCGGTAGAACGGCAGTTGCCGGTCGCCGAAGGCGGGGTGTGCACGCTTGCCCGTGGGCACGGCGATCGGTGGCACGGGCAGGGCATCGACGAACTTTGCCATAGTCACCGGGTTTACCAGCGGCACATTCGGCGCGGCCAGGGCCGGCATGGCCATGCGTTGCTTCATGGGCATGGTCATCCGCATATCCATGGCCTGGGCCACGCGAAAGGTGTCGACGAGAACGCATGCACCGGCGAATCCGCCGGCGACGCCCAGGAAACGGCGTCGGGAGTTGTCCATGGGAATCATCGTTGATGGCTTGTCGAGCAAGCCACCGTAGGTCGGCTGAATGACAAGGATGTTTCAATCCGGGTCATCGGTCATGCGTAACTTTTTACGGTCGGTGTTCCTTTGCCTCAAACCAGAAAACTGGCCAGTAACAGGATTCCCATGGCGATGTCGCACAGCTTACCGGCGAGCGGCCAATTGAACGAGCCCTCGCGATTCAGACGATAAACCTGCCCGAGAGTGACATTGAGTGCAGGCATGCCGATGAAGGCCAATCGCCAGGCAAGCACCAGGAACGCACCTCCCGCCAAAGCGCCCTTTAGGTTTGGGTGCTGGTGATACGCCAGTAGGGCAATGCCTAAAGTACCTATCGAAGCCGCTGCGGTCTTCCAACTACGCTGCGTTGTCATGGGCGCTCTCTCATCCCGTATGACCCGACATGTTCATAATATTCAACCATCGATGCGGCCACATTGCGGTGACCGCAACCGGTCTGGCAATACAGGATCTTATCAGTTGATTTTCTTGGCTGTATGCGGAAGAGTCATGCCATGAACAGTTACCGTTTCCGTTGCGCCAATCCCATTATTATCACCTGCACCTAGGTGGTGGGACTGCGCACGGTATGCCGAACCCCGCCTCAGAAGCGGGGTTTTTCATTCCGGATTCTGAGGCTCACCCAGGAGCACAGAAATGGACGCACTTACCCGAACTCTCAAAGAGACAATCGAGGCCGCTGATCGAGCCATCACAGCCGAAGACTTCGACGAACTGATGACGTTTTATGCGGATGACGCAAGTCTCGTGGTCAAACCAGGACTGACAGTCGCAGGCAAAGACAGCATCCGCCGAGCTTTTGTCGCCATTGCGGCGCATTTCAATAACAGCATCGTTGTCACACAGGGGGAGATGCAGGTTATACGAGGTGGCGATGTGGCTCTCGTTATCATGGAGACCCTGCTACAGGCCACGAACAAGGCCGGTGTGAAAACTGAGATTTCGCGCAGGGCGACCTACGTCTTTCGACAAATCTCGGAAAAGTGGCTATGCGTAGTGGACAATTCCTATGGGACGACACTTCTGGATAGCGTCGTCGGACCGTAGGACATCAAAACGGGTGGTGCCTACTCTGTGAGTAGCTCCATCATCCACAAACGAAAGATGTGGCAGGTTAGCTATGAGCAAGATGTGTCTGCCAGATGGCTGCCGCTTACGGCCCCACGTCTACCGATACATCAGCGCGCGAACTGCGGATAGCAATTGGAACAGCTGGTGGCTATGACCACGCCCTGTGCAGGATGCTCAGCGGGTAGCCGATGTTGTGCCAGCGACAGCACAGGGCAAGGGCGCGGCGGTGCTGGGTATCGACGTTGATCGGTGCGGCGGACAAGGGGCGTCATGCCCCAAACCGTGGGGCGCATGGTGGGCCCACCAGGACTCGAACCTGGAACCAAGGGATTATGAGTCCCCTGCTCTAACCATTGAGCTATAGGCCCTTGCGGTGCGCAAGTGTAACCGCTGGGCCGGGGCATCGAAACGCCCCGGCCCGACATCTCACGTCAGTTGGACATCAGGACCGCTTCGATGTCGGGATTCTGGGCGGCGAAAGACTGCCCGGCCACGGCGTCGCTCACGTGCGCGGCGATGTAGTCACAGCCGTCCTTGACCGTCGTCTTTTTCATCGCCGTGGCCAGGTCGAGTAGGGATTGCCGCACCTTCTCTTCCAGCCTGCTACGGTTGGCATCGGTGGCCGAGGCCATCTCCGCGGTCGAGAAGCCCGAAGCAACCATGATCTTGTCCGCCCGCTCGTATTCCGCATCGTGCTTGCGCTGGAACGCCTTCACGTAGGCCGTCAGATCGACGCCCTCGGCACGGCATACATCGCCCGTGGTGCGGCCGTTGATCGTGTAGAAGCCAAGGAACCGACCGGCGGCAAACCGTTTCTGGTCCGCCAGCGGAAGCGAGTTGAGATCCTTGGACGCGGCAGCGCCGGCTTCGGCACGCGCCGGCGCGGCAGGTGTCTGCGGGGCAGCGTGGGCGCAGGCAACGGCCAGGAGAAGCGATACGCTGGCGATCCGTGCGGTGGTGAGAAGCTGTGGCATGGTGATTTCCTGTAGCCGGGACAAGGCCTGAGGCCCATTAGAACGCGCCGGGCGCCGTAACGCACGCAGCCCAGCCGAACATCCGATCGGATGGCGTCAGGGCAAGCCGGTCAGCTGCCACGGATACGGCATCAGGTCGCGGAAGCTCATGGTTTCGATGACTTTCTGCTGTTTGTCGGCAACCTCGCGGCACCTGTCCGTCAGGGCATCGCCGCGGTGGAACAGCGATTCAGTGTCGATGAGTTTTTTGGTAAAGGCTGCACGGAAGGCCGGGTCCGAGCGCGCGGCTTCCCTGATCGGCCGCTCGCTGCCGCCGAGCTTCGCATAGGCCTGGCGCACCTGCTCGTGCTCGGTGTCATAGCGCTCCTTGAACGCGTCCGCGTAGCCGTCCAGGTCCACGCCCTTCTCGTGACATAGCGCCGGGATCATGAGGACATTGCCCCAGTAGTAGCCGAGGTAGAGCGCAAGCACGGCAGGGCGTCGCTGGGCCTCCGGCAGTGCGTCCAGGGAAGCCGCCACGGCCTTCCGCGCTTCATGACGTTGGTAAGCAGCCGCTCCACTTCGGAAGACCGCCCAGGCGGCGTAGATCAGTACCGCAAAGGCGATGACGCGGAAGATCCCTGTCATGGTGCGATTCCCTGATTCCCCAAGGCGCATTAGAGCGCAAGATCTTTCGGGGCGCCAGCCGCAGCCGCAGCCACAAAAACGAAAACGCCCGCATAAGCGGGCGCTTCCGACGAAACCCTCAACCCCGATATCAGTCGATATCGAGGAACGAGCGCAGGGTTTCCGAGCGGCTCGGGTGACGCAGCTTACGCAAGGCCTTCGCTTCGATCTGACGAATACGCTCGCGGGTCACGTCGAACTGCTTGCCGACTTCTTCCAGCGTGTGATCCGTGTTCATGTCGATGCCGAAGCGCATGCGCAGCACCTTGGCTTCACGCGGGGTGAGGCCGGCCAGCACGTCACGCACGGTTTCCATGAGACCCGTTTCCGTCGCCGACTCGATGGGCGAGCTGGCGTTGGTGTCTTCGATGAAGTCGCCCAGGTGGGAGTCTTCGTCGTCGCCGATCGGGGTTTCCATGGAGATCGGTTCTTTCGCGATCTTCAGCACCTTGCGGATCTTGTCCTCCGGCATCTCCATTTCCTTGGCCAGCTCTTCCGGCGTCGGCTCGCGGCCGAACTGCTGGAGCATCTGGCGGGAGATGCGGTTCAACTTGTTGATCGTCTCGATCATGTGCACCGGGATACGGATGGTGCGGGCCTGATCGGCGATCGAACGCGTGATGGCCTGACGGATCCACCACGTGGCGTACGTGGAGAACTTGTAGCCGCGGCGGTATTCGAACTTGTCCACGGCCTTCATCAGGCCGATGTTGCCTTCCTGGATGAGGTCGAGGAACTGCAGGCCGCGGTTGGTGTACTTCTTGGCGATGGAGATGACCAGGCGCAGGTTGGCCTCGACCATTTCCTTCTTGGCGCGGCGGGCCTTGGCCTCACCGACGGACATCGCGCGGTTGATTTCCTTGATGTCGGTCAGCGGCAGGTACAGCGTGCGCTCGATGGCGGCCAGCTTTTCCTGCTCGCCGTCGATCACCTCGCGGAAGTTCTTGATGTTGGGCGACCACTTCTGGCGCTTGCGCGACAGCTCGGCGGCCCACTCCAGGTTGCCTTCGTTCGAGGGGAAGCTCTTGAGGAACTCCGCGCGCGGCATCTTCACCTGCTTGACGAAGATGTCCATCAGCACGCGCTCGTGGTGACGGATGTCGTTCACCACTTCGCGCAGCTTGCGCACGAAGCTGTCGATCAGCGCCGAGGGCAGCTTGAGGTTGAGGAACGCCTCCGACATCTGCTCGCGGATCTTCGCGACCTTCTTGTCGTTGATCTCGGCCTTGGGCGCGGTCTTCTGGAACTTGCCATGCAGCGAGCGCAGTTCTTCCATGCGGCGCTTCACTTCTTCCGGATCGGGACCGGTGGGACCGGCTTCCTCTTCCTCGGCGCCTTCCACCGCTTCCTCGTCGTCGTCGGATTCGACATCGCCCGCGGCCTCGGCGGCTTCCGCAGCCTCGGCCTTGGCCTGGTCGGCGGCTTCTTCCAGGTCGGCGAAGCCGGCCAGGATCTCGCTCAGGCGACGCTTGCCCTCGACGTGCTGGTCGTATTCCTCGAGCAGCAGCTGGATGGTCAGCGGGAAGCTGGCCAGCGCGGTCTGGACCTGGCTGAGGCCTTCCTCGATGCGCTTGGCGATGGCGATTTCGCCCTCGCGGGTGAGCAGTTCCACGGTGCCCATCTCACGCATGTACATGCGGACGGGGTCGGTGGTGCGGCCCACCTCGGCGTCGACAGCGGACAGCAGCGCTACGGCTTCTTCGGCGGCCGACTCGTCGTCGGTGCTGGTGCCGGGGGCGGCGCCGTCGGAAATCGTGTCGGTATCCGGCGCGGAGTCGTGCACTTCGATGCCGACGCCCTTGAGCACCGCCATGATGTCTTCGATCTGCTCCGGATCGACGATGTCGTCGGGCAGGTGATCGTTGATTTCCGCGTAGGTCAGGTAGCCCTGCTCCAGGCCCTTGGAGATGAGCTGTTTGATTTCAGACTGCTGCTCGTGAGCTTTGTTAGTCATGCCGACCGCCGCGGGTTACAGGAACCGATCAGTATAGTCATTTGATGATTTTTTGACCAGTTTTCAAGTGGATCGAACCCACCGATGCAACGCAAGAATCGCGCCAGATCGCCGTTGCCGGCCGGGCGACCGCGTCGCGGTGGGAGGGGAGACGGAGGCCGCAGCCCCCGTGCAGGGACGCCTCAGCGCACCTCCAGACGGAAGGTGACCGGGCCATCGTTGATCAGGTGAACTTTCATATGGGCGCCGAAACGTCCGGTTTCCACCCCCGGCTGGGCGGCACGGGCCAGTTCGACCAGGCGGTCGAACCAGCGGCGGGCGTCGTCGGGCGCGGCGGCGGTGGTGAAGCTGGGCCGCATGCCCTTGCGCGTATCCGCGGCCAGGGTGAACTGGCTGACCAGCAACAGGCCGCCGCCGGTGTCGGCCAGCGCGAGGTTCATTTTCCCGTCCGCATCGGAGAAAACGCGGTAACCGCGCAGCCGTTCCAGCATGCGCGTGCACTGGGCCTCGCCGTCGCCGGGTTCCACCGCGACCAGGGCGAGCAGGCCGGCGTCGATGGCGCCCACCGTCTGTCCGTCGACATCGACGCGTGCGGATTCGACACGTTGGATCAGTGCAATCATGGCGGGGTTAGCGGCGGCGGTTGGCCAAGCTTAAAGGGTGCACGGCCCGCTTTACAGGAGGCGGGGTCCCGACGTGTGGCTTACACTTCCGCGGATGCGCCCGGATATCTACGTTCTCTATCTCCTGCTGCGGCTGGTCAGCCTCTTCCCGTTGCGTACCGTCCATCGCGTCGGCGCGTGGATCGGTCGTCGTTCGTTGCGGTCCGGCTCGCGCAGTGCGCGCTACAGCGCGGTCAACCTGCGGCTCACCCGCCCCGCGCTCACCGAGGCGGAGCACCACGCGCTGCTCGTGCGCACCATGGAGGAGTCCGGCAAGTCGGTGACCGAGGTCGCGGCCATCTGGGGTGCCGGCGCCGACCGTTCGCTGGGCCTCGTGCGGGAAGTGGTCGGCGGCGACCTGTTCGAGGCGGCGCTGGCGTCCGGCAAGGGCACCATCGTCGCCGCGCCGCACCTGGGTTGCTGGGAGTTGCTCAACTACTGGTTGTGCAGCCGCACACCCATGGCGATCCTCTACCGACCGCCGCGCATCGCCGCCATCGAGGCCCTGCTGCGCAAGGTGCGCGGCAAGCTGGCGCCGGAGCAGGTGCGGGCGGAAGGCGCCGGCGTACGCACGCTGTTCAAGCGGCTGGCCGCGGGCGGCACCGTGGGCATCCTGCCGGACCAGAAACCCCGCGAGGGCGACGGCGAGTTCGCGCCGTTCTTCGGCGTGGAGGCGCTGACGATGGTGCTGCTGCCCCGGCTGGCGGCGCGCACGGGCGCCACCGTGCTCTTCAGCTTCGCCGAGCGCCTGCCGGACGGCCAGGGCTTCCGGATCCATATCCTGCCTGCGCCGGAAGGCCTCGACAGCACGGACCTGGGCGTGGCCTGCGCGGCGTTGAACCGCGGGGTGGAACAATGCGTGGAGCGCGCCTACCCGCAGTACCAGTGGCACTACAAACGGTTCACCGCCCACGACCGGCCGGATCCCTACAAGGTCAGCCCTTCCGCGAAAGGCGGTTGAGGAACACCGTCATTTCCTTGCCGGCCTGGATATCGCCACGCCGCGTGGCGGCCGCAACGCCTTCGCGCCAGGCTTCGGCCGCGGCGCTTTCGTTGTCTTCCGCCAGCAGGGCCTTGCCCAGCAGCTTCCACGCCGCCGAGTAGTCGCGATCGAACGTCAGCGCCTCGCGGAACGCGGCGGCGGCGTCGCGGTACATGCCGTCGCCCAGCAGGGCATTGCCGATCGAGAAGCGCAGCAGTGCGCCGTCGCGTGGGCCGCCCATTTGGGCGCGCAGGCGTTCGATCAGGGGATCGGGACTCATCGGAGTGCCGCCCGCGTGCGCCAGTAGTCCTGCGGATAGAGCATGGTCGGCTGCTTCGGCTCCGCGGGCACGCGGCCCGCCTGCAACGCGGCCAGCGTCGGCGCGTCCCAGATCATCAGCCAGCCGGTGCGCGAGGGCTGGATCAGGCGGGCGTAGCGGAAGGCCTCCGTCGGCGGATGCTTGGCATAGGACACGATCACGCCGTCAGGGTGGTGGTGCGCGAAGTCCTCCAGGCTGTCGCCGTTGTGTATGGCGGTGTCCTCGTCGTCTTCCACCGGTGTCGCCATGCCCGGCACCACGTTGATGCGGGCGATGGGATGCATCAGGCGACCGGCAAAGTGGTACTGCCCGTTGTACGACACGCCGAGGTTGCCGATCGGGTGCCCGGCGGCATCCGCCTGGGCAAGGTACTGCGATGCCGGCGCCAGGTCGTAGCGGTACCACACGCCCAGCGTGAACAGCGCATTGAGCGACACCGTACCGATCAGGCCGGCGAAGGCCAGCCGGCGCATCTCGCCGCGGCCGCGCAGCAACAGCAGCGCGCCCAGCACGATGAAGATCACACCGAAGAAGCGGGCATAGGGCGCCATGCCGGTCAGCCAGAGGTTGTCCGGGAAGCGCGAGGGCACCAGCGACGGCATGGCGAACAGTGCAATGGCGAGCACGAAGGCGCCGACAGACAGCGGCCACGTGCCCAGGACGTAGCGCGTGGCCAGGCCGGTATGCCGCTCGCGCAGGTCGGCGACCGACGCGGCCACCAGCATGGTGACGCCGGCCAGCTCGGGCAGCAGGTAGTACAACTGCTTGCCGGTGACCAGCGAGAACACCAGCAGCGACGGCAGCAGCCAGGCCAGCAGGAAGCGCAGCCCGGTTTCCAGCGGCTGGCGCATCAGCGCGACGAACAGCGGCACCACCACCAGCACCACCAGCAGCTTTTCCAGCAACGGCGGGAAGTGTGCCACCGCGGAAACCAGCGACAGCAGCAGCGCCACGACCGAGCAGGCGATGGCACCGCCGGTGCCCGCGCGCCACGGCCGGCGGAACAGCGTCATCGGCAGGGCCACGATGCCGCGCAGCCAGCCGCTCAGCGGAAACACGATGACCGGGAGGAACAGCAGGTAATACCAGGCGGGGCGGGCGTGGTTCTGAAGGTCGGCGGCATGCGTGTCGACCACGCGGCCGGCCGTCTGGGTGAAGAACAGCCGCTGGCGGTACGCCTCGCCGCCCGCCTCGCCGGCGGGCAGCGCCCAGGCCAGCAGGATGGCGAAGCCCAGCAGCAGGCCGAGCACGCCGAAGCCATACCAGCGCGCCTTGTGCTGGCGCGCCCAGTCGCTCCACAGCGGGCCCAGCAGCAGCGGGAACAGCACGTGCAGCGCCATCACCGGGCCCTTGGTCAGCAGACCGGCGCCGACGAACAGGCCGAACAGCCACCAGCGTGGCTCCGCACGCGTCGCCGTGGGCGTCAGGGCGAGCAGGGCCGCCAGCACCCACACCACCAGCAGCACCTCGTACATGATCTGCAGGCCGAACAGGAAGGCGTACGCCAGGCCCATCAGCAGCCACGGCGTGGCCTTGGCCACCCACGGACGTGCCGGAAAAAGCCGGCTGGCCAGCACCGAGGCCAGCACCAGCTGCGCGCCGCCGAAGATCACCTCGAGCACGCGCGGCCAGACATCGTTGACGCCGAACACCGCCCAGCCGGCATGGATCATCCAGAACAGCAGCGGCACCTTCTCGCTGTACGGCTCGCCGTTGATGTGCGGCACCAGCCAGTGGCCGTGTGCCCACATTTCCCAGGCGACCGCCAGGGTTCGCGTGGAAAACATCGGCATGGGGCCGTGGGAGAAGATCGCCAGCAACGCCATCGCGCCCCACAGCGGCAGCCAGGGCCAGAGGGCGCGAAGGTGTTCCGATCGGTTATAGGCGCTGTTGGACAAGGGCGTCGTCACCGCTGAAGGATCGGGAATTCTAAACGCTTCGGCGTGGTAGCAGCGTATCCAGCGCCCGGCCCAGGCGGGCGGGGAAGCCGGACTGGTTGGCTTCGTACCACGCCCGTGCCGCCCGGCCAAGGCTTTCGACCTCGGTATCGGGCATGCGGATGGCGCGCTCGACGCAGGTTTCCAGCGCCTTTTCGTCGAAGGCCCACAGCGTGGCTGCGTTGAGCGTGCCGTTTTCGTGCGCGGCCACCCGGAGCCCACGGGTGTCGTCCACCAGCTCGTTCATGGGGGCGCCGTCCGTGGCCAGCACCACGGCGCCGCAGCTCATGGCTTCCGCGATGTAATGGCCCCAGCCCTCGGCCTCGGAGAGGCAAAGGTGGAAGCGATGCGTGTTCTGCAGGCGATGGATGGCTTCGGCATCCGCCAGGTAGGTCACCTGGTGGTCGAGGTTGGCCGGCGCGGGCGTGCGCCCGGGCGCGGCCACCGAAGGCGATTGCAGCACGTGCAGCATCGGCCACTCCGGATGCCGGCGCCAGATGTCCAGCAGTCGCTCGGTGCCCTTCATGCGGCTGCCTCCCGCCAGATGGAGGAACTCGCGGTCGCGCGGCAGGCCGTCCCGGCGGCAGTCCGCGCTGAGGAAACCGATGTGCGCGACAGGCAGTCCCATCGCGCCGAACGTGGCCATCGCGCTGTGGGTCTTGCACAGGATGGCGTCGAAGCGCGGCAGGTGGCGGCGATCCCGCTGGCTCATCCACTCCGGATTGGGGATGAGCGCGTTGCGGCGTGACATCGGCAGGTAGCCCGGATGCACGTGCTCGATCGTGATGCCCAGGTCGTAGCGTCGCGGGCCGCGCCCGGTCAGCCAGCGCGCGACCATGGCGGCTCGCTGCGCCCAAGCGCGCCAGGGCCAGCCGCTGTTGCGCTGGGGCGCGCGCGTCACGGTCACCTGATGGCCGAGGCCGCGCAAGGCGTTTTCCACCAGCCGGATGTCGTGGGCAAGCCCTCGGCCGTTGTCCCAGGCGATGAGGTTGACGTGGGCCATGTCAGAGCGGCCCGGCGACCGCGCGCCGCCGCTCCCGCACGCGCGCCACGTGCACGGCCAGGCCCAGGGTCAGGAAGAAGAACAGCGAGTGCGGCATGGCCCGGTAGAACACGTTGTCGGTCAGCCCGCACAGCGCATACATGGCGGTGGTGGAAAACCCCGCACAGGCCGGCATCGCCACCGTGTTGTCGGGATTGAGCGCATGGCGCCCGAAGTACCCCAGCGAGCAGCCGAACAGCGCCACCAGGATGAGCAGGCCGGGAACGCCGCCGGTAGCGGCCCATTCGAGGTATTCGCTATGCGGGTGGGTGTAGCGCTCCACGGACGGATTGACCTTCCCGTCGGCGATGCGCGCCCGGGTGAAGCTACCGAACTGGTTCATGCCCACGCCGGTCAGCGGATGCGCGATCACCGCCATGCGGGCGGCACGCCACATTTCCAGGCGCTCGCGCACGGCGCCGGTGGCGTCCTGTTCGCTGTAGGTGGCCACCTCGTCCTTGACCGCGGCCAGGCGTTCCACCATCTCGCCGTGCAGCGTGGTGGCCGCGAGGCCGGCCGCGCCCACACCGATCACCAGGGCCAGCACGCTCTGCCGCCAGCGGCCGGTGCGCCGGCCCTGGATGAGCATCAGCGCGGCGAACACCGGCACGAAGGCCAGCAGCGGACCACGGCTCTGGGTCAGCAGGGCGCCGTAGAAAGCGAGTGCGGCGAACACGGCGTGCATCGCCCGTTCGCGCGGGCGCAGCTCGCCACGCAAGGCCTGCAGGATGGCGACGAGGGCCAGCGTCAGCATGAACATGCCGAACTCGATCGCGCCCCATTCGCCGTTGTTAAGGCCGTAGACGCGGTCGATGCCTTCGACGTAGTGCTGTTCGAGGCAGATCAGGCCGAGCACGCCGGCCGAACTGCTGAAGCCGATGCGCACGACCGCGGTGCGCAGGGGCAGCGCGAACGTGCCGGCGATCACCATGAAGGCGAGCATGTGCGAGGTCACGTCGAACTCGCGCCAGTCCACGCCGTGGGCGCCGACGTTGACGCCCCAGAACACCAGCGCGATGGCGGCCGGTACGACCACCGGCGCGGCGCGACGATATGCGCGCCTTACGTCCGGGCGTGCCGCGATGGCCCACAAGCCGGTGAGGAACAGGATCAGTGCGGGCAGCGCCTTGGCCTTGACCGGCACGGCGAAGGACAGGGGCATGATCGCGATAAGCAGCGAGACGATCCACGCGCGCCACGGATTCGGTTGTTCGAGCACTCGGCACCTGTCGGAATCGGAACGGTGCGGCGGCTTCGCCGGCACCGGCTCGTGCCGCCGGGGCGGCGCGAGGGCATGGTACTTTAACGGATCGCGGATGCCTCTCCGTGGGCATCCCGGTGAGCGGCGCCAATTCAGCTTCCGTAAGGACCTGCCCCGCGCATGAAGCTCCTGTTCACCAACTTCCATGCCGGCGACGGCGGCGGCCATACGACCTACCTCATCGCGCTGGCGCGCGGGCTGTGCGGGCGCCATGAGGTGCATGTGGCCGCCCCGCCGGGCAGCCGCCTCAACCGTGAAGCCCGGCGCCTGCCCGGCGTGCATGTGCTGGACCAGCCCTTCCCGAACGGCCTGGGCAAGCTGCCCGCGCGCCGTCGCGCGCGCCATCAGTTGGCCGCCTACCTGGCTGACCACCGTTTCGAGCTGGTACACGTCAATGGCTCCGCCGACCACCGCCTGGTCATGGCGGCGGCTCGCGGGTTGCCGCGCCGGCCGCCCATCGTGCTGACCAAGCACAACTCCAAGCCGATGACCGGTATTGGCCATGCCTGGCGGGCGCGGGCCGGTACCGACGGCGTGATCGCCGTATGCGACTACGTGCGGCGCCAGGTCATGGCCTCGCCGTATGCCCGCTGCCGCGTCGCCACCGTGTTCAACGGCGTCGATATCGACCGTTTCGCCCCGCGCCCGGCCGACCCGGCCCTGCGCCAGGCCTGGCTGGCCCCGGACGGCGCGCCCGGCGCGCCGGTGCCGCTGCTGATCGGCAGCAACGCCGGTACATCGCGCTACAAGGGCTGGATGGACCTGGTCGAGGCGCTGGGGTCGCTGGCACCGGAATGGCGCGATCGCCTGCGCGTGGTGCTGGCCGGTGCGCTGCCCGACGAGGCGGACCGCGCCCGTATCCAGGCCCTGGGGCTGGCCTCGCACGTGCACTTTGCCGGCCTGCTGGACGACGTGCGGCCGCTGGTGGCGGCCCTCGACGCAGGTTTCGTGCTGTCCTGGGACGTGGAGACCATTTCCTTCGCCTGCCGAGAGATGATGGCGATGGAAAAGCCGGTGCTGGTCAGCGATTACGCGGGCCTGCCCGAGAACGTCGATGAAGGCCGCGACGGCTGGGTCGTGCCGGCGCGGAATCGCCAGGCCATCGCCGCGGCGCTGCGCCGGCTGGTGGAACAGCGCGACAGCCTGCCGGCGATGGGCTTCGCGGCGCGTGCCCATGCGGAAGCCGCGTTCGGCCTTGATCGCTTCATCGACGGCACCGAGGCGTTCTATCGCGAGGTCAGGCTGGCCAGCCTGCCGGGTGCGGCACCGGCCTGAGCCCGGCCGACCCGGTCAGCCGGTCTTGCGCAGCAGCGCGTAATACATGCCGTCCAGGTCGCCATCTCCCGGCAGGATCTGCCAGCCGATGGCGGCGGCCTGGCCCACCGGGAGGGTGAACGGCACCACGGTGGCGTCGGTGCGCTCGCCGAGGAACGCGCCGACCACGCCCTCGTTCTCGGCGCGCAGCAGCGAGCACGTGACGTAGAGCAGGGTGCCACCCGTGGCGAGCGTGTCCCAGCAGGCGGCCAGGATGCGCCGCTGCTGCGCCACCAGCGCGGGGATGTCCGCGGCGCGACGATGCAGCCGCACATCGGGCCGGCGGCGGATCACGCCGGTGGCCGAGCACGGGGCGTCGATCATCACGCGGTCGAACGGACGGCCGTCCCACCACGCGGCGGTATCGCCGGCATCGCCCACCACTACCTCGGCGGCCAGGCCGAGCCGGTCGAGGTTCTGCCGGATGCGCGGTGCCCGGCGGCTTTCGGATTCCACGGCCAGCAGGGTGACGTCCGCCCGCTCCAGCGCATGGCAGGCCTTGCCGCCGGGTGCGGCGCAGGCGTCGAGGACGCGCTGGCCGTCCGCCAGGTCGAGCAGGTCGGCCGGCACCTGCGCGGCCCCGTCCTGCACGGCGAAATGGCCCGCGGCGAAGCCGGGCAGGCGGGTCACGTCGGTGCTGTGCGGCAGCACCAGGCCATCGGCCAGCCAGTCATGCGGCTGGATATCCTGCCCGGCCTCGCGCAGCGTGGTCGCCAAGGCGCCGCGGTCGGTACGCCGGCGGTTCACGCGCAGCATCAGGGGCGGCTCGTGGTTGGCGGCGGCCATGATCTCGTCGGCGCGTCCGGGCCAGTCGTGCGCCAGGGCCGAGGCCAGCCAGGCAGGATGGGCGTGGCGCGTGGCCGGCGTGGCATCCAGCTCGGCCAGCAGGGCCTCGCGCTCGCGCAGCCAGCGACGCAGCACGGCGTTGGCCATGCCCGCCAGGCGCGGGCGGCGCAACTCGCGTACGGCTTCCACGGTGGCGGCCACGGCCGCGTAGCCCGGCATCTGCAATACCTCGAGCTGCACCAGCGCGGTGACCAGCAGCGCGTGGACGGCCGGCTCGTTGCGCCGGATGGGCTTTGCCAGCAGGCGATCCAGCGCCGCATCGAAGCGTGGCCACCAGCGCGCGCCTTCGTGCAGCAGCGCGGTGAGCAGGGCGCGATCGCGCGGGTCAGCCAGCCGTGGCAGCGCGCGGTCCGCCACCTCGCGCAGCGAATGCCCGGAAAGGGCGATGCCGGCCAGCGACTCGGCGGCCAGGGCGCGAACCGAAATGGCCTGGCTCACGGACGCGCCTGCTTCAGCTCCGGGCGCGCGTTGAGATAGTCGGCGGCGCCGATCCGGCGACCGCCGGCGCGCTGTACGGCCAGCAGGCGCAGTGCGCCCTGGGCACAGGCGATGTCGATGCCGTCGCGCGAGGCGCGAAGCACCTCACCGGGGGGACTCCCCGGGGTGCCGTCGATGGCGCGCGCGGACCAGATGCGCAGGCGCTCGCCGGCCACCTCGGCCTCGGCCACCGGCCAGGGGTCGAACGCCCGCACCTTGCGCTCCAGCGCGTCGGCGGGCTGCGTGAAATCCAGGCCGGCTTCGGCCTTGTCGAGCTTGTGGGCGTAGGCCACGCCTTCAGCATCCTGGGCACGGGCCGCAAGGACCTCGCCGGCCATCGTGCGCCGCAGCCCTTCCACCAGCGCATCCGCGCCCAGGGCCGCGAGCCGGTCGTGCAGGCTGCCGCCGGTGTCGTCCGCCGCGATGGGGGTGCGCCGTTCGACCAGCACCGGGCCGGTATCCAGGCCCGCTTCCATCTGCATCAGGTCGACGCCCGATTCGGCATCGCCGGCCAGGATCGCCCGCTGGATGGGTGCCGCGCCACGCCAGCGGGGCAGCAGCGAGGCATGCACGTTCCAACAGCCCAGCGCGGGGATGGCCAGCACCTTGCGGGGCAGGATGAGGCCGTAGGCGACCACGACCATTAGATCGGGCGCGTAGGCGGCCAGGCGATCGCGGTCGGCCTGGGCCTTGAACGATTCGGGTTGTTCCACCGGTACGCCGGCCGCCAGCGCCGCTTCCTTGACCGGGCTGGCCGCCAGCTTGCGGCCACGGCCGGCGGGGCGGTCGGGCTGGGTGTAGGCGGCCACGACCTCGGCGCCCGATGCACGGCAGGCGTTGAAACAGGGAACGGCGAATTCGGGTGTTCCGGCGAACACCACGCGCAACGGACGGATGGCCACGCTCAGGCGCTGGCCTTGCGCTGCTTTTCCATCCGCTTCAACAGCATGCCGCGCTTGAGCGGCGACAGGTAATCGACGAAGACCTTGCCCGCCAGGTGGTCCATCTCGTGCTGGATGCACACCGCGAGCGGGCCTTCCACATCGACGAGAACGGGGTTGCCGTCGGCGTCCTGGGCACGGACCTTCACGTGCAGGGCGCGGGTGACATCGGCGTAGATGCCCGGGAACGACAGGCAGCCTTCCTGGTAGACCTGCTGGCCGTCCTTCTCGACGATCTCGGGGTTGATCAGCACCATCGGCTCGTTGCGATCGTCGCTCATGTCGGCCACCAGCAAGCGCTGGTGCACGTTGACCTGCGTGGCGGCCAGGCCCACGCCGTTGGCGGAATACATGGTCTCGTACATGTCGGCCACGAACTGCTTCAGTTCGGCATCGAACACGGTGACCGGGGCCGCGACGGTGCGCAGGCGCGGGTCCGGGAACTCGAGGATGGTGAGGATCGACACGGTGTCACCTTGAACGTCTGCGCGGGCCACTGCGGCACCGGATAGCCGACACATTGCGGGCGGATCGGCGGAAACCAAGCAGGGGCAAAGGTAGGATGAGCCTGTATTCTACGCGCGCGCCGGGGACGGGGCGAGTCACGCCGAGTATTGTGCCCCTTAACGATTCAGTTACACTCGCGACAGCACCGGGGAAGGGGGAAATCCCGCATGATCAAGAAGTTCGCCATGCTGCTCGCCGGCATGTTCTTCACCGTGGCTGTCTACGCCGCGGCTGCCCAGCTACGCCCCGATCATCCGGATACCTACACGGTCCGCCGGGGCGACACGCTGTGGGATATTTCCGCGCGATTCCTGAGCAAACCGTGGTTGTGGCCCGAGATCTGGCAGGCCAATCCCCAGGTCCGCAATCCGCACCTCATCTATCCGGGCGATGTCCTGAACCTGTCGATGTCCGTCGGCAGCGGTCCGCGTCTGAGCATGGAGCCCCGCGTGCGCAGCGAGGGCGACGCCGTTCCCGCCATTCCGCTCGCCGACCTGCGTATGTTCCTCAAGGAAATGCGGGTCATGGGCGCGGACGACGTGGATCGCCTGCCCTACCTGGTCGGCTTCGAGGAGTCGCACCTGCGCGCGTCGCCGGGTAACAAGATCTACGCCCGCGACCTGGATTCGGCCCTGCCGGGCCAGCGCTGGGCCATCGTCCGCCCGTCCAACCGCTTCCGCGACCATGGCACGTATGCCGGCGACAAGGACATGCTCAACAATCCCAGCCACGGCGCCTTCGTGGCCGACGAGCTGGACAGCGACGCCTCGATGGCGCCCAGCCCGTGGCGCGAGGATTCCCGCCACGACACGCACACCGGCCGTGGCGTGGATCGCGGCGTGGAAGTGTCCGTCATCGGCACCGCCGAGGTGATCGCGGTGCAGCCCGAGCACAACGTGGCCAGCCTGGTCCTGGTCGACTCCACGCAGGAGATCCGCAAGGGCGACCGCCTGATGCAGGTGGACGACAAACCGTACGATCCCTATTTCTACCCGCACGCGCCGAAGGGCCTGCCGCGGGACGGCCGGGTCATCGGCATCGCCGATGGCAATTTCGCCGGCAGCCGCCAGGTGGTGTCCATCTCCGCGGGCTCGGCCGATGGCGTGGACAACGGCACCACCTTCACCGTGATGGACCAGGGTGAGGTCATCCCCGATGAAGTGGGCGGCAACTACGAGCGCCGCGACACCTCCCGCAAGGTCAAGCTGCCGGATGAATTCGCCGGCCACCTCATGGTGTTCCGCACGTTCGACCACGTCAGCTACGCCCTTGTGATGGACGCCTACCGTCCGATCAGGAAGGGCCAGAAGCTGGTCATGCCGGAATAACGGCGACACCGACGGGTCGTTCGCCGATAGCCAGCCCGGCCGGAGTGTCTACACTGGCCGGATGACCGACACCGACGACCTCCGCGCCTGGCTGATCCTCCTGCGCACACCCGGCGTCAGCGCCCGACAGCTGCGCGAGGGCCTGCAGGCCCGCGGCAGCGCCCCCGCGCTGCTCGCCTGGCTGCTGCGACACACCGAGGCGCTCGACGCGGAAAGCCAGGCCTGGCTGGAGCGGCCTGACGAAACCGCCCTGGCCGGCGACCTCGCCTGGGTGAATGGCGGCGACGACCAGCGGCTGCTGCTGTGCACGGAGGAAGATTTCCCCCCACAGCTGGAAGCTATCCCCGACCCGCCGGCCGCGCTGTTCGTCAAGGGCGATGCCACCTTGCTGCTGCGTCCGCAGGTCGCCATCGTGGGCGCGCGAAAGGCCCAGGCACCCGGCCTGGCCAATGCCCGCCGGTTCGCCGCCGGCCTGGCCGAAGGGGGCCTGGTGGTCACCAGCGGCATGGCCGACGGCATCGACGGCGCTGCCCACGAGGCCGCCCTGGATGCCGGTCAGCCGACCATCGCCGTCATCGGCACCGGCCCGGACCGGGTCTATCCGCCGAAGCACCACGCCCTGGCCCGGCGCATCGCCGCCCAGGGGGCCATCGTCAGCGAGTATTCGCCGGGCACCAACGGCGTGGCCTACCACTTTCCCCAGCGCAATCGCATCATCGCCGGGCTCAGCCTGGGGGTGGTGGTGGTCGAGGCCGGGCTGCGCTCGGGCTCGCTGATCACCGCCCGGGTCGCCGGCGAGCAGGGCAGGGACGTCTTCGCCCTGCCCGGTTCCATCCATAATCCGCTGGCCGAGGGCTGTCACGCGCTGATCGCCGATGGCGCCCGGCTGGTCCAGCGGCCGGACGAAGTGCTGGCCGCGCTGGCGCCGGCCGCCATGGAACTGGGCGCCCAGCTGCGTGAGCGGCTGGCCGCCGACCAGGCCGCACCGGCCACCGCCCGGTCCAGGCGCGCTCCGTTCGACTGGCGGGCCGATGAGGAATATCGCCGCCTGCTGGACGTCATGGGGTACGATCCCGCTTCTCTGGACGCCCTGGTGGGCACGACGGGGCTCGCCGCCGGGCCGCTGTCGTCCATGCTGCTGATTCTCGAACTGGAAGGCGAGGTCGCCTGCCTCCCTGGAAACCGTTATCAGCGCGTGATGTAAGCACGTGCCGCTTGACAGGCATCCCGGCGTTATGGTCCCACTAAATATATACATACCCTGGGGCCCCCTGGCCCCGGCGGTTTTCGGAATCGGTTAACGCATGGCAAAGAACCTGCTCATCGTCGAGTCGCCCGCCAAGGCCAAGACGATCAACAAGTACCTCGGCACGGATTTCCAGGTGCTGGCGTCGTACGGCCACGTGCGCGATCTTCGGCCCAAGGAGGGCGCGGTCGATCCCGAGCACGGCTTCGCCATGGCCTACGAGGTGATCGAACGCAACGAGAAACACGTCGATGCCATCGCCAAGGCGGCCAAGGCCGCCAGCAGCATCTACCTCGCGACCGACTTGGATCGCGAAGGCGAGGCCATCTCCTGGCACATCAGCGAGATCCTTCGCGAGCGCGGCCTGCTCGAGGGCAAGGACGTGCAACGGGTGGTGTTCAGCGAGATCACCCCCAAGGCCATCAAGGAAGCCGTGGCCAACCCGCGCAAGCTCTCGCACGACCTGGTCGATGCCCAGCAGGCGCGCCGCGCGCTGGATTACCTGGTCGGCTTCAACCTGTCGCCGGTGCTCTGGCGCAAGGTGCAGCGGGGCCTGTCGGCAGGGCGCGTGCAGTCGCCCGCGCTACGCATGATCGTCGAGCGCGAACTGGAAATCGAAGCCTTCCGGGCGCGGGAGTACTGGACCATCCAGGCCAACCTCACGCACAAGGACGGCGCCTTCGACGCCCGCCTGGTCCGCCTGGACGGCAAGAAGTTCGAGCAGTTCGACCTCACCAACGAGGCCGATGCGATGTCGGCGCGCACTGCGCTGGAACAGGCCGCGGCCGGCAATTTCACTGTCGGTGAGGTCACCAGCAAGGAGCGCAAGCGTCGCCCGGCGCCGCCGTTCACCACCTCCACGCTGCAGCAGGAGGCCGCGCGCAAGCTCGGTTTTTCCACCAGCCGCACCATGCGTATCGCCCAGGGCCTCTACGAAGGCGTCGGCCTGGGCAGCGAGGGCAACGTCGGCCTGATCACCTACATGCGTACCGACTCCGTGGCCCTGTCCAACGACGCCACGACCGAACTGCGCGAGCTGATCGCCAACGAATACGGCAGGAACGCCTTGCCCGACGCGGTGCAGGCCTACAAGTCCAAGTCGAAGAACGCGCAGGAAGCGCACGAGGCCATCCGCCCCACCTCCGCCATGCGCACGCCGCGCAGCGTCGGCTCGTTCCTCAACGACGACCAGCGCAAGCTCTACGAACTCATCTGGAAGCGCACGGTCGCCTGCCAGATGGTCCACGCCACGCTCAACACCGTCTCGGTGGAGTTCCCCGTGGCCGACTCCGCGTTCCGTGCCACCGGCACCACGGTGATCGACCCGGGCTTCCTCGCCGTTTACGAGGAAGGCAAGGACCAGAAGGGCGATGAAGACGACGACCAGCGCCGCCTGCCGCGCCTGACCCAGGGCGAGGTCGTGCCGGTCGCCGCCATCGCGGCCGACCAGCATTTCACCGAGCCGCCGCCGCGCTTCTCCGAAGCCAGCCTGGTCAAGACGCTCGAGGAATACGGCATCGGCCGTCCGTCCACCTACGCCAGCATCATCCAGGTGCTGCTCAGCCGCGAATACGTGCTCCTGGAAAGCCGCCGGTTCAAGCCGACCGATGTGGGTCGCGCCGTCAGCCAGTTCCTTTCCGGCCACTTCGCCCAATACGTCGATTACGACTTCACCGCCCGGCTCGAAGACGAACTGGACGCGGTCAGCCGTGGCGAAGAAGCCTGGGTGCCGCTCCTGGAGCGGTTCTGGCAGCCGTTCAAGACGCTGGTGGACGACAAGACCGAATCGGTCGACCGCAACGAGGCAACGGGCGCGCGCGAACTCGGTGACGATCCGAAATCCGGCAAGCCGGTGTCGGTGCGCCTGGGCCGCTATGGCGCTTACGCGCAGATCGGCAGCAAGGACGACGAGGCCAAGCCCACCTACGCCAGCCTGCGTCCCGGCCAGAGCATGCACACCATCACGCTGCCGGAGGCGATGGAACTGTTCAAGCTGCCGCGCAACCTGGGCCAGTCGGAGGCGGGCGACGAGGTCACCGTCGGCGTGGGCCGGTTCGGTCCCTTCGTGAAGCAGGGCAGCATGTATGCCTCGCTCAAGCCGGAAGACGACCCTTACACCATCGAGCTGCCGCGGGCTTTGCAGCTGGTGCAGGAGAAGCTCGAGGCCATCGCCAACCGCATCATCCTGGACTTCGGCGACGGCGTGCAGGTGCTGAACGGTCGCTACGGTCCGTACATTACCGACGGCGAAAAGAACGCGCGCATCCCCAAGGACAAGGAGCCGAAGTCGCTGACCGAAGCCGAATGCCGTGAACTGCTGGCGGCCGCGCCGATCAAGAAGCCGCGCGGCGGCCGTGCGGCGAAGAAAACCGCGACGAAGAAGGCCGCTGCAAAGAAGGCGACCACGAAGAAGGCCGCGGGCGACGCGCCGGCGAAAAAAACGGCCGTAAAGAAAGCGGCGGCGAAAAAGTCCGGCGCGAAGAAATCCACGGCGAAGAAAACCGCCGCAAAGAAGACAGCTGCGAAGAAAGCGTCCGCGACGAAGAAGACGGCAGCGAAGAAGGCCGCCGGCACTGCGGCGTCCAAGACGGCGTCGCCCGCCGCGGACTGACATGCGACGCATCGCTCTCGCCGATGTCGCCCTGGCCGCTGCCCGGCTTCGCGAGGGCGGCGTGCTCGCCTACCCGACCGAGGCCGTGTTCGGCCTCGGTTGCGACCCGCACGACCGGGCGGCCTTCGAGCGGATCTTCGCGCTCAAGGGGCGCCCCTCGTCGCTGGGCGTGCTGCTCATCGCCGCGGATTTCGATCAGGTTCGCCCCTACATCGACGTCGGCGCCGTGCCGGCGCAGGTCCTCGAGGATGTGCGTCAGTCGTGGCCCGGGCCGCATACCTGGGTGTTCCCGCGCAGTGGCGATGTGCCCGACTGGGTCGCCGGTGGCCATGCCGGCATCGCGTTGCGCGTGACCGCGCATGCGCCCTCCGCCGCGCTGTGCCAGGCGTTCGGTGGGCCGCTGGTATCCACCAGCGCCAATCCGCACGGCCAGCCGCCCGCGCGCGACCTCGCCACGCTGGAACACTACTTCGGCGACCGCCTGGACGACGCCCTGGACGCCCCGCTGGGCGACCAGTCGCGTCCCACCACCATCCGCGACGCCTTGACCGGCGCTATCATCCGCGCCTGAAACAGGGGGAACCACCGTGTCGACCGCTTGCGAACTCTCCGGCCGTGAAAACGCGCCCAGCCTGCCGCTGCTGATCGGCGCGCCCTCGCGCGTGGTCGCCTGGCGCGACGGTCGCCCCGTCACCGTGTCGACCTTTCTGGCCCATGTGCGCCAGGTGGCCGCGCTGCTTCCCGAGGCGGGCAGTGCCGTCAACCTCTGCGAGGACCGCTACGCGTTCCTCGTCGCCTTCGCGGCACTGATCGTGCGCGGCCAGACCAACCTGCTGCCACCCTCGCGCGCCACGCATGCCGTGGACGAAGTGATGGCCAGCCATGCCGGCTCGTACGCCATCGGCGAGCGGCTGCTGGATCCTTCGCCGGCCGGCTACGTGTGCATGCCCGTGCTGGACGATGCCGCATCGTCGTCCGATCCCGTGCCCGCGATCCCCGCCGATGCGGTGGTCGCGATCGGGTACACCTCCGGCTCCACCGGCAAGCCGAAGCCCAACGTGAAGACGTGGGGCAGCTTCGCCGCCAGCAACGCCGGTAACGCCGGCATGCTCGTGGGCACCATCGGTCGCGCCTTCGATGTGGTGGCCACGGTGCCCCCGCAGCACATGTACGGCATGGAGATGTCGGTGGTGATGCCGCTGCTGTCGGAAGTCAGCGTGCACTCGGGGCGTCCCTTCTTTCCCGCCGACGTCGCCACCGCCCTGGCCTCGATGCCCGAGCCCCGGGTGCTGGTGACCACGCCGGTGCACCTGCGCGCGCTGGTGGAGTCCGGCGTCACGTTGCCCGGCCTTGCCGCCTTCGTTTCCGCCACGGCGCCGATGCCGGTGGAGCTCGCCCGTGCCGCGGAGGCACGTTTCGGTGCGCCGTTGCACGAGGTGTTCGGCTCCACCGAGACCTGCGTCTTCGCCAGCCGCCGCACCGCGACCGACGATCACTGGTCGCTGTACCACGGCGTCACCCTGCACCCGCAGCCGGACGGCACGCTGGTCGATGCGCCGCAGCTGGCGGAGCCGATCGCCCTGGCGGACATCGTCTCGCTGCACGACGAGGGACGCCGCTTCCAGCTTCGCGGCCGCAACACCGATCTGCTGGAGATCGCGGGCAAGCGCGCCTCGCTGGGCGACCTCAACCGCCGGCTGCTCGACATCGACGGCGTCCAGGACGGCGTGCTGTTCCAGCTCGACGACGCGGACGCCTCGGGTATCCGCCGCATCGCCGGGTTGGTGGTCGCGCCGGGCATGACCGAGCAGGCCGTGATGGCGGCGCTGCGCCGCTCGATGGACCCGGTGTTCCTGCCGCGCCCGTTGCGCCTGGTGGATGCCTTGCCGCGCAACGAGACCGGCAAGCTGCCGCGGGGCCCGCTATTGCAGATGCTGGCGGCGCGCGGCTGATAGAATTCCGGGCTACTTGCCCGGAGAAACAGCATGAAGGTCCTCGTTATCGGCGGCGGTGGTCGCGAACACGCGCTGGCGTGGAAACTCGGCCAGTCCAACCGGGTGGACGAGGTGATCGTCGCGCCCGGCAACGCAGGCACCGCGCACGAGCCGGGCCTGCGCAACGTGCCCATCGCCGTGACCGATATCGATGCGCTCGTGGCGCTGGCCAGGGACGAAGGCGTCGGCCTGACCGTGGTCGGGCCGGAGGTGCCGCTGGTCGCCGGCGTCGTCGACCGCTTCACCGCCGCCGGGCTGCGCTGCTTCGGTCCGTCCGCCGGCGCGGCACAGCTGGAAGGCAGCAAGGCCTTCGCCAAGGCGTTCCTGGCCCGTCACGGCATCCCCACGGCGCACTATGCGGTGTTCACGCAGCTGGCGCCGGCCCTGGAGCACGTGCGCGGCACCGGGGCGCCCATCGTCATCAAGGCGGACGGCCTGGCCGCCGGCAAGGGCGTCGTGGTCGCCATGACGCTGGCCGAGGCGGAGGCGGCGCTGGAGGACATGCTCGGCCAGCAGGCCTTCGGTGACGCCTCGTCGCGTGTCGTCATCGAGGAATTCCTCGAGGGCGAGGAAGCCAGCTTCATCGTCATCGCCGACGGTCGCCATGCGCTGCCCATGGCCACCAGCCAGGACCACAAGCGTCGCGACGACGGCGACCTCGGCCCGAACACGGGCGGCATGGGCGCCTATTCGCCAGCACCGGTGGTCACCGACGAGGTCTCGGCGCGCGTCATGCGCGAGATCATCCAGCCCACGCTGGATGGCATGCGTGCGGATGGCGTGCCCTTCACCGGGTTTCTCTACGCGGGCCTGATGATCGACGCCACCGGCGCGGCCAAGGTCATCGAGTTCAACGTGCGTTTCGGCGATCCGGAAACCCAGCCGATCATGCTGCGCCTTCGCTCCGACCTGGTCGACCTGGTCGAGGCGGCGCTCGACGGGGCGATACGCGAGGCCAGCGCCGACTGGGATTCGCGACCCGCGCTCGGCGTCGTTCTCGCCGCGGGAGGGTATCCGGGCAAGGTGCGCGCGGGGGACGCGATCACCGGTGCCGACGGCGATTTCGGTATCGACGTGAAGGTATTCCACGCCGGCACGGCCCAGGACGACCAGGGCCGACCGGTGACCGCCGGCGGTCGCGTGCTGACCGTCTGCGCGCTTGGCGACGACCTGGCACAGGCGCGTGGCCGGGCGTATGCGGCGGTGGAACGCGTCCACTTCGCGGATGCGTTCCACCGTCGCGACATCGCCCATCGGGCTTTCGATCGCTGATAAACGGTTCGATGTCGCGGCCCCAGCGGGCCGCATCGACGTCCTGGGTCCGGCAACGCTGCGATACACTGCGTCGACCTACCGAGGCGGCCATGGCATGTCCCAGTTTTCACTTCTTGCCAGGCGGCGGTTCGCGCCGTTCTTCTGGACGCAAGCCCTGGGCGCGTTCAACGACAACGCGTTCCGCAATGCGATGGTCATGCTGGTTGCCTTCCAGATGGCGCTGCCCGACGCCCAGGTCTCGCTGTATACGAACCTCGCGCCCGCACTGTTTATCCTGCCGTACTTCCTGTTCTCGGCGACGGCGGGTCAACTGGCGGAGAAGTTCGAGAAGACGCGAATCATCCGCTACGTGAAGTTGTTCGAGATCGCGGCGATGACCATCGCCGCCGTGGGCTTCTTTACCCACCACGTGTCCCTGCTGCTGGTGGTGCTGTTCCTCATGGGCGTGCATTCGACCGTGTTTGGCCCGATCAAGTACTCGATCCTGCCGCAGGCGCTGGAGCGGACCGAGCTGGTCGGCGGCAACGCGCTGGTGGAGACCGGCACGCAGCTGGCGATGCTGGTCGGGATGATCGTCGGCAACGCGTTGATGCTCATCGCAGGCTATGGCACGTTGGCCGCGTCGCTCACGACCATCGCGATCGCCGTCGTCGGCTACCTCGTCAGCCGGTCCATTCCGGAAGCCCCGGCGACCGCTCCCGGGCTCCGGTTCAACTGGAACCCGCTGAGCGAAACCTGGCGCGTGCTCAAGATCACCCATGCCGACCGCGCGGTGTTCAACGCGGTGCTCGGCATTTCATGGTTCTGGTTCTTCGGCACCGTGATGATCGCCCAGCTACCCAATTACACGCGCCACGTGCTTGCTGGCGACGGCTCGGTCAATACGCTCGTGCTTACGTTGTTCTCGCTCGGTACGGGGATCGGTTCGCTGCTGTGCGAACGGTTGTCGAACAAGCGCGTGGAGATCGGCCTGGTGCCGATCGGCGCCTTCGGCCTCACGGTGTTCGCGGTGGACCTGTTCTTCGCCCGGCCGGGCGTGACCCCGGGCCTGTCGCTGGGCTGGACGGCATTCCTCGCTGCACCGGGTGCATGGCGGGTGGCGTTCGACCTGACGATGATCGGCGCGTTCGCCGGCTTCTACGTGGTGCCGCTGTTCGCCTTCGTGCAGAGTCGCGCGCCGAGGGAGCGGCTTTCGCGGGTGATCGCGGGCAACAACATCGTCAACGCAGTGTTGATCTGCATCGCGTCGGGATTCGGCATCGGACTGACCGCACTGGGCCTCGACACGCCGACGATTTTCCTGGTCACCGGGCTGGTCAACATTGCGGTGGCCGCATACATCTTCACGCTCGTACCCGAATTCATGATGCGCTTCATCACCTGGGTGCTCGTGCACACGCTGTACCGCATTCGCGTGCAGGGGCTGGAAAACGTGCCCGACGAGGGCGCCGCCCTGGTCGTCTGCAACCATGTGAGCTTCATGGACCCGTTGATCCTGATGGCCAGCGTGCGACGGCCGATGCGCTTCGTCATGTATCACCGGATCTACGACCTGCCGGTTCTCCATTTCGTCTTCCGCACCGCCAGGGCGATTCCTATCGCCGGCCGCCACGAGGACGAGGCTTTACTCGCCGCGGCCTTCGAGGCGATCGACCAGGCGCTGGCCGAAGGCGAGGTGGTCTGCATCTTTCCCGAAGGCGGGCTGACCAAGGATGGCTCGATCATGCCCTTCCGCCCCGGGGTGGAACACATCCTCGCCCGCCGCCCTGTGCCGGTGGTGCCGCTGGCGTTGCGGGGGCTGTGGGGAAGCATCTTCAGCCGGCGTGACACGGCGCTGGGCCGAACCCGCCTGCCACGTCGCTTCTGGTCCAGGATCGAACTCGTGGGCAGCGTGCCCACGCCGGCCGCGCAGGCGACCGCCGCGTCGCTGCACGCGCGGGTGGATGAACTTCGTGGTGACCGCGCCTGAAGCCGTCGGCGTCGAGACCTGCCACAGTCTCCGGACCGGGGCATCAGGCGCGGGCGCGGTTTACTTGCGCACCAGGACGGGCTGCCAGCGCTCGTCCGCGCTCACCTCGCGATAGGCCAGGTAGCTTTCCGGGACCGGTGGTGAGACGGTAGCGAGCCGCGGAATCACGTCGCCGGGCGTCGGCTTGTTCGGGTAGGACGACCAGGGACGTAGCAGCGGATGGCTGTCGTTGGACACGATGACCTGATGCAGGGCGGGATCGAACTTGGCATTTGGACGTCCGCCGCGGACATGCAGGCGCCAGTGGTTGCCACCCGCATAGCGCGAGTGGATGCGATCGGCCGACCATGACCACTGCTTGTTGAGCGAGGGGCTGTCGCAGTCGGACACCACCACCTCGCCGCTGGTTTCCTCCGCGGTGAGGCATCGCTTGCTTGCCCGGTTGCGATATGTGCCGTCCAGCTCCAGCATCCACTGCTGCCCGCGATTGGCCTCGCCGCGGTCGCAGGCCGCCATCACGACGTCGGGCCGACCGGCATCCGGCTGGGTAAGGCAGGCGCCCGTGCCCGCCAGCGACTGCAACCGCACGACCGGCTGACGCGCCAGGAACGGCGAGTCCATCGATACGCGTGTCGTGAGCTCCATGACGGACTCCTCGTCGTCCTCGATAGCGGAATCGTTTTCCAGCGTGTCGTAGACGCGAGTGGAGACATCGGCGCGTGTGGTGACGACGAGGTCGCCATCGCGATCACCCTGGATGCGCCATGTCGAGGCCATTTCGAGCGTGGCGCTCTTCATCATCGGCGTGGCTTTCCTCTAGGAAAGCAGCGAGGCGTTATGGTTCTCGCCATCCTTGAAATAATCGATGTCGCTGGCAATATCGTTCGCCAGCGGGAATGCCCAGCTCACGGCACGTGATTGCCCGATCGTCACCGGGGCGACGTGCGTCGTGTAGTCCTTGAGTGTCATGGTGACCGACTGGGTCTCCATGCGTTCCCTGCCACTGGAGAGCGTCACGGGAAGTTTGCCCACCGACGGGGCCCCGACGCTGGCGAGGGCGGCGAGGACATCCGGCGTGGCGCTGAGGTTGCTCGATGCCTTGATGCTGAGCGAGTGGTTGACCGTGCGCTCCTTCACGCCATCGGAGATGGGGGCATATTCCTGCAGCGTCACCAGGGAGGCATTGTCGGCGAAGTTGAGCCCGGTCGTGACGCGATAGCGGTCGGGGATGAGCAGGTAATAAGACTTGCCGCCCGGATTGGGTGCGCCGTTCCACCAGGTGCCGCGGCGCGATGGGGCCTGGTTGACCTGTGTCTTGACGATGACCACCTTGTCGTCTCGGCTCGGGGTGACGTCGCGCATGACTTTGATGTCGTGGAAGATCCGGCGGCCATCGGCGAACGGCTTGTCCACCCACAGTTGCAGTGACGGGGTATAGCTTCCATCGTCCAGCTTGTCCGCGGCGTTCAATCCCTCGACCTGGCGGGCCAGACGTGCCGGTCTCGACCGAGCGTCCTTCGGCGAGGAACGGGCAAACCAGTCCGTCACGCGTGCGGTCGCGTCTTCGACGGACATCGCATCGTCGATGACCATCACGTCCAGCACCCCGTCGGGAGAGCGTCGATAGACCGACATGCCGGACTGGCCGGCGAAACCGAACATCGCTCGTTCCGTGTCGCCCGTGTCGTTCCGGCTTACCAGTATCCCGTCGCCGAGCAGAAGCGCGTCCGCCACGAGTTCACGAACCTCCCGCGACGCCAGTTCGGTGCTGGTCAGCCAGAGCAGCCGCGCCTTTGTCTCCGCTCCGGCCAGGTGGGGAAACGAGAAGTGGGAGGCCGATGTGCGTTGTCCGTCGGCGGCTAGCGCTGTGCCGAGTTCGGAGAGCCGAAGATAGACGGGAGGAGCGGATGTTGATGCGGGCGACGCGACGGCATGACCGACGGTGCCCATGAGGGCGAGACTGAGACACAGGGAGAGGGGATGACGCATGCCAGTTCCTTGGCGGTGGGGGGAGCCCGCAGCATCGCAATGTCTAACCGGACTCTTCTGTAGGAAAACCCCGATAAGTGAGTATGTGTTCGCTGCAGTCTCAGGCCACCCATGCCGCCAGCACGATCACCGCGACCACGGCCATCCAGACCACCAGCACGCGTCGGATCACCCGGCGGGCGTCCTCCAGTTCGACCAGCGGATCGCTGACATCTTGCGCATAGCCGTCGCCGGCTTCGACATCGGCATCCACGCCGGCGCGGGCGACCGCGCCGAGGAAATCCGGCTCCAGCCGTGAGCGTGGACTGCCCGAGGTGTGGTGCCACTGTTTCCATGCACCGATGACCGCGTCGAAGTCGGACACCAGGGCCATGGCGAAGACCATGAGGTGGGCGGGGAGCCAGTCCAGCGCGTCGGCCAGGCGATGTGCCGACGTACGCGTGGCGCCGTCCAGCGACACCGAGGCGTCGCGTCCCAGCACCTGCGCCAGTCGATAGCCCAGCGCGCCGGCGGGGCCCAGCAGCAGGAACCACAGCAGGACGCCGAACCGGCGGCGCAGGGCGCCGTAGAACGCGGCCTCGACGAGGGCGGGCGCGTACCAGGGCAGGGTCGCTTCGTCATGGCGCAGTGCGTTCAGGGCTTCATCGCGGCGCAAGGGATCGGCGGCGCGCAATACGGCATCGATATCGGTTTCGATCTCGCGCGGGCCCAGGGCATAGGTGAGCACGACGATGGCGAAGACCAGCCAGGCCAGATCGAAGAAGGGCAGCGAATAAAGCAGTCCCGAGATGATCGCGGCCAGGGCGACGGGTACCAGCAGCAGCACCGCCACGCGGCCGGGGCCGGACAGGTCGCCCGTGCGCGCGGCCCAGCCGCGGAACCAGCGGTCGTCTCGCCAACGCGCGAGGCGGGGCACGCTCCAGACGACGACCAGGGCGATGAGGATGGCGAGGAGGCGTATGGCCATGGCGAGCGCAATCCGTAGATGGATGACTCGATTGTAGGCGAAGAACTCAGTGGCGCGGCGCGTCCGCCAGCAGCTGCTCGAGCGATACCTGCCGTTGCGCCAGCCAGTGCTCGATCAGCCGGTACGACACCGACAGCGGCGGTGGCACGCCCAGTTCGCCGGAGCGTATGCCGGCGGCGATATCGTCGGCGGTGAACCAGCGGGCGTCTTCCAGCTCATCGTCGCGGAGCACGATCTTGCGGGTTTTCGCGGTAGCGGTGAACCCGACCATCAGCGATGCGGGCATGGGCCAGGGCTGCGACGAGTGGTACGTGGCGTGCAACACCTCCACGCCCGATTCCTCGCGCACCTCGCGCTTCACGGCATCCTCCAGCGATTCACCCGGCTCGATGAAACCGGCGAGCGTGGAATAGCGACCCGCCGGCCACCCGCGTTGCCGGCCGAGCAGGCAGCGGTCGCCGTCCTCCACGATCACGATGATGGCCGCGTCCGTGCGCGGAAAATGCATGTGCGGGCCATCGGGGTTGGTGCATTGCACGCGATGGCCCGACGCCACGACGAGGGTCGGTGCCCCGCAGAGGTTGCAGAACCGCATCTGCCGCTGCCAGTGCGCGATGCCCTTGGCGAAGGCGAACAGGCCCGCCTCGAAGGCCGGAAACACCAGCCCGGCCTCGCGCAGGGACATGCGTCGGGCGGCGGTCAGGTCGATGAACGTCGCGGCGTGTGCTTCGTCCAGTACCAGCGCGAACCACGCGTTGCCCTCGGCCAGGCCCAGCAGGGTGGACGGCACATCGCCGAAGCGCTCGGCGCGCATGGCGGGGGGCATCCACTCCGGCAGATCGGCCTGGGCGGCCACAAAGGCCTGGCCCTCGCTGTCCAGCACGAGGAAACGGGAGTCGGGTGCGCGTTCGATCTCTTCGACCCAGACCCGATCCTCACGGCGCTCGGCCATGCGGTCGATCTGGAGCCCCGCGAAAACATTGCTCACGCGGTGGTGCCGCTCATGCGCTGAACGAGGAGCCGCAGCCGCAGGTCGTCTTCGCGTTCGGGTTGCGAATGACGAACTGCGAGCCGCTGAACGATTCCGCGTAGTCGATCTCGGCGCCCGTCAGGTATTGCAGCGACAGGGGATCGACCACCAGCGTCACCCCTTCGCGGGACACGGCCAGGTCGTCTTCGGCTTGTTCCTCGTCGAAGGTGAACCCGTACTGGAAACCCGAGCAGCCGCCACCGCTGATATAGACACGCAGCTTGAGCGACGGGTTGCCTTCTTCGTCGATCAGCTCGTGCACCTTGCGGGCCGCGGCCTCGGTGAAGATGAGGGGCGCACCCGCCGTGCGGTAATCCGGCGCGGATGCCGACGGAGCCATGGGGAAGGGGTTGTTCATGCCGTCCATAATGGCGCCGATCGGCGACAGGTCAAGCCTCGGATGCCACCGGCGCCGCGGCGATGGCCGCCTGGGCCAGCTGGCGGACCGTCACCGGGCCGCGGTGGATCATCTTGCCGTTCACCTGCGCGCCGGCCGCCATCTCCAGCACCTGGTAGTGCACATCCCCCTCGATGCGGGCCAGCGGCGCCAGTTCCAGGCGTTCGGCAGCGTCGATATCGCCGGTGACCGCGCCGTTGATGACCGCATGCGGTACCTCGATGCGCCCGACCACGCGGCCGGTCTCACTGATGGTGAGCACGCCGTCGCTGCCCGCCTCGGCGTGGACGGCGCCTTCCACGGTTCCATCCAGATGCAGGTTGCCGTTGAACGACACGTCGCCCCGGATGACTACGCCACGGGCGATCAGGCTCGTCGCCGCGGCATTGACCGCCGGCCCCTGCGTTTTCCCCTTAGTGCTGAACATCGCTAGCCTCGTCGTTGCGTGTGACATCGGTCCAGGACAGCGTGGCGGCGACCTCTTCCTGGCCGGCGCCCTTCGCCTGCAAGCGGAGCCGGGTCGGCTGGAAGCCGGTCGGCAGCGTGAAGCTGCCCTGGACCTGTTGAAAATACCGGAAGGCGAACGGCAGGCCCTCCCCGGAAACGGCCAGCCCGAGCGCGGGGCCTTCCAGCGTGCGCACCGTGTTGTCCTGGATACCCTCGACGGCAAGGCGCAGGTCGCCCTTGACCGGATCGCCGCCCCGGGCGCTGCGTGTGAGGGTGACCACCAGGTTCCACGCGTCCGCGCTGCCCCTGACCGCTGTGGCCCGGGCTCCCTGGATCTTCAGGCCGTCGCGCTGGCCGCCGTTGCCCACCAGTCGCGTGTAGAACGCCAGGTCGGCGCGAAGGCCGCTTATTTCCTCGTCGCGCTCGGCGAGGTTGCGCCGAAGTTCCCTGGCGGCAATCTCGGCGACCTGGCTGTCGCGCTGCCCGTTGGCGACCTTCTGGCGCAGCGCCTCGCCTTCGGCATCGCCGCTCGCCGCCGTGGCCGATGCGCCAAGGCGATGCGGCTGCCGCGCGCTGACCGCAGCCCAAGTCACCAGTGCCACGGCCACCAGGCTGCCCAGCCAGGCGGCCAGCAGCAGGAGGCGCTTGCGCCGCGCCGCCGAGAGGTCCTCGAGGCGACGTACGACGAAGCGGGGTGGGTGGCGTGACGCCATGGGCGAGTCCGTGGAGAATGCGTGAAGGCCGAATGGTATCGCCTTGGCGGCTCCGGGCGAAAAGTTCGTTGCGTATGGCCGTGGTGTTGGTGGGCTCGCCTTCGGCATCGCGTTTGGCTTTGGAGCCTTGGAGCCTTGGCGCCTTGGAGCCTTGGAGCCTTGGCGCCTGGAGCAAGAGCCGGCGGGTAGCCCCCTCGGTGCCACGCCTGCGGCGACCCGGATGAAAGGCCGCTGGCGCGGCCGTGTACCTGGTT
>NZ_JARVRT010000021.1:0-159274 GCF_030209605.1 Luteibacter sp. ME-Dv--P-043b
TCTGCGCGCTGGCCAATCGCCATAAACGCTACGGCGTCGGCATGATCTACCTGAAACTCCGCCAGGCCGGTCAGATGGTCAACTACAAGCGAGTTGAGCGCCTGTACCAGGAGGCGAACCTGCAGGTGCGCCGTCGCAAAAGGAAAAAGGTGCCTCCGACCGACAGGCAGCCACTGCTCCGGCCCGCGGCCGCAAATGAGGTCTGGTCCATCGATTTCGTCTTCGATCGCACCGCCGAAGGGCGCGTATTGAAGTGCCTGACGATCGTCGATGACGCCACGCATGAGGCAGTCGCCATCGAGATCGAGCGGGCCATCTCAGGCATCGGCGTCACGCGCGTCATGGATCGCCTGGCTGTCACTCGAGGCCTGCCGAAGATCATTCGCAGCGACAACGGAAAGGAGTTCTGTGGCAAGGCCATGGTCGCATGGGCACACGAGCGCGGCGTGCAGCTGCGCCTGATCGAGCCTGGCAAGCCGAATCAGAACGCCTACATCGAATCATTCAACGGAAGGCTTCGCGATGAGTGTCTCAACGAACACTGGTTTCCCAGCCTGCTGCATGCCCGAACCGAGATCGAAAACTGGCGACGGGAATACAACGAAGAGCGACCGAAGAGGGCACTCGGCGGGCTGACTCCCGCCGCTTACGCGAAACAGTTACATTAACCCCGGACTCAAATCGGACCGCTACTGAAGGCGGGGGGACGTCGAGGGGTGCTTAGTGCGATTCGGCTTGGCGGATGCCGGCTCGTCGGGCCTTGCCCAGATACAACGTGGGCTGGCGGCAGATATTCCAGCCGGTAACGGTCAGCGGCCCCCGGTCGGGGTAACTCACCCGGAGATCGAACACGCACTGGCCGTCCGGGAAGGCCACCATGACTTGGCCCGCCCGGCCGCCCTGGAGCGAGCCCGCGGTGTCCAGCGTCCGGTAGTCGGTGCTTCCTGTGGGCGCGGCCTCGATGGCTACGGCCGAGACGGCGTCGTCGTTGATGAGCGTGAGGTAGTGCGTGGCGGCCTGGGCAGAGCAGGCCCACGTCCCGGTAATGGCCAAAACCAAGGTGCAACCCGGCCGGCGGCTTCTGCCACCAAACATCCAATCCAACATGGTCCCTGTTCCTGAAGAGCGCCATCAGCGGCGCGTCACGGAGGTTACACCTGTTTTTCGGGTGTATGCCTGAAAATAGTGTAAACACGCCGATTCCGTAGCGTGCGGGTTCCCGTCGAGGTCCGCATGCCCAAGCACGTTCCCAAACTGACATCGGTCCATAAGCACGAGCAGCAGGTGCTTTGCTCGCTGCTGCGCGAACTTCGGCTGGCTACGGGGCTGCGCCAGGACCAGGTAGCCGAACAGATGGGAACCAGCCAGACGACCATCTCGGAGATCGAACTGGGACAGCGGGGCGTGGATCTTCTGGTGTGTCGTCGGCTAGTTGCCGTCTACGGGGCCGACTGGCCAGCCTTTGTCGAGGAACTGGAGCGCCGCCTTCAGGTGCTTCCCCGTCCCGCCAGCGAGTTGGTGAAGAGGGGGTAGCCGATGACCGAGGAGAGCCCGCTTCCGGAATCAGGATTGGCGGCCGAGGCCCAGCCACTCTGGAAGGCGTTGGTCGGTTTCGGAACCGCGGCAGCCGGCCTTACAGCGGCAGGGATCCTTCTCGGATATCAATACTACGTAGCCTATCTTCGTCGACTGGACGTTCCTTGGCTGATTTCAGAAATCAGCACCGCCACCTTTCTTCGAGCAGGCGGAGCAATCGTCTGGCCCGCAATCCTTGGGGGGCTCATGGTGATCGGGCTAACTTTATTGACCGACGAAAACCCCCATCGGGGTCTGCGGCGGTTGCTCATCGTGCTGGACGTGTCCGCGGTCCTCGCTCTGACGTTGGCGTTGCTTAAGATTTCCTGGATGCCGACCGGGCTCATCACTTTCTGTCGCGAGGCCGTTCAACCACTTTACGGTGGTAGCCTAGGCATGACCGTGGTCGCGGCCCTTGATCGCGTGTCAAGAGGCGAGGCAGATCGTTTGCGCAGCCAGTTTTTCATTGGCCATTTGATGACCTCGGCCCTATTCATCTACATCCCGTCCACCGTGGGAAATCTCGACGGTGAGAGGGACGCTACCGCTGCTACTACGCACCTCGTCGTGGCCCATGGACCCAACGACAAAGCCGATGATTGGCGACTGCTTTCCCTGGAGGGTGGAAATGCGCTCCTTTATCGAGCGCCTTCCGAATCGAACAGGGCTGCGGCCAGAATCGCAGATGTTCACGGCTTGGACTTCGGAGGCCACTCTGTGAATCGAGATACGAATCCCGCACGAGGGAGCCCGTGATACCCTTCGCAAACTTGGTCAAACTTGGAGAGCAATCCCTTCCGGGTGACATCGAGCGCCATACGGCCTGAAATCAATTGGTTGGGGACTGTTTTATGCATGTCCTAGTCTCCCAGCCAAACAAGAAAGGGCCCTGAGCAATCAGGGCCCTTTTCTTTTGTCTTGAGGATCGTTGCAGGCGTCGGTCGGCCGATCCTCGGCGACACGCCGATCGTGGCACGCAATGATCGCCTCGGCGCGTCGGTGGAGTAGATCAGCGCGTGCGATGGCGCGTCGTGCGTCCATGACGGCCAGCCACGTGCAGAGCGTCAACGAAAGGATCGTCGAGCTCATGCACAGCAACAATGCGGCGCGCGCGGCTGATCGCGTGCGCGTGGATCGCGAATCATCCCTGCGGTCGGCCTCCGGGTGCCCTTCCCGGGCCCGCGCACGGTGCCTGGTGGCGATGGGACGCGTATAGGACAGCGTCACCGCAAAGCACGCCTGGTTCTGCAGCCAGCGCGCGGCATGTCGCGTTGCCATGGGACGGCATACGTGGGCGCCATCGAACAGCCACTGCCCTGTCCCGGCGCTTCCGCACCTCCGCGCCTGCCCGTCTGTGAGATCGGCGATCGGTGCGACGATGCGATAGCCGCGCTTGCGCACGGTAGCCACGTAGCGCGGTGCCCTCGCGTCGTCGCCCAGCCCCTTGCGCAGCATGGCGACCGCCTTGTGCACCGGATTGTCGCCATGGAATTCGCCGGGCCAGCAGCGATCGAGCAACCGGTCGATGCTGACGACATCGCCGGCAGCCTCGACCAGGCACAGGAGCACATCAAGATGCTTGGGCTCGAGTGACGTTCGCACCTCGCCGCGCTCCAGCACGGCCTGGCGCGGACGCACTGTCCAATCGCCCAACGTAAACGCATCGGTGGCGTCTCTAAGTGGTTTCATCGCTTGGTTGCGCCGATGACAACGGCCTTAACTCCTCGTCGACCATGGAAAAGTGGGGCTCGTAAGGTTTCCGGAAGGACAGGGCATGGCCGCGACGGCCACGCTCCGGCATTCCTCCCCCGGAAACATCCCCATGTCATCGATGTCCATGAATCCATGTGCCACCCAGTCGACACGCGCCTCGTCCATCCGTTTCCCTCCTGGCTCGGGTCCGGATGGACGTCTGAACGTCATTCTTGCGGACGAGCAGGCCGTCGTCCGCGAAGGTGTCGCCGCCTTGCTGGCCAGGCACGCCGGCATCGCCATCGTCGGTAGCACCAGTGACGGCGACGAATGCGCGCGGCTCGGCATGCGCGACGACGCCGACCTCATCATCTTCGGCAGCCTGTCGGCAGGATCGCGTGGCATCGACGTCGTTCGTCGCATGGCCGCGTATCGGCCACGATTACGCATGCTGTGTCTCTCATCCCACGACGACGCGCCTTCAGTGCGCGCGGCGTTCGATGCGGGTGTGCACGGCTATGTGGCCAAGCGTTGTTCGTTCGCGGTGCTTGCCGAAGCCATCGAACACGTTTTTCGCTGCGGCTGTTACGTCAGTCCCGATATCGCGCATGTCCTCGTGGATGGTTTTCGTTCGCGATGCGGCATGCCGGATGCACGCGTCACCCGCCTCAGTGCACGCGAGCGCGAGGTGGCAAGGCTATATGCCGAAGGTCTCGGCACGCGCGAGATCGCTGCAAAGCTTCACCTCAGCATGAAGACGGTGGGTACGCATCGCGATCATGTGATGGAGAAGCTCGGCGTGCGTGGCATAGCAAAGCTGACGCGCTACGCCATTCGCGAGGGCCTGGTTGCGCTGGATGCGTGATCGATATCGTAGCCACCGCCCACCTAACTGCAAATCAGTGCGCGACCGATATGCGTGATGCGAGTGGTCGCGCATAGTTCACCCAACGGCAGACAACGCCAAGGAAAGCAAAGCATCATGGCCGATTTTCATCGATTCGCCCCCATTCTCTTCAAGCACGAAGGTGGTTACGTCAACGACCCGAACGATCCGGGCGGTGCCACGAACCGTGGCATCACGCTGGCGACATTCGCCCATTGCGCACGCGAGCTGCTGGGCATCGCTCCAACGATCGACGCCTTGCGCGAACTCACCGAGATGCAGGCGGCGACGATCTACAAGGCACTGTACTGGGACGCGATACGTGGTGACGAGTTCGCTTCGCAGCACCTCGCCAACATGGTGTGCGACTTCCAGGTCAACGCCGGAGCCGCTTCGGCGCGGCTGTTGCAACGCGTGCTCAACAGCCTCGGTGCGCAGCCGCGCCTGCATGTCGACGGCAGGGTGGGAAAAGCGACGATGAAGGCATTGCGGGAGGCGGATGCGCATCGTGTGCAGGCGCTCTTCCAGGAAGGTCGTCGCGACTACTACCGCAACCTGGTGACGCTGCGGCCAAGCCTGGCTCGCTTCCTCAAGGGCTGGTTGCGTCGCGTGGATAGTTTCGACGTTACCTCCGACACGACGCGGAGTGCCTGACCGATGCCCACGCAAACGCCATTACCCGGCCTGATCGAAGCCATGGCCAGTGCCGTCATCGACGCCCAGGATCGCATCGAGAAGCGGCAGATGGCTTACCTGGGCGACTATTTCGACGAGGACAACCGACCCAAGAGCATCGTGATCCGCATGCCGTCAATGCGTCCGGATGCGACAGAGGACGATGAAGACCTCTATCGCGCGCCATTGCTTCCCCTGGTATCCACGAACCTGCTGCGTATCAAGGATGTCGAGATCAGCTTCGATGTCGATATCGGCAGCCTCACCGACAGCGCCGCGGAGGCTGTATCCGAAGGCGACACCATCAAGGACGCGCTGGCCTGGGGGCGGCGTGGCGAGCGCAAGCGTCCCACCGTGCAGGTCGACACCACCATTCGTTCCAGCGAGCACAAGTCCGGCTCGGTGCACGTGGTGATGCGTGTGGAGGGTACCGATCCCACGGAAGGCACGGCGCGCCTCATGAACCACCTGGCACAGACCCAGGGCGTGTTCCAGACGTTCAGGTACGAGGAGTGATGCCACCCGCGTACCGGGCCGTGATGCACATGGCGTGTGTCACGTCGTAAACCACAGAAAAGGAGCTTCACATGTCCGAAATGGTCAACATCGCCCAGCAATTCCAGGGCCTGCCGATGGGAGACCTCATCGGTGCGCCGCTAGGTGCCGCCTGCGACGCGCAGATCAAGCTCGCGCAGGCCACGGCGGACTTCATCCGCACCGTGGGTTTCCAGAAGAGCGCCGACGGCACCTCGGAAGAAACGCGTACCGCCGCGTTCCGCTTCAAGCGGCCGGTGATCAATCCCGACGGCACCAGCGGCGAGGAAGAAGTATCGATGGACGTCCCGCTGCTCTCCATCGTCAAGGTGCCCAACCTTGCGGTGAGCACGGTGGACATCACGTTCGACATGGAGGTGAAGTCGTCTTTCGCGGAAACCAATGAGAAGAAGAAAAACGCCGATTTCAGCGTGGAGACGGGGTTCAAGGTCGGTGCGTTCTCGCTGAACGCCAAGGTGGCCGGGTCGGTGTCCTCGCACATGCAGAACACGCGTTCGTCGGACAACTCGGCCAAGTACCACCTCAACGTCAAAGCCGAGGACAAGGGTATGCCCGAAGGTCTGGCACGCGTGATGGACATCATGCAGACCGCGTGCGAGCCCCGGGTCAGGAGCCTGGCGCCGCCCGTCGCCGAGGGCAGGCAGGAACCGGCCACCGCCTGACGGTGACGTAGCGACCGCGACGCAGGGACGCGTCGCGGTTCATCACGCGAAGGAGCAACCATGTTCGATCTTTCCGACATCCGCTTCGTCAAGCGCATCGTCGTCGGCAGCAACAACCCGAGCCAGATGAGTACCGACGACCAGGTGGAAGAGGCAAGGGCGCTATTGAATCGCTGTCTGAGCGAGTCGCCCAAGGGGAGCATCGTGGGCCTGGAAAAGAGTTTCACCATCCTGCAGATCGGCGAGCACCAGGTCGTGTTGCAGTGGATCTGCTACCACGTCGGGTTCACCCGAAAGCCCGTGTGGCTCGGCGACGAAAAGTAAATCAAAAGGAGGGAGGCGACATATGTCGATATCAATCAAAGGGCGCGTTGCGATGGCAATCGTCGCCGGTCTGTTCGTTTTCGATGCCGTGGCATCCGTTCCGCCACTCGCGAGCGGCACCATGTGGGCTGGCGTGGCGAACAGCACGAAAGGAAGGGCCATGCATGTGGTGGCGGGTTTCGATGGCGACTCGGTATCGCTTCGTTTCGGCGAGCCGGCGGCCTGCCGCATCGTTGCCACCCCGCTCGATGCGCATGCCGATGTCCACACCTTTCGTTTCAAGGTGTCGCAGAACGGCGGCGCGTTTTGCAGGCTGCTCTATCCGGGCGAGTTGACGCTCACGTCGTTGGCGACAGGATCGATCGGCGTGCGCTTCGATCGCGGCGAGATAGCCTGGAGCGGCACGCTGGAACGTGTCGGGGACCCATAAGGAGACGATGATGAGCATGGAAGGCATCGCAAGTCTGTGGTTGCTCATGGCGGCGGTGGGCGGCGCGATCATGCCGGTCGCGTTGTACGGCGGCAAGTCGCAGGGCAGGGCCATCGTTCGTGTGATCTGCGGCGCGATGCTCGCCGTGTTCCTGTCCCCTGCGCTCAACAAGCAATACCTGCCCGATGCCGACCTCGACCTCAAGGCGGCCGTGGCATTCCTCGTCGGCTGCTTCGGCCTCAACGTGACGATCCTCGCGCAGAAGTTGCTGGATCAATATGGCGAAGCGGCAGCCAGTCGTTTTCTCGGTGGCATCTTCAAGGGAGCAGACAAGTGATCGTGGCACTCGTTCTCATCAACCTCATCTCGTGTTGCCTGATCGCGATCAGTGCCTTGTGGCTGGTCACCGATAGCACCAAGGCGAGAGGGGCTCGAATATGCTGCGGCATCATCTGCTGTGGTTCCCTGGTCAACGTGAACGCGTTGTGGGTGGCCTTCGCCAACATGCAACCCAGCCATCCCATGACGTGGCCGACCGAAGCCGTGCTCAATGTCGGGGCTGCGGTACTGCTCGGGCGCTGGGCTCTCAAGGGTTGGCTTGCACGCGCCACGGAGATCGAAACCGCGCCCTGAGTGTTAAGAGACTCCAGCTGTGAGCGTATTCGGCAGCCGGCTCATGGCCGCCGGAAGCGTTGAGGGACAGTGGACGCGTCGGTCGTGGATGTCCCGCGACCGACGCGTTCCATCCAACCCCCAAAGGAGTCATCCATGTACAGCCATGTCCGTTCCACCCTTGCAGTTCTCGTGGTCGCCACGCTCGGTCTTGGCCTAGCCCATGCACAAAACCAGGCCCCCGCCGCATCGTCGGGCCTCGGCCAGTCCTGGCCCGGCACCACCGACGTCAGCCTGAGTCCGAACTACCACGTCTACGTGTTCCAGCGCGGGACTACGCGCTACATCCAGGTCAACGACACCACGGGCAAGGTGCGGGGTGCCGTAGCCCGCACTCCCTATGCCCTGGTCGGTACGCCGGTCGGTTCGGATGCCACGAATGTGGCGACCCCCGACGAGCCGCTTCCGGTCGCCGCGAGCACATCTGGCGAGACGGTCTACAAGGATGAGACGGTGCAGGTATTCATCGCACCGCAGGCGGATGGAACCGTGCGGTTGATGGCGGCCCAGGCGGACTGCAAGAACGCATCGGAGTGCACATCCAAGGGCCCGTAACGATCAGAGGCGGTTTCAGCCGGTACGCGAACCCGCCCCCTGAATAGCCGGAACGTGGCTCGCCGCCAGGCGGCGAGCCACCCGGACGCCGAACAGCAGGGCGGTCGACAGCACGAAGGCAATCACCACCTGCGCGCGAATCATCGACGGGTCCTGCAGTTCGAACGAGGTACTGGCCATGGCGGCGCTGGCCAGCAACCCCGTGATGGCCGTGCCGTGCCACCCGTGGCGCAGGGTCAGCGCAAGGATGGGAACAGCCATGGCGATACGTGCCACCTGCAGCCAGGCGCCTTCCGTCAACGAGGCGGCGACCATGGCGCCGACCAGGCATGGCACGGCGATCAACACCATGTCGCGCATGAGCGGGCTGGTCATCACGTCGCGCCAGTTCACCTTGTGTCCGGCATCGATCAGCCGCTCGCGCAGAGCGAGGATCGTAGGGGTCAGCGCCAGCGCACCGAGGTAGCATCCCAGCAGCCAGGCCAGCACGATCTGGGCAGTGAGATCGGGAGGGGGCGAGCCGTCGCCTGGCGTCACCGTCAGGTAGGCCACGATGTTGCCAGCGGTCACCGAAAGCGAACAAAGCAGCGTGGCGGTAAGGATCATGCCCATGTTGATCCTGCCGTCGGCGCGAAGCAGGGATGCCCGCCGCTGCACCCAGATCACGGCGGGCATGCACATGACGATCGGAGGAAACGAGTTGAGCACCGCCCACATCACGCCCAGCATGGAGGCGTGCAGCGCCGACATCTCGGCGATCGGCAGGAACTCGCCGACCGCCAGGGCCGGCCAGAAACGGCGGGGCACCAGCAGCAGGCACGCCAGGCGCAGGCCAGCTGGGAGCATCCAGTGCGAGAACGAGACATTCCGGGTGAGCTCATAGCAGGCCGCATACGCGCCCGCCACGGCGATGCTACGCCCCCAGTCCAACGACTCCGTGTTGTTTGCTCTCACATCCGCCCCCACCAGCCTCCCGATTGGATCGATCGAAGTTGCCGGAAGCGGCACTTTCCACGATCCACGGTTCTAGTCTGAAGGGTTATCGGCGCCATCGCCATCGAATGGAGCGAAATTTGACAAATTTGCCGATTCGGCACGCGGAAGGCGCCCATCGCTACACTGGACCCATGATCGACGACGCGCATTTCACCCATGGATTGGCCGGCGACCAGCAGGTTCCCGACTGGCCGCCCCTGGCTGCAGACGAGGTCTCGTCGGTACTGGTGGGCTATCCGGCGCTGTGTGCGACGGGCCCCATCCTCTGGCACAGCCCACGTCCGCTGTCCGCGGCGGCCCGGGTCGCCACGGCGGGCGGCGAGGTCTTCGTCAAGCGGCATCACCGGCGGGTACGTGACGTCCTTACGCTGCGCGAGGAACATCGCTTCGCCGGGCATGTGCGCGCACGGGGCATACCCGTGCCGGCGGTGCTGGCCGACGCCGCGGGGCACTCCGCCGTCGCCCAGGGCGACTGGGTCTACGAGGTGCACCGATGCGCCACCGGCACGGACGTCTACCGCGATGCGTTCTCGTGGTCGCCCATCGGCGGCATCGCACACGCAAGGGTCGCCGGCGCCATGTTGGCCCGCCTGCACCTCGCCGCCGAGGGCTTCGACGCGCCCCAGCGGGGCACGCAGCTGCTGGTGGCCCGCGCGGACATCCTCGGCGCACGGGATGCGCTGGGTACGCTGGCGGCCCAGCTGCCGATGCGGCCGGCACTGGCGGCCTACCTGCACGAACGCGACTGGCGCAGCGAGATCGCGGCGGCCCTCCAGCCCTGGCAGGTGCGCTCTGCCGCCGGGATCGCCCGCCAGCCCCCCCTGTGGACACATGGCGACTGGCACGTGTCCAACCTGTGCTGGAGTGACGCCGGCGACGAGGCACGGATCACCGACGTGCTGGATTTCGGCCTCTGCGCACGCACCTTCGCCCTGTTCGACCTGGCCACCGCCATCGAGCGCAATGCCATCGCCTGGCTCGACCTGGGGCAGGAGGCGATCGCGCGTACCGACCTGGCGCTGGCCCTCGTGGAAGGTTACCGCTCCGTGCGGCCCCTCGGCGCGGACGACCTTGCCGTGCTCGCCGACGTGCTGCCGGTGGTCCACGTGGATTTCGCCCTCTCCGAAGTGGAGTATTTCGAAGGCGTCACGCGCCGCCGCGACCATGCCGACGTGGCTTACTACACGTTCCTCCTGGGTCATGCGCGGTGGTTCGCCGGCGATGAAGGGCAGGCGCTGCTCAAGGCCCTGCACCACGCCGATCGTGCTTTCGTGGTTCAATAGGCGTTCTAGAAGCGGGGGTGCCGGGCGAATGCCGGGCTGAGAGAGTCCCTTGGAACCTGACCCGGTTAATACCGGCGTAGGGAGCTTGCTGCACCACGGACGTCCTTGCGGGCGGCGCGGTGCGCCGTCGCTTCGTTCCTGCCCACGAAGACGACGATGACCCTTGCCCGTACCTGCCTTGCCCTCGCCCTGATCGCGCTCGCCCCGTCGGCATGGGCGGCCGACGACACCGCGCCGCCCGCGCAGGCGCGCACCTTGCCCACAGTCGACGTGCACGCCAACACGGCGGACGGGTATCGCGCAGCGGATTCGCAGCTGGATACCTTCGGCAGCTTCGGCAGTGCCACGTTGCACGACACGCCAGCGGCCATCACCGTCATCACCCGCGCGCAGATCGACGATCGCCAGCCGCGTTCGCTGAGCGAACTGGTCCGCGGCGACGCCGCCATCAACGACAACTACGCGCCGGCCGGCTACTACCAGGACGTGTCCATCCGCGGTTTTCCGCTGGACCTTGCCACGGGTTTCCGCTTCAACGGCATGATCATGTCGGCGGAACAGTTGCAGGCGCTGGAAGGCAAGGAACGTGTGGAAGTGCTGAAGGGCCTCGGCGGCCTGGAGGCCGGCGTCGTCGAGCCGGGCGGGCTGATCAACTATGTCAGCAAGCGTCCGGCCGAGGTCAACACGCTGACGCTGGGCACCGACTCGCATGGTTCCGCGTACCAGGCACTCGACCTGGGTACATGGTTCACGCCCACGTTTGGCGTGCGCGTCAACGCCGCCAACGAAAAGACCCACGGCGTGGTCGAGCACACCGATGCCCGGCGCAGTTTCGTCTCGATCGGCGCGGACTGGAAGATCGGCGACCGGGCCACGCTGCTGCTGGATACCGACTACCAGACCAGCGGCGGGCGCTCGGCCTCCGGCTACCAGTTGCTGGGCGGTACCGATATCCCGCCGCACCCGCATCGCACGCGCCTGCTGGGTTACCAGCCATGGCAGCGCCCGGTCGGCATCCATTCGAGCAATACGTCGCTTCGCTTCAATTACCGGTTCAGTGACACCTGGAACGCGCAGGTGTCGGCAGGACATAGCCATACGGCGATCGACGACAACGTCGCTTTCGCTTATGGCTGTTTTTACGCCGCGTCGTGCGCCTCGGGCGCCACGCCGGGTTATTTCTTCGCGCCCAACGGCGACTATGACGTCTACGACTTCCGCAGCCCCGACGACACGCGGCAGAACGACGAAGTGCGCGGCGTGGTCACGGGCAGTTTCGCCACGGGGGCGCTGGACCACGAGGTGAACCTGGGTGCCACGGCGTTCCGGCGTACCGTCGACCAGCGTCCCTACGTCTACGATTACGTGGGCACCGCCAACATCGACGATCCGGTGGTGCCCGTGTTCGATCCCTCGCCGAACCAGCCCGGCGCCTCGGTGCGCCGGCTGACCAGCTGGCAGCGCACGCTGTTCGCGATCGACCGGGTCCACCTGGGTGAGCAATGGCAGGTATTGGCTGGCGCGCGCCTGGTCCGGCTGGACGAGCGGGCGTATGACAGTGCCGGCGCCCTGGAGCGTGCCACCCGCCAGACGAAGACGCTGCCGCAGGCCGCCGTGCTGTGGCAGCCGACCGCACCGCTGACCACCTACGTCAGCTATGGCGAAGGCCTTTCGCTGGGCCGCGAGGCGCCGTACTGGACCTCCAACGGCGGCACGACGCTGGCGCCGCTGCATTCCCGCCAGGCGGAAGCCGGCATCAAGTACGCCGTGAACGATGCCCTGGACCTGCAGGCCGCGCTCTATCGCATTCGCCAGTCGTATCAGTTCGCGCGCCCCGACGGCACGGCGGAGGGCTTCACCTTCGTGCAGCAGGGGCAGGAGGTCCATACGGGCATCGAGATGAACCTGGCCGGCCGTGTCACCGATCGCCTGCGGATCACCGCCAGTGCCAACGTCATCCGCGCGCGCGCGGAAAACACCGGTGCACCCACCTACGAAGATCACCAGGTGGTCAACGTGCCGCGGTGGCGCACCGCCGTGTATGCCGATTACAGCCTGCCCTTCGCGCCCGGGCTCGCCGTCCTGGGCGGCTGGCGCTATGCCAGCAGCAACGTGGCCACGCCCGACGGTTCCACCCGGGTGCCGGCGTACCACGTGGTGGACGCCGGGTTGCGGTATACCACCGCCGTCGGCGGCCATGCGATGACCTGGCGCCTCAATGTCGACAACGTGTTCAACCGGTTCTACTGGCGTGACACGGGCACGTCCGGTGGCGATGCCTACCTGTTTCCCGGCCTGCCGCGCCTTGCGCGCCTGTCGGTGACGTATGAGCTTTGAGCTGTCGTGGTTCGAAGGTGCCGCTGCCCTGGTCAGCGCGGCGGCCGTGTGGCTGACCGCGCAGCGCCATCCCTGGTGCTGGCCCGTGGGACTGGTGTCCGTCGTTGCGTATGCGTGGATCTTCATCGACGCGAAGCTTTACTCGGACACGCTCCTGCAGGCGATCTTCGCGGCGTTGATCCTCTACGGCTGGCATCGCTGGCGTCGCCACCTGGACGACGACGGCCATGTGCGCGTCGCCGCGCTGGAGCCACGACGCGCCGCGCTGCACCTGGGGGTGGGCCTGGCGGCCGCGCTCGCGCTGGGCTACGCCATGCATCGCTGGACGGATGCGTCGCTTCCCTGGCTGGACGCCGGGCTGACCGCCTTCAGCCTCGTCGCACAGTGGTGGCAGGCACGTCGGCACGTGGCGGCCTGGTGGCTGTGGATCGTGGTCGACGTGATCTATGTGGGCGAATACGTGTACAAGGCCTTGCCTATCACGGCGGTGCTCTATGCCGCCTTCGTGGTGCTGGCGGTGATGGGCCTGCGCGCGTGGCGTCGCGTGCCCGTGGTCGGACCGGCGTCGGCAGCCTGAGCGGCCTCAGAGCTTGGGAATGCGGATGCGGCTGACCATCAGTGCACCGGATACGGCGAACATGAGCGACAGCGGATGCAACGTCAGCGTGGCCAGGCGCACGCTGCCCAGCCACAGCGCGTCGTGCAGTGCGCCGGCACCGGCCGCGGCGCAGAGTACCGCCACCAGCAGGATCGAGGTGGGGATGGGCGTGCCCTCGAAGTGGGTGACCTTGCCCTCGTCGTTGGCCAGTCCTTCCGCGGTGACGTTGTAACGGGCCAGGCGCGACACGCCGCAGCAGACGAACATGAGCAGAATGGCGCGGTCCAGGCCGCCCTGCATGCCGCAGCCGTAACCGATGACGGCGGGCGCGACGCCGAAGGAGATGACGTCGGCCAGCGAGTCCAGTTCACGGCCGAGCAACGATGCCCGCTGGCGCCAGCGGGCGATGCGCCCGTCGAGCACGTCGAACACCAGTGCCAGCAACACCAGTCCGCACGCCATATACAGGTGCCACACACCGCCTTCCTGCAGGTAGGTCATGGTCGAGAACAGCGCGCCCACGCCGCTGGCTGCGTTGCCGAGCGTGAACCAGTCGGCCAGCGCGAAGTCGCGGATCATGGAGAACGGTCGCGGTTTCGGGTTCATCGGCAGGCTCGGGCGGGACGGGGCGCCAGTCTACAAGGGCCGGCGGTCGGCATGGCGTGCAGGCGGGTCGCAGGCGAAGACGCGCGATTTTTCAGAATCCTTCCATAGCCCGACGCGATATCGGCGGGCATGATGTTGCTGTCGCCGCCGGTGGCGCGGTGTGGCTCAAGGATTTGAGCCCGGCCGCCATCGGCGAACGTCAGCGGCCGGGCGTGGGACGCGTCCCGGCCGCTTCTTCCTTCAATGCCTGGGTGACGCACCCCAGTCGTTCGGGCCGAACTTCAGGTGAAGCACCGCATGCGTGGCGTCGTCACCCGGCGGCTTGTAATCCAGCGAGGTGCAGCCCGTCGCCAGCTGGCGCCTCGCCGCGGTCACCATGGCCTTGCTCATCTGTGTGGCGTACGTCGGTCCACCCGGTCGGGACATCGCGATGGCGATACCGAAGCCATCCGGGCTCACGCCGTCGGTGAAATCCGCCGGTGCGCGCTGGCCGCTGGGCAGGGCCACGATATCCATCTTTCGCCCGCAGCCGCCGACACTGACGATGTCCACGCCGTTGAGCAGGCTGCCGATGAATCCGTCCGCACGCTCGGCCAGGGAGTCGACCGCCTCCACCGTCGTGCTCAGCCGGATCTTGATGTAGTACAGCTTGCGATAGAACAGGTAGGCGCGCGAGGTGAGCATGTCCTGCTGTGCATCGAACACGATCGGCAGGAAGCGGCCCTGGAGTTTCCTGCCGCCCCCCAGTGCCGCCGTGTAGGGAGATTCGTCGCCCCACCACACGTTCCGGTAGATCTCCTGACGCTCCGCGTAGGCCACGGATTCGCGAAAATCGTCGGCGGCCTGCTTGAGCATTTTCGTCGTATCGCCTTCACCGGCGGGGTAGATGAAGACGTCGGCGATGATCCAGTCGGCATCGTCGAGGTGATAACGCAGCGATACACCGGCGGCGATGTCGCCCTCGTCCGCGTAGTTCTTCACGGCCATGAGGCTGGCGCCCGGGAGACGCTTGAGCGCGACGATCCAGGTGTCGTCGACGACACCGCGATGGCTCTGCGCATCGGGAAATACCATCGGTGGCGCCACGGGCGCCTCCTGCGCCATGGCACCGGATGCGCTTGCCAGGCCGAACACTACGGGAAACGCCTTCCACCGCCACATCGTCAAACCAACCCCTGAAAAATGGAACCCGATCCCCCTTGCGTGCACTATAGCCATCCGCCGGGCTCAGCGGGAGCGGGTGGATGCACGCAGGCGGCGGCGCAGGAATGCGAGTGTCAAGGCCTCCAGCTTGCGCGAGGCATGTGCCCCGGTCGGCGGCACATGCCGGTGCAGTTCGCCGTCCAGCCAACCCGCGAACACTTCCGGATGGATATACGAGGCGCGGCAGACCGCTGGCGTGTTGCCCAGTACCGCCGCCACCTGCTTGACCGCGCCGGCCAGGGTGGCGCGCAGTGCCGTGTCACCGCCTTTTTCGGGATGCGGCGTGCCGGCCAGCGTGGCCACCGCGTTCACCGTGCCGCCCCAGGTGCGGAAGTCCTTGGCGGTGAATTCGCCGCCGGTGACTTCGCGCAGGTAGTCGTTGACCATGCCGGAATCGACGGGCTGTCGGTGCCCCTCGTCGTCCAGGTACTGAAACAGGCGTTGCCCGGGCAATTCCTGCACCCGGCGCACCGCCTTGACCAGGCGCGGATCGTCCAGCTGAACATCGCGCCATTGCCCGCTCTTGCCGCGGAAATGGAAGTCGATACGGCCGCGGTGCACGGCGACATGGCGCGACAGCAAGGTGGTCAGGCCGAACGACTTGTTCTGCTTCGCATAGACATCGTTGCCGATGCGGATCATCGTTTCCTCGAGCAGGCTGACGATCAGGGCGAGCACCTTTTCCCGGGGCAGGCCGGGCAGCGCCAGGTCCTTGCGCAGCCGCCGCCGCAGGGTGGGCAGCACCTTGCCGAACTCCAGGATGCGCTCGAACTTGCCGCGGTCGCGCACGTTTCGCCATTCCACGTGGTACCGGTACTGCTTGCGTGCCCGCGCGTCCCGTCCCGTGGCCTGCAGGTGCCCACGCTCGTCCGGGCAGATCCACACGCGGCTATACGCCGGCGGAATGGCCAGGGAGCGAATCCGGGTCAACACCTGCTCGTCGGTGACCCGTTTGCCGTTCGCGTCCAGGTAGGCGAACGCCCGGCCCCGCTTGCATCGCGTGATGCCCTGGTCGGTATCGCAGACGTAGACAAGGCCCGCCGCTTTCGCGTGGGCCTGTTCGGCGGAGACGACCACAAGGGCGTCGGAGGGCGGCTTTCGGGACATGGCCGGAGTGTGATCCGGCGGGCGATCAAGGCCCGGTGAACGCGGCGTCAGCCCACGCGGCAGAACACCGCCTTGAGGTAACGGTTCTCCGGCACGTTGCTCGCCACCGGGTGATCCGCGCCGGCGCCATCCACGTGAAGGACCTGGATATCGCGGCCCGCGTTGAGGGCTACGCGACGGATCATCTCGAGGAAATCGTCCTCGCCGACCAGCCCGGTACACGAGCAGGTCAGCAGGATGCCGCCAGGGGCCAGCACATCCAGCGCCGTGCGGTTCATGGCGAAGTATTTCTTCAGCGCGTTGACCACCTGGTTGCGGTCGCGGGTGAGCTTGGGCGGATCGAGCACGATGGCGTCCCAGGTGTCGCCGCGGGCGATCGCGGCGCGCAGCCACTCGAACACGTCGCCCTGCTCGAAGCTGGCCTCGACATCGTTCATGCGGGCGTTCTCGCGGGCCACCTCGAGGATGGCGGCGTCCGCATCGACGCCGATGGCCGAGCGTGCGCCGGCCTTCATCGCGTGGACGGCGAAGCCGCCGGCGTTGCAGCACAGGTCCAGCACGCGACGACCCTGGGCCAGCCGGGCGAAGCGCAGCCGGTTGTCGCGCTGGTCGGCGAAGAAGCCGGTCTTGTGGCCCAGCCCGGGTGCCGCGTGGAACGACAGGCCGTGCTCCTTCACGTCCACGGCGGCGGGGGCGTCATTGGAGCGTACGTCGAACGATTCCTGGCGCTGCACATGCTGCTCGGCGAACCAGTACAGCGAGGCATTGGGGAAGTGCTTCTGCAGCTCGGCATGGACGACCTCGCGGAAGCGCCACATGCCGGCGGCGAAATACTCCACCACGAGATGGTCGGCATAGCGGTCGACCACGAGGCCCGACAGGCCGTCGCCCTCACTGTGCACCACGCGCCAGGCGTCGCTCACCTCGTCCAGGCGGAGCAGCCCGCGCCGCAGTTCCACGGCGCGCGCGATGCGTGCGGCGATCCAGCCCTCGTCGACGGCCTGGTCGGGATCCGTGGTGAGCAGGCGCAGGGCGACGCGGGCATGCCCGTTCCAGAAGCCGCGGCCGACGAAGCGGCCCTTCGCGTCGTGCACGTCGACGACGGTGCCGGGCGGCAGGCGATCGTCGGGCTTGACGATCTGGGCGGACCAGACCCACGGGTGGCCGGGCAGGCGGTCGGTCTTGAGGCGGATGACGGGCAGCGAGGACGTGTTCATCCGCCCATGATAGCGGGGATGCCTCGGTTCAGCGGCCGAAACGAAGCACCAGCCAGGAAACCAGTGCCAGCACGTTGATGCCCAGGTGCGCGGCCGAGGGCCCGCCGAGCGCCAGCAGCCAGCCGTGCTCGGCGATGGCCCAGTCGAAGCCGAGATGCGGCGAGCGCTGCAAGGTCAGCGATACATTGGCGAATGCGCCGCTGGACAGCGCGTAGCTGAACACCGGCGTGGCCACCAGCGGCGCCTGCAGGAACTGCGCCCAGATGGACATCGAGGTGCCACGCCCGTCGTTGCTGGCCAGCAGCACGCCCGCCACGAGGATGAAGCCGAACAGCAGCACGCCCAGCACGGCGACGATGGCATCCACGCCGCTGAAGCGGCCGTTGAGCAGGCGCTCGAATTGGTGGACCAGGCCGAACAGGCCGCCGGCGATCTCGAACACGGCGATGACACGGGTGAAGAAGGAATTCAAAGGCGGTCTCCACGAATACAGGGGGTACAAGGGCAGGAACGAAAAGGCGGGCGGGTATCAGAGCTCGTCGGCTATGTCGTGCAGGTCGGCGATGTGCTGTTCCCACCAGCGCGACTCGGCCGCGAAAGGAAACGCGGCGGGGAACGCGGGATCGTGCCAGCGCTCGGCGATCCATCCGGCGTAGTGCACCTGGCGCATCGCGCGCAAGGCCGGCACCAGCGCCAGCTCGGTGGGGTCGAAGTCACGGAACTGGCCGTAGCCCTCGAGCAGGGCATCCATCATGGCGTCGTCGCCGGCAAGCATCCACAGGTCCTGCACGGCCGGCCCCATGCGCGCGTCGTCCAGGTCGACGAAGTGCGGCCCCGCGTCGGTCCACAGCACGTTGCCGGGGTGGCAGTCGCCATGCAGGCGGATGCGGTGCACGGGTCCCACCGCCTCGATGCGGTTCCCCACGGCCTCCGCGACACGCTCGGCGGCATGGCGATAGGCGTCGAACAGATGGGCGGGCAACAGATCCGAGCCCAGCGTGGCCCGCACCGGCGCGTCGATCATCGTCGCCCGGTCCAGCGTGCCACGGGCACGGAATGGCTCGCGTGCGCCGAGGGCATGCATGCGGGCGAGCAGCCGGCCCAGCCACATGAGCTGGTCGGGCGATTCCAGCGAAGGCGCCCGCCCGCCGCGGCGTGGATACACCGCGTAGCGGTAACCGGCATGGACCAGCATGCTGCGACCGTCGAATACCAGCGGGTCCACCATCGGCAGTTCCGCCCCAGCCAGCTCGCGGGCGAAGGCGTGTTCCTCTTCGATGGCCGCATCGGTCCAGCGGCCCGGACGATAGAACTTCACCACTACGAAACCACCGTCTTCCAGTCCCACCTGGAAGACGCGGTTCTCGTAGCTGTTCAGCGTGAGCAGCCGGCCATCACTCCAGCGGCCCGTGGCATCCACGGCCGCGAGCACGACATCGGGTGAGAGTGCGGCGTAGGGCGCGCCTTCGCTCACGAGCGAAGGTTTCCCAGAGCACGGCCGTGCGCCGCGACCACGGCCATGGTCAGGCGTGACAGGCAGACCAGCTTGCCATCCTCGTCCTCGATGCGAATCTCCCACACCTGCGTGGTCCGGCCCAGGTGCGCCGCACGCGCCGTACCGGTCACCAGGCCACCGCGCACGCCGCGGATATGGTTCGCGTTGATGTCCAGGCCCACCGCCACCTGCTTCTCGACGTCCAGCGTCAGCAGGGCGGCCGAACTGCCCAGCGTTTCGGCCAGCACCACCGATGCGCCCCCGTGCAGCAGGCCGAACGGCTGCTGCGTGCGGTGATCCACCGGCATGGTGCCGCGCAGCCAGTCGTCACCCGAGGCGATGAACCGGATGTCGAGGGTTTCCATCATCGTGCCGCGGCTCCAGCCGTTGAGGCGGTCGAGGTCGACAGGGTGTTTCCAGATGGCCATATGCAGCGTCGTCCCATGGGCAAGCTGTCATTGTCCTACAATGTGCGGGTGCCCACCGTAACCCTGACCACGTCCGGCAAGCGCTTCGACGCCGACACCGACGAAACCGTGCTCGAAGCCGCGCAGCGTGCGGGCATCGCCTTGCCGTACTCCTGCCGTGGCGGCGTCTGCGGCAGTTGCAAGGCGACCCTCGTCGAGGGCGATTGCGGCTACCCGCACCATCCGCCCGTGGCGTTGTCCGCCTCGGAGAGCGAGCATCACGCCATCCTGTTGTGCCAGGCCGTGCCGCGTGGCGACATCGCCATCCGCGTGCGCGAGATCGCTTCGGTGGAGGACATTCCGCACCGCCGGCTGGACACGGCGGTGGCCGAGCGGCGCATGCTCGCCCCCGACGTGGTGGGTATCTGGCTGAAGCCCGTGGACGGCCAGCGCCTGAACTGGCTGCCCGGCCAGTACCTCGATGTCATCCTGGAAGACGGCAAGCATCGCCCGTTCTCGATCGCCAGCGGTCCGCGCCGCGATGGCCTGATCGAACTGCATGTGCGCCACGTGCCGAGCGGCGGGTTTACGTCCTGGGTCTACGAGTCGTTGCAGACCGGGGATCGCCTGGCCATCGAGGCGCCGCTGGGCACCTTCGTGCCGCGTGAGGATTCGGAGCGCCCGATGCTGTTCATGGCGGGCGGCACCGGCTTCGCGCCGGTGAAGGCCATCGTCGAGCACTTCATCGCGCTGGGCACGCGTCGCCCGATGCATGTGTACTGGGGCGCGCGTATCGCGGCCGACCTCTACCTGCGGGACCTGGTCCGCTCATGGGCCGACAAGGTGCCCAACCTGACCTTCACCCCGGTACTTTCCGATGCCGAAGCAGCTCGGGCCGGCGGCATGCGCGAGGGACTGGTGCATGAGGCGCTGCTGGCCGACCATCCGGACCTGGCCGGCGTGGACCTCTACATGAGCGGCCCGCCGCCGATGATCGCCGCCGGGCGGCAGCGGTTCGTCGAGGCGGGCCTGCCGGAAGACCGGCTGTATTTCGATTCGTTCGACCTGGCGCCCGACGTGCTGGATGCGATCCTGCGCAGCCGAGCGGGCATCCACGGCATGTAGTGACGCGCCGGGGCTACCGGTGTTCCGGAGGCTTTTAGCGTTTGCCCTTGGCCGTGGGCAGCTGCGCGGCCTGCCAGGCGTAGGTACCGCCCTCCAGCACGAACACGCGGGCGAAGCCGGCCTTGACCAGGCGGTTGGCGGCCTTGCCCACGCCACGGCCGTCCTTGTCGATCAGCACGACCGGCATCTCCCGGGCCTTGCTCAGGTCTTTGTGCGTTTCCGGATCGAACTGGCTCATGGCCACGTTCTTCGCGCCGGGCACGTGCGCTTTCTCGAAGTCCGCGCTGGCGGAGAGGTCGATGATGAGCGGCGTGTCGCGGTTGATGAGCTGGGTGAGCCCGGCCGGGGTCAGGCCCTTCCACTTGCGGAAGAGACGGGACACCTCACCGCCGATCAACACGGCCAGGATGACCACGAACAGCGCCACCAGCGCGGTATGGTTGCTCACGAACTCGGGCAACTTGTGCAGTACGTCGTTCATCGGGTCTTCCGCGTGCCAACAGGGCTAAACGGTCGATTATAGCGGCTTCAGTGCACCGTGAAGTCCGGCAGCCCGGTCATCAGCCGCCATTTGCCCTTCTCGCGGTCGTAATGCCAGCGCTGGCGGTCGACGATGCTGCGCTCCGCCTGCGTATTGATGTTGACGACACTGATCTGGACCACCTGCACCACTTCGTCTTCGCCGTCAGGGCGAGGGCCGCCGCCTTCGTCGTAGCCGGTGACGCGGAGCTGGGCCAGGCGACCCTGTTCGATCGAGCTGAGCGGATGCTCTTCGGCGTAGGTCGGGTCGATGTAGATCTGGGCACCCGTGAAATCGCCCCAGCGGATCGAGCCGGCATAATTCTGCAGGGTGGTCGTCAGCGCCTGGTTGCGCTTGTCCGTGGCGCAGCCGCTGAGGCTGAGCAGGGCGAAGCAAAGAGCGGGCAGGGCAAGTCGGCGCATGGCGGTGTCCTTCGGGGCGTCGGCCGGCATTATGCCCGGCGCTTGGCCACGAAGCGCGCGTCCATGCTGGCCAGCGGCTTGCCGTCGTCGCCCGGTACGATGCAGGTGAAGTCCGCGCGGGCGCGGCCCTTGCCGTCCAGCATGGCGAAGAACGAGGTCCAGCGCGCGCCGGGCGCCAGCCGGGCCTCGGCGCGCAGATCGGTCCAGACCGGGTCGAGGTAGCGCACCGTCGAATCGGCCACGAACACGTCGCAGTCGCTGCCACGCCGGCGCAGCATGGTCTCGACCAGGCTCCAGCACGCCAGGGTCATCAGGGTGACCAGGCTGCCGCCGAAGGCGCAGGCCTTGTCGTTGATGTTGGGCGCAAGCGGGGCCGTCATGACCAGGCGCTCGCCATCGAACTCGGCAAGGCGCACCTGCATGGCCTGCGCGAGGGGGATGCCGTCGAGGATGAAACGCTCGAGAAGGGCGAGATCGTGGGTTGTCGAGGTCATAAGCGGGCAAGTCTACGAGGCGAGGCAAACCGTTCGCATCCGTATGGCGACCCAACCTTCGGCATTGGTGCAGTCGACCCCATATTCCTATGCTCCCGTATCACCCGCAGGATGCCCTCACGTGAGCCGTACCCAGCCGCTTCGTAACGTCACGGTCGTCATCACCCGCCCCGCCGGCACGGCGGGGCCGATGAGCCGGCGTGTGCGCAAGCTGGGCGGCATTCCCGTCAGCGTGCCCGGCCTTTCCCTGCGCGCCACCGAGGACGCCAGCGCCGTGGACGCGGAACTGCGCCGGGCGCTGGAGGGCGACGTGCTGGTGTTCACCAGCCCCGCCGCCGTGCGCTTCGCTGCCGATGTCCTGCCTCTCGCCACCCGTGCGGTCGTCATCGCCGTGGGTCGCGGCACGGCCCGCGCCCTGCGCACCGCCAACCTGCCGGATGCCCGGTTTCCCGAGGCCTCGCAGAACAGCGAAGGCGTGCTGGGGCTGCCCGAACTGGCCGACATCCAGGGGCGTCACGTGGCCCTGATCGGCGCACCCGGCGGGCGCGGCGTGTTGCGTGAACAACTGGCGGCACGCGGCGCCCGGCTCAGCGAGATCCATGTGTACCATCGCGTGGCGCCCCGACTGGATCGCCGCCATATCGATCCCCTGCTGAAGCTCACCCGGCGCTCGGCGGTGCTGCTTTCCAGCGCCGAGGCCCTGGATCACCTGCACCGTGCGCTGATCGCGCCGGCCTGGCGCCGGCTGGTCCAGGCCGTGGCCGTGGTCAGCAGCGAGCGCCTGCGCGATATCGCCACGGCAGTGGGTTTCGAGCGTGTGGTGGTCGCCGATTCGGCCATGCCCTCGGATCTCCTCGCCGCAGCCAGCCAGGTGTCGTTCACGCGCCGTTGAGGGATGTAGTCCATGCGTTGGCGTATGGCCTGCTAGCATGCGCCCCATGACGACCGAGACCCCCCTGAGCGATTCCGTTCCGGCGCAGCCCGCCCCGGCCGCCGTGCCCCCGACCGCGCGCGTCACGCGTGCGCCCGATCCCGCGCCACGCCGCGGCAGCGGTGCACTGGCGATAGCGATCCTGTTCTCGCTGGCCGCGCTGGGTGCCGCCGGTTATGCGGGCTGGACCGTCTGGACCATGCGCCAGGACATCGGCGCCGCCAACGGCCTGCGTGGTCAGGTCGACACGCTGCAAGCCGCGGTGGACGGCCTGCGCGACGACAACGCCAATCTTCGCCGCCGCGTGGGCGATGCCGATGGCGTGAACCGCTCGGCGCGTGAGGCCATCCAGGGCATGTCCGAGCGTACGAAAAATCTCGAGGACGCGGTGGCGAACCTGTCCGAGCGCAGCCTGAGCGGCCACGATGCGATGCTGCTCGACGAGGCCGAGTCGCTGCTGCGCATGGCAAAGGAACGCTTCGCCCTGTTCGGTGACGCCAACGGGGCGCTGGCCGCCTATGACCTGGCCGACACGACGCTGGCCGCGGTGAACGATGCCGCGTTCTCCGCGGTGCGCCAAAGCCTGTCCGCCGAGCGCGAGGCGCTGAACGGGATCGCACCGCCGGCGCGGGCCAGCGATCTGGCGGCGCTGGCGGACCTGCGCGCGCAGCTGCCCACGCTGCCGCTGAGGAACACCGACACCCCGGCCGACGCCGCGCAGGATCGCGGTTTCTGGCAGCGTGCCGGCGACGCACTTGGCAGCATCGTCAAGGTCAGCCATGACGACGGCACGCCGCTGGGCCTGGCGGACGATCGTATCGCTCGCGAACTGGCGGCCCTGGATGTCGCCAACGCCGAAGCGGCGGTGCTGGCCTATGACGACACGGGTCGGCAGGCCGCGCTCAAGCGCGTGGATGCCGCCCTGTCCGCCCGCTTCGATGCGGCATCGCCCGCGGTGCAGGCGGCCCGGTCGCGGGTGGCCGCGCTGCTCGCCAGCCCTTCGAAGGGTAACCAGCCTAAGCTTGGTGCCGCGCTGACCGAACTGCGCAGTCTCCGCTCGGTGCACGCCCTCAAGGGCGGTGACACCGCGGCCCCGGCCCATGCCGGCAGCACGTCGGCACCTGCCGCAACGGCGACTCCGGTGGCCCCCAACGCGACGCCCCCTGCCGCGCCCGTGCCCGCCACCTCGGCGGCGTCCGCGCCGAAGGCCACGCCATGAAGCTCTGGCGCTGGATCGTCGGTCTGATTCTCGTGGCGGCCATCGCCGCGTTCGCGTGGCACTGGGTGGCGGACGACCCGGGCTATGTGCTCATCCATCTGCGCGGCACCAATGTGCAGATGACCGTGGTCACGGCCGTGGCCATCCTCCTGCTGGCATGGGCCGCCATCACGCTGCTGGTCGCCCTGATCCGCTGGCCGTTCGGCGCCATGACACGGCGTCATCGCCACCTGAGTCGCCGGCGCCTGTCCGATGGCCTGGTGTCGCTGGTCGAAGGCCGCCACGGCGAAGCCGAGCGCGACCTCAACCGCGCGGCGCGTTATCCCTCGGTCCGCGGCCCGGCGCTGCTGGCGGCCGCGGAAGCAGCGGAGCGGCATGGCGAATCCACGCGTGCGCTGGAAACACTGGACCAGGCAGCGCAGGAAACGCCCCGTGCGGCGCGCGTGCTGCGCGCACGTCTGTTGCGTCGTGCGGGCCGGGCGGCGGAAGCCACGGCCTTGCTGGCGCCCGAAGCCGACAGCGGTGCGCTTACGCCCGCGGGCTGGATCGAGTTCGCCGAGGCGTCGCTGGAAACGGGCGACACGCGTAATGCGCTGCGGGCCGTCGAGCCGCTGCAGAAGAGCGGTGAACTGGGTACACGCGCCATGGCCGAGCTTGAGTCGCGCGTCGTGGCCGCGTACATCGCCGGCACGCCCGATGGTGCCTCGTTGTCCGCGGCTTGGTCGCAACTGCCGAAGGGCCAGCGCCGCCTGCCCGCCGTGGTCGACGCCTACGCGCGGCACGCTGCACGGCATGGCCAGACCATGGCCGCCATGGACGAGATCGAAACCGCGCTGCGTCGCGAGTGGTCGCCGACCCTGGTCGCGACATACGGCGGCATGGGCGCCGAAGACATCGACCAGCGGCTGCGCAAGGCGGAAGCCTGGATCGACACGCATCCCAACGATGCCGCCTTGTTGACCGCCGTGGGCCGCATGTGTGTGCGCGTGCGCCTGTGGGGCAAGGCCAGGCCGTACCTCGAGCGGGCGCTTGCCATCGCGCCGAGTGCCGACGCCTGGGAGGCCCTGGGCGACGTGTACGTGGGTGAGGATCACGCCGACATTGCCCAGCGTTGCTATCGCAATGCCCTGGCGCTTGCGCGTGGCGAGGCGACCGAGGCACTGCCCGAGGTGCGCACGCGTCGCATCGATACCCGCGTGACCGCAGTGGAAGAGCGCGACCAGCACGGCGTGCCGCGGCTGTCGCCCTGAATCAGCGAGGGGGCGCCGGCGGATGCCAGTGCCCCGCATCCGCGCAGCGATCGGCCCGTGTCTTGAGGCGTTTTACGTCCTCGGGTGATCGGTCTTTCAGCGCATCGGGTGCGTCCAGTTCGACGTAGAGTTCGACGCACTGGCGCGGCGTGTCCGCGGGCAGCGTGGAATAGCCGTAAGGTGCGGTACCGCCCTGGCGCAAGCCGGTGGAGACGAGGTTGGCGATGCCCACCAGCGCGGCCAACACGAATCCGCTGACGGTCAGCCGGGTGGACCGTTGCCCGGATCGCTGCCGTGCCCGGACCACATGGGCGGGCAGGTAGGCCGAATCCGGCGCGGCCATGCGCGTCAGCTCGTCGCGCGTCGAGGGCGATTGTGCGTCGAACAATGCCTGCCATGCGCTCAGCGTGGCCGCGGAAAGGTGCAGGCCGATCCAGGCCGGGTAGCGCTGGTGGAGTCGCGCCACGTCGGGCCAGTCTCGCAGCAGCGAGCGATCGAGGCCCGCTTCCGCACGGACGAAGCGTGCCAGCCACGCCTCGCGCCAGTCGCTGGCGAGTTGGGCCCAGGCGTCGCGCTGCACCATTACGGTTTCGATCCAGCGGCCGCGTTCGCCGAGGGACGCCAGGTGGCCGACCTCACGCCAGTGGCACTGCTCCTCCATCGCCGCGAACACCGCCGCGCGATGGCTGATGCGCTGCAGGCCGATCAGGTCGATCAGGTGTTCCTCGAAGCGTCCGGGCGCGTCGATGTACTGCGTGCGTACTTCCGCCAGGGCCTGCGTGAGCGATGTCGCCACTTCATCGGGCGTCTGCGCCGCCACGTCAGCGGCAAATCGCCAGGCCAGGGCAATCGTGGGATCGGTCGCGGAAGCGACGGCCTCGTCATCCACGTCGTCACCCGACGGGACGGCGACATCGGCCGGTGCGTTGCCGGACGGTGGTGCGTCGACAGGGTCGACCGCCTCGCACGGCATCTCCGCTGGCGCCTCGACGGCAGCTTCCGCTGCCGCAGCGTCGGCGGCCATGGCCTCGCACCACGCGCGGGCCGCCTCGTAAGCCTCGCGCAGGTGCGCAAACCCCCGCGGGTCCACCGCCGGGTCGATACGGCGCAGTGCGGCCGCATAGGCGCGGCGGACCGCCACGCGGTCGGCGTGCGCGGGCAGGCCCAGCGCCTCCAGGTGCCACGGTGTCGACGGGGGCGTGCTCATTCCGAGGGTGGCACGGCGAAGCGGTGGTCGTGTTCGATGGCGTCCACCGTTTCGCGGAACGCGGTACTGTCCCGGGAAATCAGCCGAGGGTCCTGGGTGGCCAGCACCTGCTCGAAGCGCAGGATGCGCTCGCCGAGACGCTCGCGAACCTCACCCAGCAGCTGTTCGTAGAGCCGGTCTGCCCGCGCCAGCAGGGTGCGGTTCTCCAGCGTGTCGCGCGGATGGATCTTGAGTTCGGCCAGTGCGGCCAGGCGCCGGGCCACCTCGTCGGCGGACATGTGCGCATCGCCGCTCTCGATCACCGCGCGCGCCACCTCACCCGTGGCCACTACGGTTACTTCCACCTCGAGCAGGCCGTTGACGTCGTAGGTGAACCGTACATCCACGCCCTCGGCATGACCGGGGCCGGGCGACAGCGGCACGGTAACCTCGCCCAGCGCGATATTGTCGCGGACCATGCGCGACTCGCCCTGGTAGATGCCTATGCGGATCTGCTTCTGCTGCGGCGATACCGGAACGAATCGCTGCACGCGGCTCACGGGCACTACGGCATTGCGTTCGATCACCGGCGCGTAGAAGCCGGGCGTCTGCGAGCCGTCGTCGAGGAAGCGGGCTACCTCGGTGCCGAGCGTGTAAGGGCAGACATCCGTCATCACCCGCTCGTCGAGCGCCTTGTCCTTCATCTTCAGGCCGGCCTGCACGGCGGCGCCGAGGGCGACCACTTCATCGGGGTTGTGACCCACCGCGGGAAAACGGCCGAACATCCGCGTGACCAGCGCGCGGATCATCGGCATGCGCGTGGCGCCGCCGGCCAGCACGATGTTGTCCAGGTCGGCTGCGCGAATGCGCGCGTCGCGCAGGGCCCGCTCGATCGGGCGCCAGAGCCGGTTGAGCAGCGGCTGCGCCGCCGTCTCCAGCATGCCGGTGTCGACCGCAACCAGCACCGCGGTGTCCTGCCAGGCCATCTCGAAGGCAACGCTTCCGCGGGTCGTCAGCGCATGTTTGGCGACCTCGGCGCGGGCCGACAGGCGCTGCATGAATACGGCATCGTTGCGCGCCGCTTCGGGCAGGCCCTGGGTAAAGGCGAGATCTACGATCAGTGCGGTGACATCCTCACCGCCGAGCATGTTGTCGCCGGCGCTCGCCCGCACTTCCATCACGCCGTCGAACATCTCCAGCACCGATACGTCGAAGGTGCCGCCGCCCAGATCGAAGACCAGGAACTGGGTTTCGCCGCCGTCGTCGTGCAGGCCATAAGCGAGCGCGGCCGCAGTGGGCTCGTTGAGCAGCCGCTCCACCTTCAGGCCGGCCAGTTCGCCGGCAAGACGCGTCGCCTTGCGTTGGGCATCGGAGAAATACGCCGGCACCGTGACGATCGCCTCGGTGACGGGCTGGCCGAGGTGAGCCTCCGCGTCCGCCTTCAGCGAGCGCAGCACGAGGGCGGACAGTTCTTCCGGGCGGTAGTCGCGGTCGCCCAGGCGCACGCAGCGCGTGCTGCCCATGTAACGCTTGAACAGCGAGGCGGTGAGCTGGGGATGGGTCTGCAGGCGCTCGCGGGCGGCTTCGCCGACCAGGACACGGCCGTCGTCGTCGATGCCTACGCAGGACGGCGTGATCGTGCGACCGAGCGCATTCGGTATGAGCCGAGGCACGCCGTCGACCCATGCGGCCACGAGGCTGTTGGTGGTGCCCAGATCGATCCCGACGATCATGTATCGTTTTCCCCCGGCGTCCATGGGCCGCGTTGCGGCCCCGGCCGATCGATGGCCCTGGCGCCCCTTACAACACGGTCAGATTGGCGTAAGCGTAAACCAACCACTTGCTGCCGGCATCCTCGAAGTTCACCTGCACGCGCATGTGCGAACCCGCACCTTCGGCGCTGACGAGGGTGCCTTCGCCGAACTTCGGATGGCTGACGCGCTGGCCGAGGCGGATGGGCGAGGCCTCCTCCAGTGACGAACCACCCGAGAAGCGGTCGGCGTAGGCAGGACGCGACACCTGCACGCGGGGGCGCAGTTCGTCGATCAGCTCGGGCGGGATCTCGCCGAGGAAGCGCGAGGGCCGCGCCAGCATCTCGGTACCGTGCATGCGCCGGGACTCCGCATGGGAGAGGAACAGCCGTTCACGCGCGCGTGTGATGCCGACATAGGCCAGGCGGCGTTCCTCCTCGAGGCGGTTTTCTTCCTCGGTTGAGCGCTGGCTCGGGAACAGGCCTTCCTCCATGCCGACCAGGAACACCACAGGAAACTCCAGGCCCTTGGCCGAGTGCAGCGTCATCAGTTGCACGCAATCGTCCCAGGCCTCGCCCTGGCCTTCGCCGGCTTCCAGCGTGGCATGCGAGAGGAAGGCGGAGAGTTCGTTGAGGCCGGCGTCGATGTCCTCCGGCGTCATCTCGAAGCGGCTGGCCACGTTGACCAGCTCGTCGAGGTTCTCGACGCGCGCCTCGCCGTTGCCGCGCTTGTCGTTCTCGTAGAAATCGCGCAGCGTGGTGTGCAGGATCGCGTGCTCGATCTGCTCGGCCAGGTTGAGCGCGGTGGGGGATTCGTCGCCGCTGACGTTGTCGTGGCCGCCGAACGTGCGCGCCAGGTTGTCGATCAGGCCGATGAACGCCTTCAGGGCATTCTTGGCCCGCCCGGCCAGGCCGCCGATGGAGGCCTCGGTCAGCGTGGCTTCCCACATCGAGCTGCCGTCGCTGCGTGCACGGCGACGCAGTTCGTCGAGCGTGCGGTCGCCGATGCCGCGCGGCGGCGTGTTCACGGCGCGCTCGAACGCGGCGTCGTCGTGGCGGTTGGAGGCGAGGCGCAGGTAGGCCAGGGCGTCCTTGATCTCGGCACGCTCGAAGAAGCGCAGGCCCCCGTAGACACGGTAGGGCAGGTCGCGCTGGATCAGCTGTTCCTCGAAGTTGCGCGACTGCGCGTTGGAGCGATAGAGGATGGCGCAATCGCGCGCGTTGCCGTGCTCGGCCACGTGCTCGCGGATGCGCTCGATGACGAAGCGCGCTTCGTCCTGCTCGTTGTAGGCCGCGTACAGCGCGATGCGCTCGCCCGCGCCGCCGTCGGTCCACAGCTGCTTGCCCAGGCGGCCGCCGTTGCGCGCGATGACGGCGTTGGCGGCGTTGAGGATGGTGGACGTGGAGCGGTAGTTCTGCTCGAGGCGGATCGTCTTCGCGCCCTGGAAATCGCGCAGGAACTGCTGCACGTTCTCCACCTTCGCACCGCGCCAGCCATAGATGGCCTGGTCGTCGTCACCCACGACGAACACTTGCCCGGTGCTGCCCGCCAGCACGCGGATCCAGGCGTACTGCAGCGTATTGGTGTCCTGGAACTCGTCGATCAGCAGGTAGCGCCAGCGGTCCTGGTAGTGCTTGAGAACCTGGGGATCCTTCAGCCACAACTCGTGCGCGCGCAGCAGCAACTCGGCGAAATCCACCAGACCGGCGCGCTGGCACTGCTGCTCGTAGGCCTTGTACACCTCGACGAAGGTGCGCGTCACCGGATGGTCGCGGTGCTCGATGCCGTCGGGGCGCTTGCCTTCGTCCTTCCAGTTGTTGATCTGCCAGGCGGCCTGGCGCGGCGGGAAGCGCGCTTCGTCCAGCCCCATGCCGGCGATCACCCGTTTGATCAGGCGCTGCTGGTCGTCGGAATCGAGGATCTGGAAGCCTTCCACCAACCCGGCTTCACGCCAGTGGCGCCGCAACAGGCGATGCGCGATGCCGTGGAAGGTGCCGACTGTGAGTCCCTGCGTGCCGCCCGGGATGATGCCATCCAGGCGGGAGCGCATCTCGCCTGCGGCCTTGTTGGTGAAGGTGACCGCCAGGATGGCCCAGGACGGCACACGCTCGACCTGGGTCAGCCAGCCGATCCGGTTGATCAGCACGCGGGTCTTGCCGGAACCGGCGCCCGCGAGGATCAGGTAATGCCCGGGAGGGGCGCTGACGGCCTCCCGCTGGGCGTCGTTGAGATCGTCGAGAAGGTGGGATACATCCATCCGCCTAGTGTAGCGAATGGGCTCCCACCGTGGCCCGGCTGCTTAACGCTTCTGGGCGATACCCGCGACGGCGACGATGCCACCGATCACGATACCCGCGATACCCACCCACTGCGGGATGGACTTGTCATGGGTGGCCTCGATCTTGGCCGAGCCGATCGACGCGACAGTGTCGGTCTTCTGGTAGCTGCCGTTGCCGATGGTGACCCAGATACCTGCCGCGACAAGAATGATGCCAACGACGATAAGACCTGCGCGCATGTGGTTTTTCCCTGTTTTGATCGGTGGCGGGAGCATGCGTTGACGAATGTGAGGGCGGCGTGGGGATGGTCTGTGCTCGTTCGGCGCAACGAGCGCGTTATGTAGCGATCTAGATGGCGCGCCTTCGTGAGAACACTCTCAATGTCCTTATTTCTCAATACTTTAGGTGTTTACAGGGCGGCCGCATATCGGCATGCTCCGCAACTCGACAAGGGAGCGCGGTATGAGGAAGTCGATGTTGGCCATGGTGGCTGTATGCGCGGTGTTGTCTGGCTGTGCCGATAAGGCTGTGCCGCCATTTGCGAGCGCACCGTTTTCCGTGGCACGAACTGGAAACTTCTTGAGCATTCCGTTCACGGTGCCTCCGTCTGCTCCGCTGGAGTACACGTACATGCTCTCCTTCAAATACCTCATGCCAGAGATGGGCGATCCGTTGCTCATGTTCTGGAGCAGGCCGCGGGGTGCACACCTGTTCTTAAAAGTGAGACTGGTGTCCATGGGCGAGAAAGGCAGAGAGGAGGATGTCGTCCTTCATGACTACGACAATCAAGACGGGAGCGTTGAAGCCGCCCGTGCTTACGGACCAGACGTTTTCAACGTCGATATACATGGCACCCGGCGCGATATCGTCGATATGGAGATCGTATTTTTCAAGCTTCCACATTATGGGAGCTATCGGTTTGATGTCGAAACGGTTGACGATCTAGTGATCTTCGAGCCGATTGCATCGTGGTTGACTGTTGAACGACAGTACCGTCATGGCAAGTGACGAGTGCACGGATGCGAGAGGGGGCACCTTCAAAGTCTGCGCAGTAGTGGTGGGCGCGTCGAGAAAGCGACTGCGAATGTCTAGTGCCAGGAGCGGCGTCCTTGTCCGGGCGTTGACACGTACGGCGGTAGTTCTTGGGCTGGCGTGGTGCGTCGGCGCATGTCACAAGGGCTCTTTTCCTCCGCTTGCATCTGTGCGGTTCGATGCGAGCAGGGCGGGGGAATCTGTAAGCATTCCTGTAACCATTACTCCGGACAACGCAAACATCCACAACGTCTACATGGTTGGCTTCTACATAAAGGATGGAAGTTTGCATGGGCCGGCGGACCAACTGCGAGGATCTCCGCCCAAAGCCAGGCTTTATCTCCGGGTGCGAATCTTCCGCCAGGTCGAGGGCAGTGAAATTCCCGTCGACGTCAACGATTACGACTTCGATTACGACATCCGAACTGACACCTATACATTCCTGCCTTCGATGTGTGAGCGAGGAACAGACATCGCGTACGTATCGTCAAGTGGACAGCTCCGAGACGTTGCGCATATGCAGGTCGTGTCTTTTCGCTTTCCTGATTATGGACGTTATCGAATCGAGGTATCGACCGTGTCGGATATGCCGATCTTAGGAGCCGTTCCGACTTGGCTGACAGTCGAACGCGAATTCCCCCATGGAAAATAAGGTGACTAATGGATAATCGGCGATACACGGTAACTATTCACGCCGCCGCTCCCGGAACTCCGATCCGTGGAGACCGTGGAGCCGCGGCGGTGGATATCTCGGCTATGGATCGATCTATCACGGGTCACGTTTTTTACACCATAACCGACGGGGTTGAAAAAAAGAGCTGGGGATTTGCTCCGGAAAGTCACGGCGATATCAATGGTCCTGGAAGGCCGTTTAATGATGACGATAAGCGATATATGGATCCATTCTTTGAGAGAACGATGGAGATATCAAAGGATCAGTACGACAAGTTATACGAGTTCGGCCCAAACCCCGGCCGCTTCGGCTTCGACCTGACCTACAAAGACATTCGAAACAATTGCGTGGACTACACGTGGGCCGCGTTGAATCATGCTGGCATCCAGCGCACGCACGGGCACATCGGTCACCTCGAGCCACATGGGGTGGATGGGAAGCACAGTTACCTACCGATCCTCACGCCGAACGACTTTCGTACCATCCGTGATCCCGTGCCCGGGAGTGATCTGAACAAAGAGATCTCACGGGAGCTTCCAAAACGTGATTGGACGCAGGCGCCTTTCGGAACGTTCGATCGTCCACTCACCGCCGTGAGCGACGATCCCTTTGAACGTCTCTACGCGGCAACGGTTGCCAACGACGACAAGGCGTTCGAAACGATTGGCCAGGAATACCTGCAATCCCCGGAGGACCAGGCGTTCCTGCAAGCCGGCCAGGAAGCGAATCGCCAGCAGGATCTGGCCCTGCAGCAGGCACAGGCACAAGCGCAGGCTCAGCAGGGTCCGGTAATGAGTATGACGATGTAAGGAGCGATACATGGACGAAAAGGATGTGAGGTCGCTGACGGTGAAACTGGCGGCGGTGACGGACCGGATTGAGAAGCGCATGGACGGGGTGGCACGCGAGACGATGCGCGCGAGCCAGGCCATGGGCCTGCAGGCGCAACAATCGCTGGCGGCCTCGGAGCAGGTATCGGCGGGCGTGCATCGCGCGGCCAGCGACGCGTTGGACGGCGGCACCCGTAAGGCGATCGAGCGATTTAGCGAGGTGGTGCGCGCATCGGAACGTCGGCTGGAGGGTGCGGCCCAGCGGCTTGAGGCGCGCATGCTTTCGGTGGGCAAGCTGCAGGCGGCTTTTGCGTGGAAGGCGTTCGCTGTGTCGGCGCTGGGGTCGGTCGCGTTGATCGGCGTCGCGGGCTATGCGCTATGGGAAGCACACGAGGCATCGCGTGCCACGCGCTGGGTGAAGCAGATCAACGCCGCACAGACATCCGGCCGGCTCGGCCTCTGCCCGAGCGGTGGCGACCACGTTTGCGCGAAAGTCGACAAACGCTGGGTACGCCTCGATCCGTGAGCGGCGGCCCCAGCACCAAAAAAAGCTTTTTTACGTATGACTTGGCTTTACATCACCAGTTTATAATCATCGGTAACCCTGGACGTAAGTCGTGTGTCTGGCCGCTTGCGCCATGATCGATTTCCAATACGACTAGATGCTCATCGCCATGAGCAATGTCAAATCCTTGCAGCTGGTTTGCGCAATTGGCGGGTGCAGAAAAAGCCTGGCTGTAGGGGGTGGTAACCCGTACAGATGTCATGTCGCGAAAGCCGTTGGCGTGTTCTAACGGCTGGGCGCGCTCAATCGGAGCCTCATCGGGTCTCCTGGCAAACGAAAGAAAAAACCACATCGGTTCGGATACAGGCGCATATCCCACGTCGACTTTCAGGGCAGGTGGTAAGTAAACAGGTCGATACTCCCAAGCCGGAAATGCTGGCTTCTCGCCTGCGGTGGATGGTCTGAAGCAAACGCCGAAGGGCGCGGCGACTCCATCCGCGCACTTGAAGCGATCAAAGAGCTGGGTTGGTGCTGTTAACTGACTTTGAGCTTCTGACTCATCGACAAGATGTAAAAGCTCGATGAAAGAATTTCGGAAGAAGAATCTCCGATTGGCAGTGCCTTGGCCTGGATGTGTGTTCGGTGCTCCTTCGATGAGTCCAAGGGCTGTCAGCGCATCAGCGCCTCGACCGTCATCATCCACACAGATAAAAATGTGATCCAGTTCCATCGTCGATTCCCTTTAGTCCTGTGATGTGATCGCCCAATTATGGGCTGTATCAACATCGCCGCCAAAACGCGCAGTTGTTTGGGCTAGTGGCAACCGTGTCGTTTGGCCAGTTCACTGAGCGGACGCCGCGTTCACGGCCTCGAATACGTCTTCAAGACGATTCGCGCCGCCTTTCACGGTCATGGTGAAGGACCAAAAAAAACCCCGGAGGCCAGGGGAGCCGCCGGGGTGGGGTGGATAACCCGATCCAGGGGATGATCGGGTCGTCCTGAGGGTGGTCCCAGGGAGGTGGAACCCACCGATGGGACGCCGTTGCGTGCGCCCGAATATATAGACGCCCGAATACGGACAAAGTTTCAGTCTGACCGAAAGAAAGTTGGGGAATAATTATTTCCCCTTCCCAATCAATCGGTTGTAGGTAGGCTCAATGCGCCTCGTCCCAGTTCGCGCCCACGCCGATGTCCACCTGCAGGGGCACGCTGAGCGTGGCGGCCGCCGTCATGTGCGTTTCGATGCCGGCCCGGATCTCGTCAACCGCGTCCTCGCGTACTTCGAAGACCAGTTCATCGTGCACCTGCATGAGCAGGCGTACATCGTCGCGCGGGGCGATCCACGCGGCCACGACGATCATGGCGCGCTTGATGATGTCCGCGGCGGTGCCCTGCATGGGCGCGTTGATGGCCGCGCGTTCGGCGCCAGCACGGAAGGCCTGGTTACGGGAGGTGAGGTTGTCCAGGTACAGGCGGCGGCCGAACAGGGTCTGGACGAAGCCGTCGCGGTGCGCCTGCTCGCGCGTGGCGTCCATGAAGGCACGCACGCCCGGGTAGCGGGCGAAATACAGCGCCATGTAATCGGACGCTTCGCCACGGTCCACGCCGAGCTGCTTGGCCAGTCCGAAGGCGCTCATGCCGTACATCAGGCCGAAGTTGATCGCCTTGGCGGCGCGACGCTGGTTGGTGGTGACCTCCGCGGCGGTCACCCCGAACACCTCGGCCGCCGTGGTGCGGTGCACGTCGCCGCCGTCGCGGAAGGCGCGCACCAGGCCTTCGTCACCCGACAGGTGGGCCATGATGCGCAGTTCGATCTGCGAGTAATCGGCCGCGACGATGCGCCAGCCGGGCGGGGCGACGAAGGCTTGGCGGATGCGCCTGCCTTCCTCGGTGCGCACGGGGATGTTCTGCAGGTTGGGGTCGGACGAACTCAGCCGGCCGGTGGCCACGGCGCCCTGGTGATAGCTGGTGTGCACGCGGCCCGTGCGCGGATTGACGATGCCGGCCAGCTTGTCGGTGTACGTGGAGCGCAGCTTGGCGAGGCCCCGGTACTCCAGGATCAGGCGCGGCAGCTCGTGGGTCTCGGCGATCGCCTCCAGGGCTTCCTCGTTCGTGGACGGCTGGCCCGTGGGTGTCTTGACCTTCGCGGCCAGGCCCAGTTCGTCGAACAGTACGGCCTGCAGTTGCTTGGGCGAATCCAGGTTGAACTCGTGACCCGCCGAGGCATGGGCCAGCGTCTGCAGTTCGAGCATGCGCTTGCCCAGCTGCTGGCTCTGCAGGCGCAGCACGTGCGCATCGATCAAGACGCCGGTGCGTTCCATCTTCGCCAGCACGGGCACCAGCGGGATCTCGATGTCCTGGTAGACATCACGCAGCGACGGCTCGGCTTCCAGCTTCGGCCACAGCGCGTGGTGCAGGCGCAGCGTGATGTCGGCATCCTCCGCGGCGTAGCGGCAGGCCGTGTCGCAGTCCACCTGCGAGAACGGAATCTGCTTGGCGCCCTTGCCGGCCACCTGCTCGTACTTGATCGTGGTGTAGCCCAGGTAACGTTGCGCCAGGGAATCCATGTCGTGGCGCGTGGCGGTGGCGTTGAAGATGTACGACTCCAGCATGGTGTCGTGTGCCAGCCCGCGCAGTTCGATCCCGTAGTGCGACAGCACGTTGATATCGTATTTGCCGTGCTGGCCCACCTTGCGACGGCGCGGGTCTTCGAAGATCGGCTTGAGCGCGCCCAGCACGTGATCCCTCGGCAGCTGCGCCGGCGCGCCGGGATAATCGTGGGTGAGCGGGATGTACGCCGCCTTGCCCGGTTCCACCGCGAGCGAGACGCCGACGATCTCCGCCTGCATCGCATCGATGCTGGTGGTTTCCGTGTCGAAGGCGATCAGCGTGGCGGTCTCGAGCTTCTCCAGCCACGCGGCGAAACGGGCCTCGGTGAGGACCAGTTCGTACTCGCCCGCGTGCGACAGCGACGCGTCGGGGGTGGCGACGAGCGCGCCGGCCGGCGAAGCGGCGATGGCCCCGGCACCACGCACCGGCGCATCGACACCGGCGTCGAGATCCTTCAGCGCCGCCTTGAAGTCGTAGCGCGCATACAGCTCGCGCAGTGCTTCCACGTCGCGATCGCGCAGGGCGAGGTCCACGGGGGCGAATTCCAGCGGCACGTCGGTGCGGATCGTGACCAGTTCGCGCGATAGCGGCAGTCGCGGGATGGCCGCGCGCAGGTTCTCGCCGATCTTGCCGCCGATCCTGTCGGCGTTGGCGAGCAGGGCGTCGAGGTTGCCGTACTCGGCCAGCCACTTGGCGGCGGTTTTCGGGCCGCATTTTTCAACGCCCGGCACGTTGTCGATGCTGTCGCCCATGAGCGAGAGGTAATCGACGATCTGGTCCGGGCGCACGCCGAATTTTGCGATCACGCCGTCGGTATCCAGCGTGGTGTTGGTCATCGTGTTGATCAGCAGCGTGTGCTTGCCGACCATCTGCGCGAAATCCTTGTCGCCCGTGGAGATGATCGTGTCGATGCCCTGCTCGGCGGCCTGGCGGGCCAGCGTGCCGATCACATCGTCTGCCTCCACGCCGGGCACGCACAGGATGGGGAAGCCGAGCGCCCCGACGATCTTCATCATGGGCTCGACCTGGGCGCGCAGGTCGTCCGGCATCGACGGACGGTTGGCCTTGTACTCCGGGTAGAGATCGTCGCGGAACGTGCGCCCTGGCGCATCGCAGACGAACGCCACGTAGTCGGGGCCGGATTTCATCGTCGTGCGCAACATGTTGACGATGCCGAACAGTGCGCCCGTGGGCTCGCCGAAGGCGTTGGTCAGGGGCGGCAGCGCGTGGAAGGCGCGATACAGGTACGAGGACCCGTCGATGAGCGTGAGTGTAGGCATCCCCGGATTCTCTCATGGCCGGTCGCGCAGGGTTCGTTCACGTGGAAAGCCGGTGTCGGCTTGCTATTCTCGGCACCCCGCCAGGAGAGACATCCCATGAACCGCTCGCCCATCCTCGTCGCTGCGCTTGCCCTCGCCCTGGCGCTGCCTGCCTTCGCCCAGACCGCCACGAAGTTCGCGCCGCTGCCGCCGCCGCCGGGCCTGAACGATCCGGGCGTCAAACCCGGCGAGCCGGACCGCTCAGGCCAGAAGCCCGTGGACCGCCCGGTCACCTACGACGAGGCCCAGGACGGCAAGTCCACTCCGGCGACCTCCGATGCCCAGGGCGTGCGCTCGCCGGTCGACCTGCCGGCCATGCAGGACCACGGCGCGGTGGATGCGCGCGGCCAGCAGGCGCCGCAGGTGACCGTGCGCCAGCAGGGCGACGACCGCGTTGAGGAATACCGTACGGGTGGCCGGCTGTTCATGGTCGTGGTGACGCCCAAGAACGGCGTGCCGCAGACGTACATGGCCGACCCGGACGGCAAGTTGCACAACGACCCGAAGAACGGTCCGGTCAATCCGGTTTACTACAAGGTCTACGAATGGGGCGCGGCGCCCAAGCCCGTCGACAGGAACTGATCGACGAGCGCCAGCGTCATGCCCCTGGATCAGGGGGCGTGACGCTGGCCACGCCTGGTAGGACGCTCAGCCGTCCAGTTCGGGGTAGTGGCGGAAAATACCCGTGGTGTTGAATGGCACGCGGCGATCGGAGGCCAGATAGGCGGCGATGTTCGGGCGGTCAGCCACACGCCGGGCCAGATCGCGCAGCAGCGGCAGCTCCTGCTTCGCCATCGCTTTAGGGAACGCGTATTCCAGGCCCGCCATCAGCTGGAACAACGACAGGTCGACGTAGGAATGCTGGTGCAGCACGAACCGGCCGCCACCACGCTCCAGTGCCTTCTCGAAATAGCCCAGGTATTTGGGAATACGCTGTTCACGAAAGTCCTTCGCGCGCTTCTTCGCCTCGTCGCGCTGGTCCTCGTAGTACTGCGCCGTGGATACGGGGTGATGCGTATCGTGCGCCTCGGCCACGATATCGCTGACGGTCAGCTGGAGTTGATGGGCATACAGGCGCCTGGACTCGCTTTCCGGCACCAGGTCGTGTCGCGGGCCGAGGTACTGCAGGATATTGGCGACCTGCGCGATCACCAGGTGGCCTGACGTGAGGAACGGTGGCGCGAACGGCAGCGCACCCTCATGCTGGCCTTCGAGGAAGGACGTCATCGCCTCGTTGCCTTCGACGCGTGCCACGTCGGTATACGTGGCGCCGGCATCCTCCAGGCACAGGCGGACGAATTCGCCGCGGCCCTGCAGTCCGGTCCAGTAGTAAAGCGCGTAGCTCATCGGCGGGCTCCTGCGGTAAAGCGCCGAGCATGCGCAACGCCCGTTTAAGTCCGCGTGAGCGCGATTAAGTCCGCGTGAGCGCGATGTCGCGAAAGGCTTCCCATACCGTCTGCGCCGGGGGCGACAGCGAGCGCGCGCGACGCCGCACCAGTGTCACCGCGCGGCCGCGTCGTGGCGTGAGCGGCGTGGCGACCAGGCCGGAGCGCAGGGCATCCAGCGAAAGCCGGGGCGTGACGGTGATGCCGAGCCCCGCTTCCACCATGCGGAAGGCGGTATGGGGATGACCGACCTCGAGCACGACCCGCATGGGGATGTTCGCCCGCGCGAACGCGGCATCGATGAGGCGGCGGCTGCCCGATGCATGATCCAGCAGCACCAGCGGCTGATCGGCCAAGGCCTCCCACGGCACGGTGCGACGCGTGGCAAAGGCATGGTCCGGGGGCGAGACCACGACGAACGGGTCCTGCATGAGTGTCTCGGTGTCGAATTCTTCCACCGTGGCCGGCTCCACCGTCAGGCCGAAGTCCACCTCGCCGCCACGCACGGCATCCAGCACCTGGGCCTGGTTCTGGTCGCGCAGGATGATCTCCAGCGCCGGGTGGTGCCGCGCGCACCAGGCGATGCAGGGTGGCACCAGCCCGGCCGCCAGGGTGGGCACCGCCGCGAGGCGGACACGGCCGCGTAACGGATCGGCCTGGGTGCGGGCATGCGCGAGCACCCCGTCCAGTTCGTCGAGCACCCGGGCCAGCGCCTGCTCCAGGTAGCGGCCGGCCTCGGTGGGCACGACCTCGCGCGTGCTGCGATCGAACAGGCGGACGTCCAGCTCGCTTTCCAGGTCGGCCACCAGGCGGCTGACGGCCGGCTGGGTGAGGTGCAGTGCGTCGGCCGCACGCCGGAAATGCCGCTGGTCCGCGACGGCGAGGAACGCACGCAACTGGCGCAGGGAGACATTCATGCGATTAATGTATCACCGGATCAGATAAAACGATTTGTCTTATCAAGCGACCGGCGCTGCAATGGGTGCCTCGATATTCCCAGGCTGATCGCCATGCGCCGTTTCCTTCCCGACGGATTCACCCTGTCCCTGATCGCCACTGTGGTCCTGGCCAGCCTGCTGCCCTGCCGCGGCGCTGCAGCCGGTGTGTTCGAGGTCGTGACCGACATCGCCATCGCCCTGTTGTTCTTCCTGCATGGCGCCAAGCTGTCCCGCGAGGCCGTGGTGGCGGGCATGACGAACTGGCGCCTGCACCTGACCGTGCTGGCCAGCACGTTCATCCTGTTTCCGCTGCTGGGCCTGCTGCTGAAGCCGATCCTGTCGCCACTGGTGACGCCGGACCTTTACCTGGGCATCCTGTTCCTGTGCACGCTGCCCTCCACCGTGCAGTCGTCCATCGCCTTCACCTCGATCGCGCGGGGCAACGTACCTGCGGCGATCGTCTCGGCCTCCGCGTCGAGCCTGCTCGGTATCTTCATTACGCCACTGCTGGTCGGCGCGATGATTGCCGGCACCGGGCAGGGCGGCCTGTCGTGGCATTCGGTCGGGGCCATCGTGCTGCAGTTGTTCGTGCCGTTCGTGGCCGGGCAGGTGGCGCAGCGCTGGATCGGTGGCTGGGTGCGTCGGCACGCCACGCTGCTGACGTATGTCGATCGCGGTTCGATCCTGCTCGTGGTCTACACCGCGTTCAGCGCGGCGGTGCTGCAGGGCCTGTGGCACCAGTTGCCGCCGCCGGTGCTGGGCGGCCTGGTGCTGGTGAACATCGTGCTGCTGGCCTGTGCGCTGCTGGCCACGCGCTACGGGGCGCGGGCGCTAGGCTTCGCCGCGGAAGACGAGATCACCATTGTCTTCTGCGGCTCGAAGAAAAGCCTGGCGTCCGGCGTGCCGATGGCGAAGGTGTTGTTCGCCGGCCACCCGCTGGGGCTGATCGTGCTGCCGATCATGCTGTTCCACCAGATCCAGCTGATGACCTGCGCGGTGCTGGCGCGGCGCTATGCGCTGCGCCGCGACCCGGTGCAGGAGCTCAGTGCCGGAAGTGGCGCACGCCCGTGAACACCATCGCCATGTCGTTCTCGTCCGCGGCGGCGATCACCTCGCTGTCGCGCATGGAACCACCGGGCTGGATGACCGCACGGATGCCCGCGGCGGCGGCGGCGTCGATGCCGTCGCGGAAGGGGAAGAACGCGTCCGAGGCCATGGCGCTGCCGGGCACCGTGAGGCCGGCTTCCTCGGCCTTGATGCCGGCGATCTTCGCGCTGACCACGCGGCTCATCTGCCCGGCGCCGATGCCGACCGTGCGGTTGTCCTTCGCGTAGACGATCGCGTTGGACTTGACCATCTTGGCCACGCGCCAGGCGAACAGCAGGTCATCGATTTCCTGTGCGCTGGGCTGGCGCTTGCTGACCACGGTCAGTTCGTCGCGGCCCACCTGGCGGTGATCGGCGGTCTGCACCAGCAGGCCGGAGCCGACGCGTTTCACGTCGTGCGTATTACGCCCTTCACCCGGCGGAATCTCGAGCACGCGCACATTCGCCTTCTTCGTCGCTTCTTCCACCGCGCCCGCATCCACGGCCGGAGCGATCAGCACCTCGACGAACTGACGCTTCAGGATCACCTTCGCCGTGGCCGCATCCAGCGGACGGTTGAACGCGATGATGCCGCCGAAAGCCGAAGTGGGGTCGGTGGCATAGGCGAGTTCGTACGCGGCGAGCGGATCGGCGGCAACGGCGACACCACAGGGGTTGGCATGCTTGACGATGACGCAGGCCGGCGCATCGAACTGGCGCACGCATTCCCACGCGGCATCCGCATCGGCGATGTTGTTGAACGACAGTTCCTTGCCCTGCAGCTGGCGGAACGTGGCGAGCGTGCCGGGCGCGGGGTACAGGTCGCGATAGAACGCGCCGGCCTGGTGCGGGTTTTCGCCGTAGCGCAGGTCCATGACCTTGACGAAGCGTCCGTTGGACTGCTGCGGGAATTCGGCGCGCGAGGCGACGGTGGTGTGCGTGTCGTCGAGGGTCACGCCGGACAGGTAATCGCTGATGGCCGCATCGTAGCTGGACACCCGGTTGAACGCAGCCACCGATAGCGCGAAACGCGTGGCGCGGGATAAACCGCCCCGGCCTTCGATCTCCGCGAGCGCGGCGTCGTATTGCGCGGGGTCGGTCAGCACGCCGACGTCGTTCCAGTTCTTGGCGGCGGCACGCAACATGGCGGGACCACCGATGTCGATGTTCTCGATCGCGTCATCCAGCGAGCATGCGGGATCGGCCACGGTGTGCTCGAACGGATACAGGTTCAGCACAAGCAGGTCGATCGGCAGGATGCCGTGCTCGGCCATCACGGCGTCGTCGGTGCCGCGGCGGCCGAGCAGGCCGCCGTGCACGCGCGGGTGCAGGGTCTTCACGCGACCCGCCATGATTTCCGGGAAGCCGGTGAGATCGCCCACATCGCGCACGGGGATGCCGGCATCGCGCAGTGCCTTGGCGGAACCGCCGGTGGAGAGGATGTCGATGTTCGCGGCCGCGAGGCGGCGGCCGAGTTCCGTCAGGCCCTGCTTGTCGGAAACGCTGACGAGCGCGCGGCGGACGGGAACGAGATCGGGCGTGGGCATGGGCACTTCCGGGGCGGAAAGCGCTCCATTATAGCCGCCCGGATGGCCGTGCGGCTTGGCCGTGGCGGCACTCAGGACAGGCCGTGGGCCGCCAGCTTCTTGCGGAGGGTGGCACGATTGATGCCCAGCGCGACGGCGGCGCGGCTCTGGTTGCCTTCGTGGAAGGCCAGCACCTCGCGCAGCAGCGGGCCTTCGACCTCGCGGATGACCAGGGCATGCAGGCCTTCACCGCCTTCGGTGTCGCCGATGTCGGCGAGGTAACGAAGCACGGTGCGGCTGACGCATTCGCTGAGGGCGCTCTGCATGGAGGTCTCGTTGGCGGCCTCGCCGGCAGTCAGTCTCACAGCGTTCAAGGCATTCCCCTCTCGCAGGCCGGGGCGCGGGTCCTCGGTCGGTTCTTGATGATGATGGTCGCTTGGGCTACGACTGGGACACGCCGTGAACGGGGGTCTGGCGTCGCGAAGGGAACCGAGTGTACTCGTCCCGGGCGGTGAAGTGCAGGCTTGCAAAAAGAAAATTTATTTGCCGGTTCAGTCGAACGAAAACGCGAAGGCGACCGCGCGCTGGCCCGGGTCTTGCACCTCGAACACCATCGCGGTAGTGGCCCCGCCAGGCAGGCCGCGCTCGCGCACATCCGCGTCGCCGACGTAATCGGCCGGCTGGAATCGCCGCATGGCCAGGCGTTGGCCGTTGGCGTCGGCAAGCACGATGGTGACGACGGGGTAGGGCTGCGCGAACGAGGCGTCGTTGCGTACGCTGGCAGTGATCAGCAGCCCGTCGCGCACGGAGGGATGCTGCTCGACATCGCGCGCCAGCAGGCGGAGTTGGGACGGCGCCGCGACCAGCGGGAGGTGGCAGCCGACGACGGCACAACCCGCCGCCAGCAGCGGGCCCACGGTGGGATCGGCGACGAGCACGTCGCGCTTGGCCCAGGCCAGCTGTGCGCCCAGGCCGAGCATCAGCGCCACGCAGACGACCACCCACATCGCGGTGCGCCACGAACGGCGCGGCCGTCGCGCGAACCGCGGCGTGAAGGTGAGGCCGGAGAAGTCAGTGGCGTCGTCGCCCGGCTCGTCGTCCGCCGGTGAGGGGGCGACCGGTAACGGCTCGTCGGGCAGTGCGCGCGGGCGGAACACCGCCACGCCGGCCGTCGGCGGCTCGCGGTCCAGCGCATGTTCCTGAAGTCGCGTGAACGGCTCGGGCGGCAGCTGCGCCGCCAGGGTGCCGAGCGCGTTGAACACCGTGTCGCAATGCTCGCAACGCACGCAGCCGCAGGCGGGCACGAGCGCCGCGGCGTCGAGCTTGTAGACGGTGAGGCACCCGGGACACTGCGTGTACATCGTTCGATCATAACGTGCGGGCCCGCTAGAATCGTCTCCCCGCCCACCGATTGGCTACCCCATGCCCTGGCTCGAACTTTCCCTGACGATCCGCGCCGCCGAGCAGCCGCGCGTCGAAGCCGCGCTGGAGGACCTGGGCGCACTCTCCATCACCCTGCAGGACGCGGACGCCGAAACGCCCGACGAGGAAGCCATCTTCGAGCCGGGCGTGGGCGAGCTGCCCTTGTGGAACCAGATCGTGCTGAACGCGCTGTTCGAGGCGGACGCCGATCGTCGCGGCCTCACGGCGGCGATCGCCGACGACCTGCCCTTCATCGAGCCCGCGCAGATCGCATGGCGTGACGTGGGCGACCAGGACTGGACGCGTGTGTGGATGGAAGACTACAAGCCGATGCCCTTCGGTCGTCGCCTGTGGGTGTATCCGTCGAACATCGAACCGCCGGTCGATGGCGACATCGTGGTCGTCCGTCTCGATCCCGGCCTCGCCTTCGGCACGGGCACGCACCCGACCACGGCGATGTGCCTGGAGTGGCTGGACGGCCAGCAGCTGGCCTGCAAGTCGGTGCTGGACTTCGGTTGCGGCTCGGGCATCCTCGCCATCGCCGCACTGAAGCTGGGCGCCGTGCGTGCCGTGGGCATCGACAACGACCCGCAGGCCATCGTCTCCTCGCACGACAACGCGGAGCGCAATGGCGTACAGGCCGACCTGGCCGTCTACCTGCCAGGCGAAGCACCGGTCGAACTCGCCGACGTGCTGGTGGCGAACATCCTTGCCGGCCCCCTCGGCGATCTCGCGCCGACCTTCGCCGCGGCCGTGAAGCCGGGCGCGCCGTTCGCGATCTCGGGCATCCTCTTCGGCCAGCACGAGGAACTGCTGACGCGCTATGCGGAATGGTTCGACAACCTGGAAATCCGCCAGCTGGAAGACTGGGTCCGCATCAGCGGCCTCCGGAAGCGTTGATTACCCCAGGGGATCCGCGTGGCGTAGGAGCGCACGATGTGCGCGACATGTGTTGAGGCCGAGACATGGAGTTGGCGCGCCAGCCCATGGTCACCGCGAAGACATGTCGCGCACATCGTGCGCTCCTACGACGGTCGCCGTTGCCGTTGTGGCACGGTTGCCGATGCGCATGCAAAAAAAATCCCGCCGGTTGGCGGGATTTTCGTATCACGCCGAGGGCGGCGTTTCCTTTTGTTCGGCCATGCGTTTTTCCAGGTAGTGGATGTTCTGTCCACCGAGTTGGAAGCCGACGTCGGCCATGATGCGCTGCTGTAGCGGGATGTTGCACTTCACGCCTTCGATCACCGTCTCGTTCAGTGCCATGCGCATGCGCGCGATGGCGGTGGCGCGATCCGGGCCGTGCACGATGATCTTGCCGATCATCGAGTCGTAGTTGGGCGGGATGCGGTAGCCGTCGTACAGGTGGGTATCCACGCGCACGCCCGGGCCACCCGGCGCCTCGAAACGCTTCACCGTGCCGGGGCTGGGCATGAAGGTGTCGGGGTCTTCGGCGTTGACGCGGCACTCGATGGCATGGCCGGTGAGCACGATGTCTTCCTGACGGATGGACAGCTTCTCACCGCCGGCGATCAGCAGCTGTTCGCGCACGAGGTCGATGCCGGTGACCAGCTCCGTCACCGGATGCTCCACCTGGATGCGGGTGTTCATCTCGATGAAGTAGAAGCGGCCACCTTCGAACAGGAACTCGAACGTGCCCGCGCCGCGATAGCCGATACGCAGGCAGGCATCGACGCAGACCTTGCCGATTTCCGCGCGCAGTTCCGGCGTGATGCCCGGTGCCGGGGCTTCTTCCACCACCTTCTGGTGGCGGCGCTGCATCGAGCAGTCGCGTTCGCCCAGGTGGACGGCATTGCCCTGGCCGTCGGCCAGCACCTGGATCTCCACGTGGCGCGGATTTTCCAGGAACTTCTCCATGTAGACCTGATCGTTGCTGAAAGCCGCCTTGGCTTCCTGCTTGGTCATGACGATGGAGTTGGCGAGGTGGGCCTCGGTGCGCACGACGCGCATGCCGCGACCGCCGCCACCGCCGGACGCCTTGATGATGACCGGGTAGCCGATCTCCAGCGCGATACGCGCGTTCTCGTCCACGTCATCGCCCAGCGGGCCACCGGAGCCGGGCACGCACGGCACGCCGGCGGCCTTCATGGCGCGGATTGCCTCGACCTTGTCGCCCATCAGGCGGATGACGTCGGCGGTGGGGCCGATGAAGATGAAGCCCGACTGCTCGACCTGCTCCGCGAAGTTCGCGTTCTCGGACAGGAAGCCGTAGCCCGGGTGGATCGCGGCGGCGTCGGTGATCTCGGCGGCGGCGATGATCCGCGGAATGTTCAGGTAGCTTTCGGCGGAGGGGCCCGGGCCGATGCACACCGATTCATCGGCCAGGCCGACGTGTTTCAGGTTGCGGTCCACGGTGGAATGCACCGCGACCGTCTTGATGCCCAGCGCGTGGCATGCGCGCAGCACGCGCAGCGCGATTTCGCCGCGGTTGGCGATGACGACCTTCTCGAGCATGGGTGTGGCCTCAGGCGATGACGAACATCGGTTCGTCGAATTCGACCGGCTGGCCGTTCTCGACCAGGACCGCGACGACCGTACCGGCCACGTCGGCTTCGATCTGGTTGAACATCTTCATGGCTTCGATGATGCCCAGCGTCTCGCCGGCCTTGACCTGCTGGCCCACGCTGGCGAACGCCGGTGAGCCGGGGGTGGAGGCGGCGTAGAACGTACCGACCATCGGCGCCTTGACCACATGGCCGGCCGGCAGGCCGGGTTCGGCGGCCGGAGCGGGCGCGGCAGCGGCGGCTACCGGTGCGGCGGCGACAGGCGCCGGCGCGGGCGGTGCCGCGTACATCGGCTGGGCGACGGCCGTGCCCTTGGGCACGCGTGACAGGCGGACGACTTCCTCGCCTTCCTTGATTTCCAGCTCCGCGAGGTTCGATTCCTCGAGCAGGTCGATGAGCTTCTTGATCTTGCGCAGGTCCATGGGGCAACCCTTAGTCAGTGGTGGAGGTGCGGGCGCCGGAGGGCGCGCCGCGAAGGGGATGTCAGGCGGCGGGCACCGCGAGGCGCAGCAACGCCGCTTCCAGCGCGAGGCGGTAGCTGTCGCCGCCGAAGCCGCAGATCACGCCGGCGGCGATGTCGGAAAGGTAGGAATGGTGCCGGAACGGCTCACGCGCATGCGGATTGGACAGGTGGATCTCGATGAACGGGATGGCCACGCCGGACAAGGCGTCGCGCAGCGCCACCGAGGTATGGGTGAACGCGGCGGGATTGATCAGGATCCAGGCCATGCCTTCGTCGCGGGCCTGGTGGACCCGCGCGATCAGCTCGTGCTCGGCGTTGGACTGGAACCAGCTGATGTCGTGGCCGGTGCCCTGCACGCGCGCCTGCAGCGACGCGTTGATGTCGGCGAGCGTCTCGCGCCCGTACACCGCGGGCTCGCGTACGCCGAGGAGGTTGAGGTTGGGTCCGTGAAGGACGAGGAGCCTGGCCACTGTTCACCTGCCTTGGGTCCGGAGTTCCGGAACGCCGCGCAGTGTGCGCCTGTCGTCCCGCCTTGTCCAGTTCGGTGAAGATCGACGCAGTTCGCTGGAGATAGCGACTTTCCAGACGCCGCCGTATGGTCAGGCCTTGGGAAAGAGCGCGCGCCAGCCGTCGTGGCCGAGCGCGTCCAGGGTGGCCATGTTGGCTTCGAAGATACTTGCCGCGTCCGGGAACGCGGCCACCGCGCGGTCGATGCTGGCCTCGCGCAGCAGGTGCAGGGTCGGGAACGGTGAGCGATTCGTGTAGTTCGTGATGTCGTCAGGCGCCGTGCCTTCGAACTGGAAGTCCGGATGAAAGCTGGCGACCTGGATCTGGCCGTCCAGCGACAGCTCCGCGACGGTGTCGTCGGCGATCTCCAGGAAATCGTTGAAGTCCATGAAGTCGCCCAGCACGCGGGGATGGATCAGCAGCGTGGTGTCGACGACCTCCGGATCGGCGTCGCGCAGGAACTTCAGCTCGCGAACCAGTTCATCGTGCAGGGGTAGCGGCTGCTCGGCGTCACTGATCACGAAACGGACCTGGCCTTTCTTGTGCACCGCCTTGGCGAAGGGGCACAGGTTGAGGCCGATGACGGCGCGTTCGAGCCACTGGCGGGTGGCTTCGATCGTCTCGTCGGCGGTGGGCATAGGGTCCATGGGCAAGGGTCTCCGTGGGTTCAGGGCGCGAGCCACGACTCGATGTCGGCCGCGCTGAGCGGGCCGACCCGGCGTTTCATGATGTGGCCGTCCTCGCCGATGAGGACGCTGTAAGGCAGGACGCGGCGCGTATTGCCCAGCGACAGCGAACCGCCGGGCGACTGGCCGTCGATCAGCACGATCGGATAACCGACGGGCCGCTGCGCGAGGTAACGGCGTGCGTCCGCCGCGGTGTCCTCGGCCACCCCGAGGATCACGGCGCCCGAGGCGCCAGCGCCCATGCGCTCGTGGGCAGCGTCCAGCAAGGGCATCTCGCGACGGCAGGGCGCGCACCACGACGCCCAGAAATTGACCAGGATGCGTTTGCCGCGCCATTCGGACAGGCGATGCGCCGTGCCGTCCAGGCCGACGTAGACGGCATCGGGCGGCAGCTCCCCCGGCCCGGCCACCGTCACGCCCTCGGGCGGTGGCGGGTCCTGGAGACGGTGCTCGACATACCCGCCCAGCGCCGCGCCGGCAATGGCCAGCACCACGATCCAGAACGTCGGCCCGCGGGTCATGGGTGCGACGCGGTATCGAGCGCCCCGGCCACGGTGTCGTAGGTGAGCACCGTGGATAGCTTCCTGCCATCGCCGCCGCCCTTGGGGTAGACGACGTAGAGCGGCACGCCCACGGAATGGTATTGCTCCAGGAACGCCGCGATGGTCGGGTTCACGTCGGTCCAGTCGCCCTTCATGTAGACGGTGCCGGTGCGCTTGAGCAGGTCCTTGAAGGCATCGGTGTCCAGCACGGCTTTCTCGTTCGCCTTGCAGGTGATGCACCAGTCCGCGGTCATGTCGACCAGCACGGGCGTACCGGCCGCGCGCAGTTCCGCCAGCCTGGCCGGCGAGTAAGGCACCGAGCCATCGGTGGCCGTCGCCGTCCTGGTGGCGGCCGGCAAACCGTGCACCATCCACAGGGCAGCCAGCGCGCCGGCGCCGAGCAAGGCCGTGAATACCCACGACAGCCCCGGGCGGCGGCTGCGGCCGTACCACCACAAGGCCATCGCCAGCAGCACGGCACCGACGAGCACCAGCGCCGTCGCATCGGCACCGCGCTGCTTGGTCAGCACCCACAGCAGCCACACGGCGGTGAGGTACATCGGGAAGGCCAGCGCCTGTTTCAGGGTTTCCATCCAGCGACCCGGTCGCGGCAGCAGCCGGGCGATGGCTGGCACGAAACCGATCAGCAGGAAGGGCAGGGCGAGGCCCAGGCCCAGGGCGAGGAAGATCAGGAAGGCAACGGGCACGGACGCGGCGAACGCGAACGCGATGGCCGAGCCCATGAACGGCGCCGTGCACGGACTGGCCACCACGACAGCGAGCACGCCGGTGAAGAAGTCGCCCGAGGGGCCCGAGCGCGAGGCCAGGCCGCTGCCCAGGTTGCCCAGCGACCCGCCGATCTCGAACACGCCCGACATCGACAGGCCGACCGCGAGCATGACGTAGACCAGCAGGCCGATGGCGACCGGCTGCTGGAACTGCGCGCCCCACTGGATGCCGTGTCCGGCGGCACGGATGCCGACGATGACGACACCCAGCGCGGCGAAGGCGACCAGCACGCCCGCGGTGTACCAGAGCGCATGCTTGCGCGCGGCGGTCGGGCTCTCGCCGCTTTCCAGCACGGTGATGGCTTTCAGTGACAGCACCGGCAGGACGCAGGGCATCAGGTTCAGGACCAGGCCGCCGAGCAGGGCCAGGCCAATCGCGGCGAGGATGCCGACCGGTGCATCCGCGCCGGCCGGGACCAGGCCCTTGGGCGGCGGTGTCGGGGCGACGTCGGCGGGTGTCGTCGCCGGCGTGCCGGTCGTCGCACTGGCCGGTGCGGCGACGACGACGGCGCCGGTGGCCAGGTCGACATCGAGTCGGCGGGTCATCACCGGATAGCAGATGCCGTTTTCCAGGCAGCCCTGGTAGGACACGTCGAGCTGGAGCTTGCCGTCCTTCGCGGCACCCGCCAGCGGTACCGGCAGTTCCACCTGGTCGAAGTAGACGATGGTGTCGCCGAAATGCTCGTCGTGGTGCGCCGTGCCGCTGGGCCAGTCAGGCTCGCCAGCGGTGACCCCAGCGGGCGATACGACCTTGATCGCGGTCTTGTCGCGGTAGAGGTAATAGTCCTTGGGCATCGTCCAGCGCAGCAGCAGCGCGTCGCCACCCTTGACCAGTGCCTCGAAGCGAAACGCCTGGTCGGCCGGGAGGGCCTGGGCATCCGTCCCGGGCAGCGTGGCGGGCTTGCCAAGCAGTGCGGCGCCGGCGCCGGGTGCCGTGGCTGCCGTCGTTGTCGCTGGCGCCGCGGTAGGGGCCGCCGGGATCGTCGAGGGCGCGCCGACGACGAGCTTGAGGTGCTCGGTATGCGGCGGGTAGCAGATCTTCGGCTCCACCTCGTGGCAGCCCTGGTACTGCACGTCCAGCGCCACCGTCTTCATCGAGGCATCGGCCAGCGTGTAGGGCACGGTGGCCTGGATGTCCCCGTGGTAGATCTCCACGTCGCCCAGGTATTCGTCGTGCTTCTTCAGGCCGTCGGGCAGCGCCGGGGTACCGAGCGTCAGGGCCGCCGGATCGGTCGGCTTGATGACGATCCGCCCGCGGTACAGGTAATAGTCCGGAGCGATGCGCCAGTGCAGCCCGACCGTGCCAGGCTGGCTGGCGTCGGCGGTGAGCTGGAACGCCTGAGTGACCGGCAGCAGGCCGTCCTCGGGATCCTGGGCAAGCGCGGGCAGCGTGGCGAGCAGCAGGACGAGGGCGACGAGGTTCCGCGTGAGGCGGGAAAGCGACGGCATGGGACTCTCCGGGAAGGCGTTGGACATTATGACCGGGCCGGCGCGCTCTGGCTTGCACGCGCCGTGCGGGCAACTATTTTCCGACCGCGCCCTTGAACCCGGCGTCCGCGCCGCCATCTGTCGAGCATCCAGAAAGACTTCCGGTTGACGTATTCTTCTGGCTAAAATTCTGGCACTCACCCTGGCCAAGTGCTAACAGGGTGATAACAAATCCTTTCCCGTCAAACACATGTTTGGAGAAGTCATGAGCAAACTGCGCCCGCTGCACGATCGCGTCATCGTCAAGCGTCTCGAAGAAGAGCGCGTCTCGGCCGGTGGCATCGTCATCCCCGACAGTGCCACCGAGAAGCCCACCCGCGGCAAGGTCATCGCCGCCGGTACCGGCCTGCTGCTCGCCAGCGGCCAGCTCCGCCCGATGGGCGTGAAGGAAGGCGACGTGGTCCTGTTCGGCAAGTACGCCGGCCAGGAAATCAAGGTCGACGGCGAAGAGCTGGTCTTCCTGAAGGAAGACGACATCGTGGCGGTCCTGGAAGGCTGAGCACCGCTCGCCTCGTCCACCGCGTTTCCTCTTATCTAAATATCCAAGGATTCAACGATCATGGCATCTAAAGAAGTCCGCTTCGGCGAAGACGTCCGCGCCCGCATGCTGAAGGGTGTCAACACCCTCGCCAACGCCGTCAAGGTCACCCTGGGCCCGAAGGGCCGTAACGTCGTGCTCGAGAAGAGCTTCGGCGCCCCGACCGTCACCAAGGACGGCGTCTCGGTCGCGAAGGAAATCGAGCTCGCCGACAAGTACGAGAACATCGGCGCGCAGATCGTGAAGGAAGCCGCCTCGAAGACCTCCGACGTGGCCGGTGACGGCACCACGACCGCGACCGTCCTCGCCCAGGCGTTCATCCAGGAAGGCCTCAAGGCCGTGGCCGCGGGCATCAACCCGATGGACCTCAAGCGCGGTATCGACCAGGCCGTCATCGCGGCGGTCGGCGAGCTGAAGAAGCTCTCCAACCCTACCGCCGACGACAAGGCCATCGCCCAGGTCGGCACCATCTCGGCCAACTCCGATGCGAACATCGGCGACATCATCGCCACGGCGATGGGCAAGGTCGGCAAGGAAGGCGTGATCACGGTCGAGGAAGGCTCGGGCCTCGAGAACGAGCTGGACGTCGTCGAAGGCATGCAGTTCGACCGCGGCTACCTCTCGCCGTACTTCATCAACAACCAGCAGTCGCAGCAGGTTGAACTGGACGACCCGTTCATCCTCATCCACGACAAGAAGATCTCCAACGTCCGTGAGCTGCTGCCGGTGCTCGAAGCCGTCGCCAAGGCCGCCAAGCCGCTGCTGATCGTCGCCGAGGAAGTCGAGGGCGAAGCCCTGGCCACCCTCGTCGTCAACACCATCCGCGGTATCGTCAAGGTCGCCGCCGTCAAGGCGCCGGGCTTCGGCGATCGCCGCAAGGCCATCCTGGAAGACATCGCCAACCTCACGGGCGGCACGGTCATTTCCGAGGAAGTGGGCCTGGCGCTCGACAAGGCCACGATCACCGATCTGGGCCGCGCCAAGCGCGTCGTGATCACCAAGGAAAACACCACGATCATCGACGGTGCCGGCGATGCCGAAGGCATCCAGTCGCGCATCAAGCAGATCAAGGCGCAGATCGAAGAGACCTCGTCGGACTACGACCGTGAGAAGCTGCAGGAGCGCGTGGCCAAGCTGGCCGGCGGCGTGGCCGTCATCAAGGTCGGCGCCGCGACGGAAGTCGAGATGAAGGAAAAGAAGGCCCGTGTCGAAGACGCCCTGCACGCTACGCGCGCAGCCGTCGAAGAGGGCGTGGTCCCGGGCGGCGGCGTTGCGCTGATCCGTGCACTGAAGGCGCTGGAAGGCCTGAAGGGCAAGAACACCGACCAGGACCTCGGCATCGCGATCACCCGTCGCACGCTGGAGGCCCCGCTGCGCGCCATCGTCACCAACGCCGGTGAAGAAGCGTCGGTCATCGTCAACCAGGTCAAGGCCGGCGAAGGCAACTTCGGCTACAACGCCGCGACCGGTGAGTTCGGCGACATGATCGCCTTCGGCATCCTGGACCCGACCAAGGTGACCCGTTCGGCCCTGCAGTTCGCGGCCTCGGTCGCCGGCTCGATCATCACGACCGAAGCGGCCGTGACCGAAGTGCCGAAGAAGGACGACGGCGCCGGCCACGGTGGCGCGGGCGGCGGCATGGGCGGCATGGGCGGCATGGACTTCTAAGTCCCTGCCTTCCGGCTTGCTCCATGAGAGGCCCCGCGCAAGCGGGGCCTTTTTTATGCGCCGAGCAAATGCGTCTACCGATCAACCGTTTGCTATGTGCACGGCCTTAAACGCCTGGCGATCGGGCTTGCGATCCGCGGCGGGGAAGGCTTATCTGGGCGCTCATCCCACGCGCAGGAGCGCTATCCATGGCAAGGAAAGGCCGGTTCTGGTTGTTCATCGTTTTGACGTTGTCCGTTGCCTGTACACGGCAACCATCCCGCCCACCGCAGGCGCAGTCCGCAGGCGACGACGTCGCCGCCGCGCTCAACGCCCGTTATGACGACGTTCGATCGGCCTGTGACGGTGGCCAGCCTGCCGCGTACTTCTGCAGTGGCGTACTGATACGCAATGCGGCTCTGGGAGCGAGCTATCACTTCTGGAATCCTCGCCCCGACGACGAGTACTACGGTGTGTCGTTCAGTTATTTTCGCCGCGACGTCGGTTCGCGTGAACTGTTCGGCCAGACGGCAGGCTTCATCGCCGTACCCGCGGATCGCTGGAGCGAGGACGGTGGCTACGTGTGGCAGATGAAGTGCTCGTTTCCGTACGACGCCGTTACGAGCCTGGAGCGCGGCCCCTACGGATGCGGTGCCAGTGCGGATTATCCGGTCGACAGCCGGCCCTGCGCCGAGCAAGGCATCGTGACCACGCAAGCCTTCGCACAGCACTACCTCTCAGTGGCGCCCGAGCCGGAGAATCCACCCGATGCGTTTCGCCGTCGGGCATTGCACCAGTGCTCGTTCGGCGTGGATACCTTCTCGTTCGAGCTCAGTATCCTCGCTCGTCAGGGCGGCCGACTGGAGATTCCCTCGAGGCGTTACATGGAACTGATGATCGCGGAGTGGCCGCAGGACATTCCGGCCCGTCTGCCGATCGAGGCCATCTTCTACGCAGCCGAGCGTGGTGCCGCCGGCGTCGAGGAAGCGCGTAAGGGGCAGCGGGATTTCGCATCCGCGACAGGGCGTGTAGTGCCCATCGTGAAACTGGAAGGAAACGATGCCGTTCCCCCATTCAATTACAGCGAGAACGACCAGGCGCCTGAGCTCCGCCCTCGCTGATGTCTCGTTAGGCCAGGTGACGGGAGGATGACTCCTCCGGGTGGGCAGCATCGCCACCCGTCCTTTCGGAGTCATCGCCGGGCAAGCCCTGTCAGGCCATGGGCTCAGTACGAGATCGTGGCCGATGTCGCCGTGGTGCTCAGGCCGTAATTGCACTGGGGATTGATGCCGGAGGTGTTGCTGCCCTGCCACGGGGGCGACGCGACGCGCGTGTTGTTGCGGTCATACACCTGGATGTTGCGAAAGGTGATCGGGCCGCCGGGATACTCGCCGCAGGTGGAGACGTTGTAGACCTCCAGCACACCGCCGAAGACCCAGGTCAGGTCGGCATACGGGTTGGTGGTCAGCGAACTGGTCTTGCCCGTGGTGGTGTTGCGCGAGTCGATCTTCCACGTGGCGCACGCTTGGCCCGCCGCACAGGTGGAGTAAGTGTCGCCCACCACGGTATCGCCCGCGCTCGCCGGAATCGGATCGCTATGGAAGGTGGTGCCGTCGACACAGCAGTTCCAGCTGGCCAGCGTCCAGGCCTTGTCGTTGTAGCCGTTCCAGCCCAGTACCGGTTGGAGGATGGACTTCACCGTGGGCAGCTGTTCCAGGCCGGGGAAGAAATAGATGACCTGGTCGTCTTTCGTCGTGGGGGCGCTCGGCACCGTCCACGTGGCAACGATGCGGCCGATCGGTTTGCTGCTGGTGTAGTTCGCCGACTGCACCCAGCCGCTCTGTTCCGGTGGCGGCGTCGCCGTGCTGCGCAGCGTGCGCCGACCGTCGGCTTCGATGCGTTCACCCTGCAAGGTGTAATTGGCCTTGCCGCAGGTGGCTGCTTTTTCCATGGTGCCCGAGGCGCGGCGGATCATGCCGTTCGTTTGCAGTTCGTCCCCGGCATGCACGGTAGCCACGCAATCGGGGGAGAAATAGCCATTGGGTGTGACGACGTAATCGTCGGGGATGCCGGCCGGTTTGGCACTGTCCGGCATCGTACCGACGCGGGTGAGCTGGGCCAGCGGTGCCAATGTCGGCGTATCCGCCGCGGCGGCGCCCGCCGCGAGGGAGAACAGGGCAGCGATCATGCCTGCGCGCACCACGACCTTGCCGATGGAAGCGAACCTTTTCATGCGTACGACTCCTGCGTTGAAAGGGCGTCGTCCCTGTGCCGTCGACCAACGGTGGTCGGCGCGCGTCCCCCCGGCTCCCGCACCGCCATGGGTGCAAAACCAAGCTATCGCTGCGATGACAGGTGTTTCGTGATCCAGGGCACCGATAGCCGGCAGGGGCCTGCAATCACGCTGTAAATTCGGCACGCCTTCGCATTATGTTGCGAAAGCGGATCATTGCCCGGCGCCGGCTCCCGCCGCGGGTTCGGCATCGCCCTGACGAGGGGGAGTCGTCCCTGCGTCGGCAGGCGCATAGCTGGCTACCAGCGGATCAAGCTTGCGCTTCATCCGGAGCATCGCGATGTTCTTCATCGACGTGTCGGTGAACGCCAGCCCGGCGTCCTCGGCTGCCTCTTTCGCATCCGGGGCATGGGTCAGCGATGCCAGCTGCTGGCCCACAACCTGGGTGAGGGCGAAGTAGGGATCGTCGTGTATGCCGGCCTGCTCCAGCAGTTTGCCAGGCAGCATCCACGCCGCGAGATCGGCCTTGACGGGGGCCGGACCATCGCCGTGCGCGTCGATCAGCACGTAGGGCACGGTCTGCGTCAGCATCGTGTCGCCGTTGACGAAGCCGGCCTTGTCGTAGGTTTCGACCAGGGCGGGCAGGTGATCGCCATAGAACAGCAAAAGCGTCGGGCGCTCACGCTGCTTGAGCAGGGCGGCGAGACGTCCCAGCTCCGCGTCGGCGTGACGCATGTGATAGATGTAGTTGCGCAGCTGCAGCTTGGCATCGTCGCTGATGCCGTCGGGCACGGCGATGGCGTCGCGTTCCTTCGTGTCGATGTTCACCGACTTGTCGTACGGACCGTGGGCTTCCATGCTGATGGCGAAGACGAAGCGCGGCGGGCCGGCATCCTTCAGCTGGCTCATGATCTCGTCGGTCATCGCGCTGTCGGCCATGTACTCGCCGTCCTTGCGGAAATCCTTCGGGAAATCCGGCTGCGACACGAAGCGGTCGAAGCCCAGCGACTTGAATGCCGCGGTGCGGTTCCAGAACCCGGCGTCGTTGCCATGCACGGCGACGGTCTCGTAACCGTGCGAGCGCAGGACACGGACCATGCCCGGCATCACGCCCGCCTGCATCTGCAGGTAAGGAAACTGCATGGTCGGGAAGTAACGCAGCGACAACCCCGTCAGGACCTCGAACTCCGTGCGGATGGTGCCGCCGCCGAACGTTGGCACGTGCAGTTGCCCCGTGCTGGCGTGCTCGGCCAGGCGATGCAGGTTCGGCGCGAAGTCCTCGTGCTCGATCCCGCGGATGACACCGGGGTCGAAGAAGGATTCGCTCTGGATCACCACGATGTCCGGCGTCTGGCGTGCGTTGGTGGCGGCGCCGGCCATGTGCTGGCGCAGTTGGGCATCCGTGGCGGCAAGGAACTGCTGCGCCTCGGCCGGATCGGCCTTCTGCTTCCTGCCGGCATTCTGCAGGCGGAACTGCATGAGGGTGGTGACCACGCCGTTGTATCCGGCATTGGACGCGGCGGACCACGGCTGCATGCCCAGGCGGTCCTTGTTGTACATCGCCGACCAGGCCGGCACCCCCGCGGCCAGCGTGCCGATCAACGCGAACAGGGCCAGCCCGGAGACCAGGCGGCGGCCATGGGTGCGCCTTGCGAACAACGGTGGCTCGACGCGGGCGACCAGGACGATCAGCGCGACGACGCCGAGGATGGCCAGGTAGGGCAACGGGCTGGCGGGCAGGTAGCCGCCCAGGAGGTGCAGGCCGCCGTTCTTCAGCTGGCCCACCATGCGGAAATCGGCCGGCAGCAGGGGCGAGCCCAGGTTCTTCATCTTGATCGCGCTGACCGCCAGCACGGCACCCTGGACGAGGAAGGCGATGCCGAAGGACAACCAGGCGCGACGGGTGAGCACCAGCAGCAGCGAGGCCAGCAACAGCCCCGGCAGCGCATTGGCGAACAGGTGCCAGGGGCGCTCCGCCCACGCGCTGCTGGCGACGCCGGGATTGCCGTCGAGAAACCCCGTATAGAAGACGAACGCGACCGCCAGGCACAGCGGCAGGGCGACCCGTCCGGCGATGTCACGCCCATGTGATGAAAGGAGAGTCATAGCGTCCTCGTATCGCGCCCCTGTCGTGAGGGGATCGGGACTGTAACGTAATGGACATGAACCGGTTGTCAGGCGGTCATCGAAATGTCATGACAAAAAAGGTCATGATTCGCAAGAAAAACCTCAGTTTTGCGAACCCGGCCGCGACCGGTCCGCCTCGGGCACAATGACCATCCCATGAATGCTTCCACGCCAGCGCCACGCGAGAGTCCCGAACTCCGCGCCCTCATCGACCACCGCTATGCCGACGTCATGGCGGCATGCCGCGCGGCGCGCGTGCCGCTGCACGACGACGCCGGCGTGGCCGAGCGCATCCGCCGCACCTTGCTGGCCTCGGATTTCGCGTTCGATGTGCTGCGTCGCCAGCCGGAACTGCTGGCGCCTGCCGGCCTGGAACGCCTCCGCGGCAATCCGGATGCCAGCACCCGTGCCGCCTCGCTCGACCTGCCGGCCGACGAGGAGCGCAGCATGGCCATGCTGCGTCGTTTTCGTCACGCCGAGGCGTTGCGTATCGTGTTCCGCGACGTCAATGGCCTGGACGATGTGGACGACACCCTGGCCTCCACCAGCGCGCTGTACGAAACGTTGTTGTCGGCCGCCCTGCGTTGGTCCGAGCAGTCGCTGCACGCGCGCTACGGCCGCCCGCGCGACCCCGTCGGCGTGGAGCAGCGCATGGTGGTTGTCGGTTTCGGCAAGCTGGGCGGCAACGAGCTGAATTTTTCCTCCGATATCGACCTCGTGCTGGCCTACGCCTCCGGTGGCGAGACCGATGGCGCCCGCCCCCTCGACAACGGCGAGTACTTCATCCGCGAGACACGCCAGCTGGTGCGCCTGCTCGCCGAACCCACCGTGGACGGCATCTGCGCCCGCGTCGACCTGCGCCTGCGCCCGTTCGGCAACGCGGGGCGCCTGGCGCTTCCGTTCGCCGCGATGGAGCAGTACTACCAGCGCGAGGGCCGCGACTGGGAACGTTATGCCTGGATCAAGGCGCGTCCCGTGGCCGGCGACCGCGTCGCGGGCCGCGAACTGCAGGACATGCTGCGGCCGTTCGTGTATCGACGCTACCTCGACTACACGGCGTTCGCCGGCCTGCGTGAGATGAAATCGCTGATCGATGCCGAGGTCGCACGCAAGGACCTGGCCGGCAACCTCAAGCTGGGACCGGGCGGTATCCGCGAAATCGAATTCGTGGTGCAGCTCACCCAGATGATCCGCGGCGGGCGCGACCCCGCCCTGCGCGTGCGCGGGCTGCTGCCGGCCCTGCGTGCCTGCGAGGCGAAAGGTTACATCCCGGCGGTGCGGGCAAAGCTGTTGCGCGAGGCCTACCTGTTCCTGCGCCTGCTGGAGAACCGAGTGCAGATGCTGCGCGACGCGCAGACGCACGATATTCCCGACGACGAGCTGTCGCGCGAGCGTCTTGCCCTGGGCATGAATTACCCCTCGTGGAACGCGCTGGCGGAGGTGCTGGCCGGCCATCGCGATGCGGTGTCCGCCGAGTTCGCCGCGGTGCTGGTGCCGGAGGCCGGCGGCAAGGCGGTGGCGCCGGCGGCCGACGTCGAGTTATGGAACGCCGCCAGAGACGAATCGCTCGTGGGCGAGACACTGGAAGCATCGGGTTTTCGTCCGGGCCACGATGTGGCTGCGGAGCTGGTGAAGCTGCCACGCGCGGCGTCGGTGCGATCGATGTCGGCACGCTCGTCCGAGCGGCTGGAGCGATTGATGCCGCAGCTGATCGGCGCGGCCCGGGGCAGTGCCTCGCCAGCGGCCAGCCTGTTGCGCATGCTTCGTCTCGTGCAGGCCGTGGCGCGCCGTTCGTCTTACCTGGCGCTGCTGGATGAGCAGCCTAGCGCGCGTCGCCGCGTGGCGCATGTCTTCGCCGACAGCGCGTTCCTGGCCGAGCGTGTCATCGCGCAACCGCTTCTGCTCGACGACGTGCTCGATCCGCGCATCGACCAGTTACCGCTGAAGCGCGCGGACATCTCGGCGGAGATGGCCCGCTCGCTCGGCACGCTGGACGAGCGCGACGCGGAGCACGAGCTGGAGCGCATCAACGAATTCCGCTCCAGCATCGCGTTCCGCCTCGGCCTGGCGTTCAACGACGGGCGGGCCGACGCAACGGCCACCGCGCGGCGCCTGGCCGGCCTGGCAGAGGCGGTGGTCGCGGCGGTGCTCGCCCTGGCCACGCGTGAACTGACCGCGCAGCACGGGCGTCTTCCCGGCGAAGGCAGTGGCTTCGCGGTGCTGGGCTACGGCAGCCTTGGCGGCGAGGAACTGGGCTTTGCCTCCGACCTCGACCTGGTGTTCGTCTACGACGGCAAGCGCGCCAATGCGATGAGCGACGGACCGCGCCCGGTCGACGGCACGCGCTGGTACCAGCGACTGGCCCAGCGGGTCATGCACTGGCTGAGCGCGCAGACCCACGCCGGCAAGCTCTACGACGTGGATACGCGCCTGCGCCCCGACGGCTCCAAGGGCTTGCTCGTGGCCAGCGTGGACGCCTTCGAGGCCTACCAGCGCGACCGTGCGTGGACCTGGGAGCACCAGGCGCTGCTGCGTGCCCGTCCGGTGGCGGGGGATGCGCGCGTCGGTGGGCTGCTGGCCGAGATCCGACGGGACATCCTTGCCACCCCGCGTGACGCCGCACGCGTCCTCGCTGAGGTGAGCGCGATGCGTGCCCGCTGGCGCGGCGAGCGCGATCGTTCCGACGGGGGGCATGTCGACCTGAAACAGGGCGGCGGCGCCTTGATCGACATCGAGTTCATCCTGCAGGGCATGGTGCTGGCGCATGCCGCCACGTGCCCGGCCATCCTGGATACGCCGGCCAGCAGTCCGCTGATCGACGTGCTGCGTGAGCAGGGCCTGCTGAGCCAGGCGCAGGCCGATACGCTGCATGTCGCGCATGCCGACCTGCTCCAGGCCGGCCTCGCCTGCACGCTGGACCTCCGTTCGCGCATCGCCACGCGCACGCCCTCGCTGGAGCGGGTGCTCGCCGGGGTGACCCAGGTGGCGGGCGAGCTCGGTTTCGCCTTCGCCGCCACCGACGCGGCGTCCCGCCAGGCTGTCTGAAGCTGGCGGCCGGCGTTATGCTGTGCGGCCGTCCACGGACCGATACCCCGATGACCCGACTGCCGCTGCTGATCGACACCGACCCCGGCGTGGACGACGCGCTGGCCATCCTGATGGCCCATGCGCACACCGATGTGACCGCCCTGACGGTTGCCGCCGGTAACGTCGGCCTGGGCCACACGGTGCGCAACGCCTGCACCCTCGTGGAGCTGATCGGCGCCACCACGCCGGTGTTCGCCGGTTGCCCGTCGCCGCTGGTGCGCGCCCCCGACGAGGACGCCGCGTTCGTGCATGGCGCGGACGGCTTCGGCGATGTCGGCTTCGCCGAGCCGGCCCACACGGCGCATGCCGAGCACGCGGCCCTCGCCCTGATCCGCCTGACCCGCGAGCGCCCGGGCGAGCTGACCCTGGTGGCGCTGGGACCGTTGACCAACCTGGCCCTGGCCGTGCGGCTCGATCCCTCGTTCCCCTCGCGCGTCAAGCGCCTGGTCGTCATGGGCGGCGCGGTGACGGGGCACGGCAACACCGGCCGGATACCCGCCGAGTTCAACATCGGCTTCGATCCGGAAGCCGCGCACGTCGTGTTCGAGGCCTTCGAGGGGTTCGACCTGGTCGACTGGGAAGCGACGGTCCGCCATGCCTTCCCCGACGAGGTCTACGACGGCTGGGTATCGGCGGGCGACCACCGCGCCGCCTTCTTCGAGAAGATCTTCGGCACGGCGCGCCGTTTCAACGCCGCCCACGAGCGCACGGGTTTCATCGCCGCCGACGCGCTGGCCATGGCCGTGGCGCTGGACCCCGCGATGATCGTCCGGGCGGAAACCCGCCATGTCGCCATCGAACTGGACGGGCGGCTGACCCGCGGCGCCACCGTGGTGGACTGGCAGGGCCGGCTGGGTGGGCGCCCCAACGCCCGGGTGGTGCTGGAAGTCGACCAGGATCGCTTCGGCCAGCTGATCGCCGGCGCCCTGGGCGCCGCGCCGACGGCGTCCGCCTAGGTATCCCTGCCCGCCGGTTGCGAAGGCCCGGGGTGCGGGCTACAATGCCGCTCTTTTCACCCCGCTATTTCTCAGGTTCAAGCCATGAAAGAGAACATCCATCCGAAGTACCAGCCGGTGGTCTTCCAGGACCTTTCCTCCGATTTCGCGTTCCTGACGCGTTCGACGATGTCCTCGAAGGACACCGTCAAGTGGGAAGACGGTAACGAATACCCGGTGATCAAGCTCGATATCTCGAGCCACTCGCACCCGTTCTATACCGGTAAGCAGAAGACGCTGGACGTCGGCGGTCGCGTCGACAAGTTCCGTCAGCGCTACGGCAAGAAGTAAGCAGCGACATCATCCGCGCGCCGCCTGCGGGGTGGCGTGTCGCGAGGATAGACGACACGGGGCAGGCTCAAGGCTTGCCCCGTGTCTTTTTGCGTGCGCGGTTTACACGCCGGGCTAACGGACGTTCGAAGAGCCTCTGTGTGATAATGGGGAACTTCGGTCGCGGGTTGCGACCGGTACGGCGCCTTCCCCAGGGGGCCGTTATCCCAACCATGGCTACGTCGTTTCCCCGAGGGGAGGCGGCGGGAACAAAGCACAGAGGAGCTCGCCGTGTCCGACGCCAAAACCGTCAAATTGGTCGATGAATCCAACAAGCCCGTGAGCGAACTGCCGGTCATCGGCGGCACGCTCGGCGCCGAGTGCGTCGACATCGGCACGCTGTACAAGGACACCGGTTACTTCACCTACGATCCGGGTTACGGCAGCACCGCCAGCACCAAGAGCGCCATCACCTATATCGACGGCGACAAGGGTGTGCTGCTGTACCGCGGCTACCCGATCGAACAGCTGGCCGAGAAGTCCACCTTCCTCGAAACCTCCTACCTGCTGCTCAACGGCGAACTGCCGAACAAGACCGAATACGCCGCGTTCGAGCACGACATCACGCATCACTCGATGATGCACGAGAACCTGAAGTTCTTCCTGCGTGGCTTCAACCACGACGCGCACCCGATGGCCATGCTGGCCGGTTCCATCGCGTCGCTGTCGGCGTTCTATCACGACAAGCTCGATGTCGATAATCCGGAAGACCGCAAGCTCGCCGCCATCCGCCTGATCGCGAAGATGCCGACCATCTCGGCCGCCATCTACCGTCACTCGATCGGCTGGCCGACGCGTTACCCGCGCAACAACCTCGAGTACGTCACCCGCTTCCTGCACATGATGTTCGAAGTGCCGAGCGAGCCGCTCGAACTGAACCCGGTAGTCGCCAAGGCGCTCGACCTGCTGTTCATCCTGCATGCCGACCACGAGCAGAACGCGTCGACGTCCACGGTTCGCCTCGTCGGTTCCACCGGCGCCAATCCGTATGCGTCCATCGCCGCGGGTATCACGGCGCTGTGGGGCCCGGCACACGGCGGCGCCAACGAAGCCGTGCTCAAGCAACTCGAGGAAATCGGCTCCGCCGACAAGGTCGAGAACGCGGTCAAGCGCGCGAAGGACAAGAACGATTCGTTCCGCCTGATGGGCTTCGGTCACCGCGTCTACAAGAACTTCGATCCGCGCGCCAAGATCATCCGCGAGATGTGCCACAAGGTGCTCGAGGAGCTCGGCGTCAACGACCCGTTGCTCGACGTCGCCATGAAGCTGGAAGAAGCCGCGCTGAAGGACGACTACTTCGTGGAGCGCAAGCTCTACCCGAACGTCGACTTCTACTCTGGCATCATCTACAAGGCACTGGGCATCCCCACCGAGATGTTCACCGTGATGTTCGCCATCGCGCGCACCTCCGGCTGGATCGCCCACTGGATCGAACAGCACGAAACCCCGGGCGCCCGCATCGGCCGCCCCCGCCAGATCTACACCGGCGCCGACGTTCGCGATTACATCCCGAACGACAAGCGCTAAAAAAAAGGCCCGCAAATGCGGGCCTTTTTTTTAGCGCGGTAGGAGCGCACGCACGTGCGCGAACCCTCAGATCCCATCACGCGAATGAAGCCGAACGGCCGCATGTGCAGGCGTTTCCGTGAGCCCGGTGAACCTTGCAGGCCGCATGCGCAGGCGTTTCCGTGAACCCGGTCGGCGCCGGGTTTGCTTCGTTTTGCGCTCGGAAACGCCTTAATTTGTGCGAGGGGCGGCTTCATTCGACGTAGCAAGGTTCAGGGTTCGCGCACATCGTGCGCTCCTACCCGGCTAACAGGGCCTCGACCATCGACACGGTGGCGCGGCGCATGGGGCGCTCGTCCACACGGTCGAGCGGGGCCTGGCGCAAGGCGTCCATGGGCAGCACGGTAAGGTCGAACGGGATGCCGTCCGCGCCGAACAGCAGCACGGGGTGTTCGCTCTGCGCATCGTTGGACCAGCGCAGCCGACGGGTCTGGGTTTCCAGCGGGATGCCCTGTTCCTGCAGGAACAGCACAGGTGCCTCGGGATCGTCGCTGAAGAGATGCAGGCAGACGGCCGAGTGGTCGTCGGCGGTGCCTTCCAGCACGGCACCGACCAGTCGCGCATCGAAGCCGCGCAGGAAGCGCATCGCCTCGATCGCCGCCTCGCGGCGCGCCCGCAGGGCCTGGGGTTGTGTGTCGGCCTGGAACAGGCGCTGGTGCTCGCGCAGCGCGTCCTCGATCTCGTGGTTGCGCGGCAGCGCCTGGGTGTCGACGATACCCAGCCGCTCCGCGGCCTTCAGCTTCGCGTGGTGGAAGTCACGGATGCCATGCTCGCTCATCAGGCGGGCCGCCTCCTGGGCGACCAGGACGCGATGCCGCTGGGCCCTGTCCTGGGCATGGATCTTGTGGTGTTCGCCTCGTGCCATGACTCACCCCCGTGTGGTGTGTATGTGTACGTGTGCCGTCAGAAGATGTCGTAGGCGTGGTCCTGCTGTTCCTCTTCCTGCTTCTGTGCGGCCTGCTCGCGCAGGCGGTCGACATCTTCCACCTTCATGACTTCGCTCATGCCGCCCGGCGAGGGCAGGCCGGAGCCGGGATCGATCTGCACCGTGGCGATGCCCGGGGGCATGGCCAGCGTATGTGACGGCTTGTCCTTCAGCACCGCGCCCATGTAATCCATCCAGATGGGCAGGGCCGCCTTGGCACCGAACTCGCCGCGACCCAGCGAACTGAAGTCGTCGAAGCCGACCCACACGGCCGTGGAGATGTCGCCGTTGAAACCAACGAACCAGGCGTCGCGGTGATCGTTGGTGGAACCGGTCTTGCCTGCCAGGTCGTCGCGACCGAGCGCACGTGCCGCCGAGCCGGTACCGCGCTTGATCACGTCCTGCATCAGCGAGGTGATCAGGTAGTCGTTGCGCACGTCGATCACATGCGGCGCCAGCTTCGGCGCCTGCGCCGTGTTGTCGTGGGCGTCGGCGGGCAGCACGGCATCGCCGGTACCGACACCGGCCGCAGAACTGCTGGCGGCGGGCTTGGCCGGGATCAGGGCCGTAGATGCCTGGGTGGGCGGGCCGGCCGGCGTGGGGTTCAGCATGCGCTCCTGGCACTCGGCACAGGCGCGCTCGGGATTGGCCACGTAAACCGGCTTGCCGTCGCGGTCGTCGATCCGCGAGATGAAATACGGTGTGATGAGGTAGCCGCCGTTGGCGAACACCGCGTAACCGCGCGCCATGCTCATCGGCGAGACGGAGGCCGTGCCCAGGGCGAGCGACAGGTTCTGCGGCAGGGCGTCCGGCGTGAAGCCGAAGCGCGTCATGTAATCGCGGGCGAAGCGGATGCCGATGGCATCCAGCAGGCGCACCGAGACCAGGTTCTTCGACTGGACCAGGGCTTCGCGCAAGCGCATCGGGCCGGCGAACTTGCCGTCGTCGTTGGCCGGCGTCCACATGCCGTCGGGGCGTGACGGGTCGGGGAAGGCCACCGGGGCATCGTTGACGATGGAAGCAGGCGTGAAGCCGCGCTCGAACGCCGCCGAATACAGATAGGGCTTGAAGCTGGAGCCCGGCTGGCGGGCGGCCATGACGGCGCGGTTGAACTTCGAGCGGACGAAGCTGAAGCCGCCGACCAGCGCACGGACGGCGCCGTCTTCCGGATCCAGCGAGACCAGGGCGGCCTGCACGGCGGGGATCTGGGTGAGGCGCCAGGGGCCCTTGGCCGGTTCCGGACGGGCCTCGGTGCTGACCTTGGCCGTGTCGGACGCACTGGCGTTCTCGGAGAGGTCGTCCTTTTCGCTGCGGATCAGGCGGACGATGTCGCCCCGCTTGAGCACGCTGTCCACCCGGGTGGGCGCGGCACCTGCACGGCCTTCGTTGACATAGGGGCGGGCCCAGGCGATCGATTCCAGGCTGATGGTCGCGGTTTCCTTCGCGGACAGGTACACCGTGGCCTCCTTCGCGCCCGTGGCCGTGACGATGCCCGGCATCATGCCGGCCACGCCCGTGTAGCCGGCGAGAACCCGGTCGTATTCGTCGGGACCGGCCTGTGCCGCCAGTTCCTCGTGGCCTTCCGGGCCACGGTAGCCGTGGCGGCGATCGTAGGCGGACAGGCGCCCGCGCAGGGCGTCGTTGGCAGCCGCCTGGCTGTCGCTGGGCACCGTGGTACGCACGACATAGCCCTCGGTGAGCGCATCGTTACCCAGTTTCTCCAGTACCTGCTGGCGAACCATCTCGGCCAGGTACGGGGCATCCACCTCGATCTGCTGCTCGTGCGGGAAGGCGTCGTTCGGCTCCTTCACCGCCTCGTCGTATTCCGCCTTGGTGATGAAGCGGTTGGAGAGCATCTGGCCGAGCACCCAGTTCCGGCGGTTGACCAGGCGGGTGGGGTTGTTCAGCGGGTTGACCACCGAGGGCAACTGGAAGGTGGACGCCAGCGACGCGCACTCGGCCACGGTCAGCTGGTCGAGCGTCTTGCCGTAGTAATACGAGGCCGCGGCGGCCAGCCCGTAGGACCGGTGCCCGAGGAACATCTTGTTGATGTACAGCTCGAGGATCTGGTCCTTGGTCAGCTCGTTTTCCATGCGCAGGGCGATGAACACCTCGGTCAGCTTGCGCGAGTAGAGCTTCTCGGGGCTGAGGAAGAAGTTGCGGGCCACCTGCTGGGTGATCGTCGAACCGCCCGGGCCCTTGTCGCCGCCGGACAGGATCACGTGGATGCCGGCGCGGGCGATGCCGTGCCAGTCGACGCCGGGATGGCTGTAGAAGTCGCCGTCCTCGGCCGATAAGACGGCATTCTTGAGGCGTGCGGGCACGTCGGCGATGTGCACCGGGATACGGCGGGTCTCACCGAACGAGGCGATCAGGCGTCCGTCCGAGCTCAATACTCGTAAGGGAACCTGCATGTGGTAATCACGTAGCACCGCCACGGAGGGAAGGCGCGGCGCCAGGAGCCAGTAGGCGACGCCGATGGCGCCTACCACGAAAAGGATGCCGGCCAGGGCGAGATACAGCCCGATGCGCAGCAGACGCTTGAGAATTCGCATGGAGGAAGGGGTTCACCGGCGTGAGGGTCGTGGCGGAGTATAGAGCTTCGCCGTCAGGTGGGGCGGTCGCCCCGGGTTCGACGGAAGGTGAGGGGTTTTCGCTAACCCAGTGACGCTATTTGTGAATTGGTGCCGGCAGGGCCCTAGCGGGCCGTTGCCAATCCGTTAAGATTTCGATCTAATGCCATCGCGCCGAAGACCAATTCCGACAAGGCGCGGGGAAGGGGGAAACGTGGGGCTCTTTACACCCAAAGCGGCGCCGCTGATCGGTGTCGATATCAGTTCGACCGCCGTAAAGCTGCTACAACTCAGTCAGGCCGGTGGGCGTTACCGCGTCGAGCATTATGCCGTCGAGCCGTTGCCGCCCAACGCTGTCGTCGAAAAGAACATCGTCGAGGTCGAGGCAGTGGGCGAAGCCATTCGCCGCGCCCTGGCCCGGTCCGGATCCAAGCTCAAGCACGCGGCCGCCGCGGTGGCGGGCTCGGCCGTGATCACCCGCATCATCCCCATGTCGGCCGATCTGTCCGAGGACGACCTCGAAGGGCAGATCCAGGTCGAGGCCAACCAGTACATTCCCTACCCGATCGAGGAAGTCAGCCTCGACTTCGAGGTGATGGGCCCGGTCCGCGACAACCCCGAGATGAACAACGTGCTCCTGGCGGCGTCGCGCACCGAGAACGTCGACATGCGCATCGCCGCGCTCGACCTGGGCGGCCTGACCGCCCGCGTGGTCGACGTCGAGGCCTTCGCCATGGAGAACGCTTTCGGCATGGTCGCCGACCAGCTCGCAGTGTCGCGGGACGCCCTGGTCGCCGTCGTCGATATCGGCGCCACCATGACCACCCTGGCCGTGCTGAAGAACCAGCGCACGATCTATTCGCGCGAGCAGGTGTTCGGCGGCAAGCAGCTGACCGACGAGATCATGCGTCGCTACGGCCTGTCCTACGAGGAAGCCGGCCGGGCCAAGCGCAAGGGCGGCCTGCCCGAATCGTACGAGATGGAAGCGCTGGAACCGTTCAAGGACTCGCTGGTGCAGCAGGTCAGCCGCCTGCTGCAGTTCTTCTTCGCGGGCAGCGAATACAGCCGCGTGGACCAGGTGGTGCTCGCCGGCGGCTGCGCCTCGATCGACGGCATCACTGAATTGCTCGAGCAGCAGTTGGGCGTGCCCTGCGTCGTCGCCAACCCGCTGGCACGCATGGCCCTGTCCAACCGCGTGCAGGCCCAGACGCTGGCCCAGGACGCCCCCGCGCTGATGATCGCCGTCGGCCTCGCCATGAGGAGCTTCGACTGATGGCACGGATCAACTTACTCCCCTGGCGTGCCGAGCGCCGCAAGCAGCGTGAGCGGGAGTTCTATATCCAGCTCGGCCTGGCCTTCGGTGCCGCCCTGGTCGTGCTGATCGGCTGGTCGCTGTGGATGGATGCCCGGATCGACAACCAGAACGAGCGGAACAGCTACCTGACAAGCGAGATCAAGCAGCTCGACGACCGTATCGAGAAGATCAAGGACCTGGAAAAGGTCCGCGCCGACCTGCTCCAGCGCAAGCAGATCATCGAGGAACTGCAGGCCAACCGCTCGCAGATGGTCCACCTGTTCGACGAACTGGTGAAAACCATCCCCGCGTCCGCGCGCCTGTCCGGCATGAAGCAGTCCGGCGATTCCATGTCGCTCGACGGCGTGGCGCAGTCCAACTCCAGCGTGGCCGAGTACATGCGCAACGTGGAAGCGTCGCCGTGGATGGGCCATGCGGACCTGCGCAAGACCGAAAACACCCATGACGCGTCGCGCATGCCGTATACGTTCGGCCTCGACGTGCACCTGAAGACCCCCGGCGACACCGCCCCGGCCGGCGCCTCGACGGCGGCCATGCCGACCGCAGCCGCGGTCCCCGCGCCCCTGGCCCAGGCGGCAAAGGCGGTCACCGGCGCGCCGGCACCCGTCGCCACGGCGCCCGCCCGGCCCGCCACCACGACGATGCCGCCGGCGGCTACCCTGCCGGCCGCGGCCGCTTCGGCGGGAGTCAAGCCATGAAGTTCTTCGACGATCTGCGCAACCTCGACCGGCACAACGTCGGCGGCTGGCCGAAGCCCATCAAGACGTTCTTCACCGGCCTGGTGTTCGTCGTGGTGATGCTGGGCGGCTGGTATTTCCAGATCAGCAGCCAGCAGGACGACCTGGCCTCCGCCGAATCGCAGGAAGAGACCCTCAAGGGCCAGTTCTCGCAGAAGCAGGCCAAATCGGCCAACCTCGAGGCCCTGGAGCAGCAGCTGTCCGACATGCAGGACATGCTGCGTACGCTGCTGCGCCAGCTGCCCAGCAAGACGGAAATGCCCGAGCTGCTGATCGACATCTCGCAGACGGCGCTGGCCGCGGGCATCGAGACGGAGCTGTTCCAGCCCGGTCCGGAAACGCCCAAGGACTTCTATGCCGAGAAGCCGATCACGCTGCGCATGGTGGGCACCTACCACCAGTTCGGCACCTTCATCAGTGGTGTGGCCTCGCTGCCCCGCGTCGTGATTCTGACGCTGCACGACGTGTCGCTGAGCCCGAAGGCCGGTGACGCGAAGAATCCGGGTAACGGCCAGCTGGTGCTGCAGGGCACCGTGAAGACCTATCGCTACCTCGAGGACGACGAGACCCCGCAGGCGAAATCCAAGCTGCAGAAGGCGACGCCGTGATGAAACGCCATGACGCCCTGACCCGCCCGCTGGCCATCGCCCTGTTCGGCGCGCTCTCGTTGGCCGGCTGCACCAAGGGCACGTCCGACCTGCGCGAGTGGGTGGACGCCGAGAAGCACAAGAAGGGCGAGCCCATCCCGCCACTGCCCGTGATCCGCACGTTCGAAACCTTTGCGTACCAGGATCAGGGCGCGCGCGATCCCTTCAGCCCCAGCACGGCGGAGATGGACAGCAACGTTGCCAGCGGTCCGCGCCCGGACGAAAACCGGCCGAAGGAACCGCTGGAGATGTTCGGCCTCGACAGCCTGAAGATGGTTGGCACGGTTGGTGCTGGTGCCAGCCTGGAGGCGCTCGTGAAGGACCCCGGTGGCGTGATCCATCGGGTCCATCGCAACGAATACATGGGTCAGGCCTACGGTCGTATCACGTCCGTGGGTGAGGATCGGATCGATCTGGTCGAACTGGTGCCGAATGGCTCGGGCGGCTGGATGGAGCGCCCGGCAAGCATCGCGGTCGGCGAAAAATAAGAACTCGGGGATGACGCACATGACGACCAAATTGAATCATCCGCCGGGCAGCGCGCGTCACCGCGCGCGCCGCTGGATCCTCGGCACCGCACTGGCCATGGCGGGTGCCTTCGCCGGCACCGCCGCGGCGCAGAACACGCTGCAGAACGTGAGCTACGACGCGCAGCCGGGCGGCCGCATCGAACTGCGGCTGGCCTTCTCGGCGCAGGCGCCGACGCCGAAGGTCTTCACGACCAACAATCCGCCGCGTATCGCCATCGACCTGCCGGGCACCACCAACGCCTACAGCACCCGCCACCTCGACATCGGCAAGGGCTCGACCCAGGGTGTGTCGGTGATCTCCGCGGCCGGCAAGACCCGCGTCACGGTGGAACTGTTCCGCGAGTCGGCCTACCGCACCCGTGTGGAAGGCAAGACGCTTTTCGTCACCGTGAACAACGGACCGACCGGCGCGACGACCACCACCGCTACCGTGAGCGACCCGACCAAGGCGCTGCCTTCCAGCGCCGGCTCGCCGGTGTCCAACATCGATTTCCGTCGTGGCCAGAACGGCGAAGGCCGCGTCATGGTGACGCTGGGCGGCACCGGCACCACGCCGGAAATGCGCCGCGAAGGCGATCACGTGATCGTCAGCCTGGCAGGCTCGTCGCTGCCGCCGAAGCTGGCCCAGCGCCTGGACGTGCTCGACTTCGCCACCCCGGTACAGTCGATCGAGTCCAAGGCGTCGCCGGGCGGTGCCCGCCTCGACATCCGCACCAAGGGCGACGTGGACGTGTCGGCCTACCAGAGCGGTGCCGACTACGTGGTCGAGGTGGCCCCGAAGAAGGCCGCCGCGCCGACCGGCAAGGCCGCCAAGGGTCAGGACCCGACGTATTCGGGTTCCCGCCTGACCTTCAACTTCCAGGACATCCCCGTGCGTTCGGCCCTCCAGCTGATCGCCGACGAGGCCAAGCTCAACCTGGTCGCCTCCGACACCGTGGGCGGCAGCGTCACGCTGCGTCTGGTCAACACGCCGTGGGACCAGGCGCTGGACGTGATCCTGCGGGCCAAGGGCCTGGACAAGCGCCGTAGCGGCAACGTCATCTGGATCGCTCCGCAGGCCGAACTGGCCAGCTACGAGCAGAGCCTCGCCGATGCCCGCCAGAAGGCGCAGGATTCCGCGGAACTGGTCTCCGACTACATCCCGATCAGCTACGGCAAGGCCGAGGACATCGCCAAGCTGCTGACCCAGGGCAGCATGACCAGCACCGGCGGCGGCGCGTCCACCAGCGGCTCGCGCGGTTTCCTCTCCGGCCGCGGCAGCGTGTCGTTCGACGACCGCACCAACACGCTGCTGATCAACGATACGCCGGACAAGATCCGCGACCTGCGTGAGCTGATCGGCACGCTCGACCGCCCGGTCCAGCAGGTGCTGATCGAGTCACGCATCGTCGTGGCCACCGATACCTTTACCCGTCAGCTGGGTGTGCGCTGGGGCGTGCAGGCGTTCAACCACAACAACCCCAACCAGGTGACCGGCACCACGCCGGACCTGAGCAGCGGCACCAAGGGCACCGGCACGAGCGACCTGGTGACCCAGGTGCGGACGATCGATGCCACCAACGCCGCCGGCCAGGGCACCCTCGCCAACAACACGATCACCCTGCCGGGCGGCTACAACGTCAACCTGCCGGTGTCCAACCCGTCGGGCAGCATCGGCCTGGCGATCCTGGGCGCCAACTACCTGGTGGACCTGGAGCTTTCGGCCGCGCAGACCGAAGGCCGCAGCGAACTGATCTCCAGCCCGCGCGTGATCACGGCCAACCAGCAGGAAGCGATCATCAAGCAGGGCCAGCAGATCGGCTACGTGACCTACCAGGCCTCCAGCTCGGGTGGTGGCGCGCAGAACGCCACCGTGCAGTTCAAGGATGCCGTGCTCGAGCTGCGCGTGACCCCGACGATCACCGCCGACAGCCGCGTGTACCTCAAGATCAACGTCAAGAAGGATGCGCTGGCCCAGTTCGTCACCAGCCCGGGCGGCGGTTCGGTGCCGCAGATCGACACCCGCGAGATCAACACCTCGGTGCTGGTCGACAACGGCCAGACCGTGGTCCTGGGTGGCATCTACGAGATCACCAAGACCAACACGACCGACAAGGTTCCGGGCCTCGGCGACATCCCGGGCCTGGGTGTGCTGTTCCGCCGTACCAACCGCGGTAACAACAAGGCGGAGCTGCTGATCTTCGTGACGCCGCGCATCCTGTCCGACACGCTGCAGTAAGCAACTCGCGTTTCAAGGCGATATCGGGAGGCGGCCTTCGGGCCGCCTCTTTCGTTTGCGGGCAGGGCCCTCACCGAAAGCGGATTAAACTTCCCGGGCCGACTGTGGTCTCATCGGTCTTCCACCCGATACGAGATCCACCGATGTCCGAGACGCCGAACGCCACGACCCCGCTCCAGGAGGCCTTCCTCCGCCTGCGTGAGGAACTGACCCGCGGCATCATCGGGCAGCCCCACCTGGTGGAGTGCCTGCTGATCGCGCTGCTGGCCGATGGCCACCTGCTGGTGGAGGGTGCGCCCGGGCTTGCCAAGACGACGGCCATCAAGGCCCTGGCCACCCGTGTGGAAGCGGACTTCCACCGTATCCAGTTCACGCCCGACCTGCTGCCAGCCGACCTCACGGGCACGGACATCTTCCGCCCGCAGACGGGCAGCTTCGAGTTCGAGCGGGGGCCGCTGTTCCACAACATCGTGCTGGCCGACGAGATCAACCGCGCGCCGGCCAAGGTGCAGTCGGCCCTGCTCGAGGCGATGGCCGAACGACAGATCACCATCGGTCGCCGCACGTGGCCGCTGCCGGACCTGTTCATGGTCATGGCCACGCAGAACCCGATCGAGCAGGAGGGCACGTTCGCGCTGCCCGAGGCCCAGCTGGATCGTTTCCTGATGCACGTGACCATCGGCTACCCGGACGCCGAAGCCGAGCTGGCCATCCTGCGGCTGGCGCGCCAGCAGGCCCGCGAGGCGATGCATCCCGTGCCGCCGCCGGCCTATATGTTGCGTCCCGCGGATGTCTTCGCCGCGCGCGACGCGGTACTCGCCGTGCACATGGCCGCGCCGCTGGAGCTCTACATCACCCAGCTGGTGGTCGCCACGCGCGAGGCCGGTAAATACGGTCCGGAACTGGCGCGCTGGATCGCCTGGGGCGCCAGCCCCCGCGCCACCATCGCGCTGGATCGCTGCGCCCGCGCGCATGCGTGGCTGGCCGGTCGCGACTTCGTCGTGCCCGAGGACATCCACGCCATCGCCCACGAAGTGCTGCGCCATCGTGTGCTGCCCAGCTACGAAGCCGAGGCGGAAGGCGTGCGCACCGATGCCGTGATCGATCGCCTGCTGGATCTCGTGCCGCTGCCGTGACCGTCGCCCCTGCCGTTGCCGATGGGCGCGTCCACGTGTCGTTGCCCGAACTCATCGCCTTGCGCTCCTGCGTGGCGCGCGCCCCGGCGCCCCAGGTCGTCTCGCGCGCGCCGCGCAGCGGGCAGCGCCCCGCGCGGCTGCACGGCCGTGGCATGGATTACGCGGAGTCGCGTGTCTACCAGGCCGGCGACGATGTCCGCCGCATGGACTGGCGCCTGACCGCACGCAGCGGCGTGGCGCATACGAAATTGTTCCAGGAAGAGCGCGAAGGCCGCCTGCTCGTGTTGCTCGACATGAACGCCAGCATGCGTTTCGGTACACGCACCCGCTTCAAGTCGGTGCAGGCTGCCCGTGCCACCGCGATCGCCGCGTGGTACGCGATGCGCGGCTCGGAACGCGTCGGCGTGCTCGCCTTCGGTGGTCAGCGCCAGCTCGTCCGGCCGCAGGGCGGTCCACGCGGTGTGCTGACGGTACTCGGTGCCATGGCTGCGTGGGATGCGCTTCCGGCGGACGCCGACGAACCGCTTTCAGGTGCCTTGCAGCGTGCCGGTCGCCTCATGCACGGCGCGTCCCGGGTGCTGCTTGTCAGCGACGGTTTTGCCGTCGACGACGCGGCACGGGGGCGCATGCTCGGGCTGATCGGCAAGGCGGAGGTGTCGGTGCTGGGCGTGGCCGATCCGCTGGAGTTGGCCGAGCCACCGGCCGGCCGTTATCCGATCGCGTACCGCCGTACCCACTACGATCTGGCGCTGCAGGGCGACCGGCAACGTGCCGAGTTCGCACGCGGACTCGGCGAAGGCCAGCGCAAGCTCACCGCGCTGGCGGGTGGCCTGGGCCTGCGTGTGCGCTCCATCGACACCAGCGAAGATCCCCTTGAAGCGATCGTCGCGTTGCTGGGCGCCAGCAGGAGGGCACGCTGATGCCCGACCAGGGTCCGGTACTGCGCGACATCCACGTGCCGCACGTGTCCGCCTGGTGGCCGCTGGCACCGGGCTGGTGGGTGCTGCTCGGCCTGCTGCTGGTCGCGTTGGTGGCCGGCGCGATCGTCTGGCGCCGCCGCCGTGCCTGGCGCCGGCACGTGGACACGACGCTCGGCGAGCTGCGTGAGGCCCGTGCACGGCATGCCGCGGACGGCGACACCGCGTGCTTCGCCGCATCGGTCAGCCAGTTGCTCCGCCGTGTCGCCCGTATGCGTGACACCCGCAGTGTCACGCTGCGTGGGGAGGCATGGCGCGACGCATTGGTCGCGCTGGCACCGCGCAGCGATGTAACCCGTCTTGCGCAGCTCGATACCGCGATCTACCAGCCGGCCGCGTCGCTCGACGTGCCGGTCGTGGCGCGCGATGCGGAAGCCTGGATACGCGAGGCGATGCGTCGTCGTCCTTCGTCCGCCACGCCGGGGAGGGCATCGCATGTTCCTGCCTGAGTTTGCGTGGCCCTGGATGTTCCTTGCCTTGCCGTTGCCGTGGCTGCTGCGTCGCGTGTTGCGGCCGGTGCGGCCCGCGCAGGCGCTGAACCTGCCGCAGCCCGGGCTGGCGCTGACCCAGGCCGCGTCGATGCGGGCGCCGTTCGCGTCCACCCTGCTGCTCGCGCTGGCCTGGCTGTGCCTGGTCGCCGCCGCGGCGCGTCCGCAGCAACTGGGCCCGCCCGAGCCCCAACAGCGCAGCGGTCGCGCGATGATGCTCGCCGTCGATCTTTCCGGAAGCATGTCGCTTGACGACATGCGCCTGGCCGGTCGCGCGGTCACGCGCTTCGCCGCCGTGGAGGCCATCGCCGGCGACTTCATCGATCGCCGTGCGGGCGATGAACTCGGCCTCATCCTGTTCGGCTCGCAGGCCTATCTGGTCACGCCGCTCACTTATGACCTCGATGCCGTGCGTGCGCAGTTGCACGGTGCCGTGGTCGGACTGCCGGGTCGCGAGACGGCGATCGGCGATGCCCTGGCCGTGGCCGTAAAACGACTGGCCAGCCTTCCCGAGCAGGCGCGCGTGGTGGTGTTGCTCACCGACGGCGTGAACAACGCCGGATCCATCGCACCGCGCGAGGCGGCCCGTGCAGCGAAGGCGGCGGGCGTGCGCATCTACACCATCGGCATCGGTGCCACGGCGATGCGTGTCCCCGATTTTTTCGGTAGCCGCACGGTCAACCCGTCGGCCGATCTGGACGAAGGCATGCTCACCGATATCGCCAGGCAGACCGGCGGTCGTTTCTTCCGCGCCACCGACACCGATGAAATCGCGCAGGCGTATCGTGCCATCGACGCCCTCGAACCGTTGCCGCAACAAGGCGCCGCACTGCGTCCGCATATCGAATTGTTCCGCTGGCCGTTGCTGCTGGCGCTGGGTCTGCTGATGGTCGGCGCCGCGCCGCGCTACCTGGGCGGGAGCGCACGTCGATGATTCCCTCGATGGCCGACTTCCATTTCCTGCAGCCGCAGTGGTTGTGGCTGGCGCTGCTGGTTCCGCCGATCGCCTGGCTGGTCGGGCGCCGCGGTTCGTCGTCGCGTGCACTGTCGCGGCTGGCCGATCCCGCCCTGTTGCCCTATCTGCTCGACGGCACGCCCTCGGGCTCGCGCGGGCCGGCTGTCGCCGTGGTCGCTGCCGGGTTGCTCGCCGTGCTGGCCCTGGCCGGCCCTACCTGGAACCGGCAATCGCAGAAGCTCTTCGCCGAACACGCGGCGCAGGTGGTCGTGGTGTCGATGTCGCCGCACATGCTGGCCAAGGACATCGTGCCGGATCGACTCAGCCGCGTGCGCTACAAGGTCCGCGAGTTGTATGCGGCCAACCGCGACGGGATGAACGGACTGATCGCCTACACCGGCGAAGCTTTCATCGTCGCGCCGCTCACCACGGATGCGCACAGCGTGGACGACCTGCTGACGGCGCTCTCGCCGGACACCATGCCGGTGACCGGCGACGACCCGGCCAAGGCGATCGACATGGCGGCCGACCTGGTCCGTCATGCGGATCTTCGCGGTGGCTCCATCGTGCTCGTGACGGATACCGCCGATCGCTCGGCCGTGGCGGCCGCGGCGCGTGCGCGCGCCGCCGGGGCACGCGTTTCCGTGCTCGGCGTCGGTACGGTGCGAGGCGGGCCAGTGCCAACGCCGGACGGCGGTTTCCTCAAGGACGACAGCGGCGCCATCGCCCTCGCGGCGCGTGACGATGCCGCGTTGTCGGCGGTGGCCGCTGCCGGCGGCGGTCGCTTCGTTCCGCTGGCGGATGGCGGCACCGATGTCGCCACCCTGGCCGGCATGCTGCACGACGACGGGCAGGGCAAGGCGGTGGACGGCGCACAGGCGGGCGCGTGGCAGGACCGCGGCCCGTGGCTGCTGCTGCCCCTGTTGCCGCTCGTCGCGCTGGCGTTTCGTCGCGGCTGGATGCTGGTCTTGTTGCTGGCCTGCCTGCCGTGGTCGCCATCGGCACGCGCCGACGGCGTGGTCGACGCTTTCCGCACGCCCGACCAGCAGGCCGCGGCGGCCCTGCGCGAGGGTGACGCCAAGCGGGCGCAGGCGCTGGCGCGCAGCCCTGCCTTGCGCGGCGCGGCGGCTTACAAGGCGGGCGATTTCGCCGCAGCACAACGTGCGCTCCAGTCCGGCATCGACACCGATTCGCAATACAACCTCGGCAATGCGCTGGCGAAGCAGCAGCACTACGAGGACGCGCTGGCGGCCTACGATCGCGCGTTGAAGCTCGATCCGCACAATGCGGACGCCGCCGCGAATCGCGCGGCGGTGGCCGACTTCCTCAAGAAGCAAAACGACGCTTCGAAAGACGGGAAAGACAAGCAGGACAAGAAGAATCAGCAGGGTAACAAGGACCAGCAGGGCAAGAACGGCAAGGACGGTCAGCAGGGCAACGGCGACAAGAACGACGCCGGCCAGCAGGACCCCAGGAACACGGGAGACGACTCTAAAAACTCATCCGGCAAAGACGGGAAAGATCCATCCCAGGGCAAGGACCAGCCGCCCGGCAAGGATGGCGAGAAGCCGGGTGACGACGGCAAGGACGGCAAGGAAAACAGTGCTTCCGGGAAGGACGGCGACAAGGGCACCGAGAAGGCGCAGCCGCCACAGGGCGATGCGGCCGCCAAGTCCGCGGCCGAGAAAGCGGAAGCCGAGCGTGCCCAGGAGGCGTTGAAGGAAAAGATGGACCAGGCCATGTCCGGGAAGGCCGCTGCGCAGGACGCGAAGAAGGACGATGGCAAGCCGCACGACCTGGGCGCGTTGTCCGCCGGCGATGCGGCATCGAAACTGCCGCCCGACGTGCAACGCGCGTTGCTGCGCGTGCCCGACGATCCGGGCGGCCTGCTAAGAAGAAAATTCATGCTCGAGTACCAGCGTCGCCATGGTGCGGAGCCGGAGGAATGACGATGCGCCGCCTGCTCCTAGCCTGCCTGTTGCTTTGCCTGTCGTTCGTCGCCCTTGCGCAGGCGGTGGCGCCGACGGCGTCGTTGGATCGCACTTCGATCGATGCGGGCGATACCGTCACGCTCAACATCGAACTGGGCGATGCCGCCGGCGACACGCCCGACCTGTCGCCGCTCATGGCCGACTTCGTGGTGCTGGGTACCTCGACCAACCGCAGTCTCAGCGTCGTCAACGGCCGCCGCGAGGCGCACACCATTCTGGGCATCGCACTGCGGCCACGACGCGAGGGCCACCTGACGGTACCGGCCCTGATCATCGGCGGCCAGCGGACGCAGACGCTCACGCTGGATGTGTCGCCGGCCGGCAACGCGTCCAACGCGCCTGCGGACCGGCCCGTGGTACTGGAGGCCAAGACCGACCCGTCGCAGGCATACGTGGGTCAGCAGATCGACTACACGCTGCGCTTGTATTTCGCGGTCAACCTGGCCGACGGCCAGCTGGACGATCCCTCCGCGGAAGGCGCCGAGATCCGCCGCGTCGGCCAGGATGCCAATTTCCAGACCACCCGCGGCGGTCGCCGCTTCAACGTGGTCGAGCGGCATTACGCCATCTTCCCGCAGCATGCGGGCCCGCTGGAGATCCATCCGCCGAGTTTCCAGGGCACGGCGGTGGATGCCTCCGATGCCAGTGCGTTCTTCGGTACCGGTTCACCGGTCAATGCCGTGGCCGAACGCAGCATCGTCCAGGTGCGCCCGCGGCCAGCCAGCGCCCCCGGCGGTGCATGGATTCCGGCGCGCGAACTGACGCTGGCGCTCGACGGCGTGCCGGCGGACGGCAAGGCGCGTGTGGGCCAGCCCATGACGCTGACCATGCGCGTCGATGCCACCGGCATGCCGTTCGAGGCGCTGCCGGCGCTGTCGTTGCCGACGCTCGACGGCGCGGACGTGTATCCCGACAAGGCGGTGACCGGTGGCGGCGCAAGCGGCCCGTGGATCACCGGGCGACGCCAGCAGGGCTTTGCCGTGGTACCGACGCGGCCGGGCACCTTGCACATTCCCGCCACGACGTTGCACTGGTGGAACGTGGTGACCGACACCGCGCAAGTGGCCACCTTGCCCGCGCGCGATATCGAGGTGGCGCCCGCGGCCGGTTCGGCCGTGGCCCCTGTCGGCACGCCGCCCGCTGCCGCGGCGAACCCGCTGGCGGCAGGGTCCACTGCGTCTGCACCGCCCCCGTCGCTGCCTGCGACCGGCGTACCCTGGCGATGGCTGTTCGTCGGCGTGTGCGTGCTGTGGCTGCTCACCGTGGCTGCGTGGTTCGTCATGCGGCGTCGCAAGCCCGGCGCGACACCTTCGGCGCGCCCGACCGCAGCGGCGCCCAGCCGTGAACGGCCGGCTCGTGAGGCCTTTCTCAAGGCCGCAGCGCATGCGGAGCCCGCCGGGATCGAGCGGGCGTTGCTGGGCTGGGCCGCCAGCGTGCAGCCATCCGCGCGGACGCTGGGCGCGCTTTCCGCGCTGCTGGCGCCGGGCCCGCAGCCGGCGGCGATCGACCAGCTGCAGCGCGCCCGCTTCGCCGGCGCGGAGGTGGATCGGGACGGCCTGCGTCAGGCGTTCGTGAATGGCTTCGCCTGGAAAACGGCGCCGCGTGACGGCGACAGCACCGTGCTGCCGCCGCTTTACCCGCGCTAGCCGCGCAAGGCGTCGGCCAGCGCGGCGTCGTAAACGCGTGTCATGGCCGCGCCGAACGTGCAGAAGATGACCTCGGCAGGTGCCCAGGGCGCCTCGTGGACCGTCTGCACTGCCAGGCGGGCGGCGGCGTCGGGCGGATACCCGTAGATGCCGGCGCTGATGGCGGGGAAGGCGATGGACCCCAGGCCGTGCTCCCGTGCCAGCCGCAGGCAGTCCTGGTAGCAGCCGGCGAGCTGGGCCGGCTCTCCGCGGGCGCCGCCATGCCACACCGGTCCCACCGTATGGATGACGAAGCGGGCCGGCAGGGCAAATCCCGGGGTGATCCGGGCTTCGCCGGTGGGGCAGCGTACGCCCCGGGGGTGCTCCGGCAAGGCCTGGCAGGCCGCCAGCAGCGCCGGGCCGGCGGCGCGATGGATGGCGCCGTCCACACCGCCACCGCCCAGCAGGGACGGGTTGGCGGCATTGACGATGGCATCCACCGCCAGGGTGGTGATGTCCGCCTCGCGAATGGTCAGGCCCATAAGGCAACTCCTTGTGACGGCACGGCGCCAATTGGCTACGATGGTCGTCTGTCAGTTCTGTATTGTCCCCGAAGGTTATGGCCGACCCGATCAAAGTTGAAGACATCTCGTTCGCCTACCTGATCAACGACGTGACCTTGCTGTTCCGCAAGCACTTCGATCGTCGGGCGGTGCGCTTCGGGCTGACCCGCGCGCAGTGGCGGGCCCTCAAGGCGCTGCATCGGCTGCCCGGCATGCGCCAGAACGAGCTGGCGGAACAACTCGACATGGAGCCGATCGCCGTGGGCCGGGTCATCGACCGCCTGCAGGCTGCCGGTTTCGTGGAGCGCCGGGCGGATCCGAAGGATCGCCGGGCCTGGCGGCTGCACGATACCGAGCAGGCGCGCGGCGTCATCGACGACATGGAAGAGATCGCGCGCGGCCTGCGTCGCGACGCCACCCAGGGCATCTCGCTGGACGAACTGCAGGTGATGCTGGCGGTCATGGACCGCATGAAGGAAAACCTCCAGGCGCTGGACGGGCCGGGCGAAGAAAACTGAGCCGACGGTCAACCGCCACGACGGATATGCGTTAGCGTTTACGGTTAATCGAAACCCCACACCCATGTCCGCGTCCCCGGATGCGGCGACCGAAGCCCGAAGGCTCCGGCCGGAGCACCCATGCAGCGATCCCCAGGGAAGAAGCTCGTCCTCATCGCCGGCCTGCTGGTCGTCGTCGCCGTGGGCATCGCGTTCTGGCGGCATGGGACGGGACACGACGACGCGCCGAAGACCCTCGGCGGCTCGCGTCCGACCGCGGCGACGCCGGTCAAGGTTGCCCAGGCGCAGCGCGGCGAGATCGACCTTTCGCTGAAGATCATCGGCCGCGCCGAAGCCTATTCCACCGTGGATGTGCGCTCGCGCGTCAGCGGTCAGCTCGAGACGCTGGCCTTCACGCCGGGGGCCCACGTGACGAAGGGCCAGTTGCTTGCCCGGGTCGATCCACGCCCCTTGCAGGCCGCGCTGGACCAGGCGCAGGGCCGGGTGGCCAGCGACCAGGCCCAGCTGACCAAGGCCGAGGCCGATCTGGGTCGTTACCAGAGCATGTTGGGCAAAGGGTTCGTCAGCCGCGCCGATTTCGACCTCTACAAGGCCAACCTCGGCGTGGCCCGTGCAGCGCTGGTCAGCGATCGTGCCGCCGTGCGGGCTGCGCAGACCCAGTTGGATTTCACGACGATCAAGGCACCGTTCGACGGCGTGACCGGTTCGCCGCTGGCCTGGCCGGGCGCCACCCTGGCGGCCGACACCACCGACATCGTGGTGCTCAACCAGGTCGATCCCATCCGCATCGCCTTCGCCATCCCCGAGGACAGCCTGGCCGCCGTGCGCAACAGCGCGCGTAGCGGCCCGCTGACGGTTCACGCGAAGATTCCCGGTGACACCGGCGCACCCCTGCAAGGCGACCTGGAATTCATCGACAACGCCGTGGACGTCACCACGGGCACCATCGTCCTCAAGGGGCGCTTCGCCAATGCGGATGCCCGGCTCACGCCGGGGCAGTTCGCCGAGGTGACCCTGCCGACCACCCGGCTGCGCGACGCGATCAGCATCCCGGTGATCGCGCTGCAGAGCTCGTCCGCCGGTACGTTCGTCTTCGTGGTCAAGCCCGACCAGACCGTGGAGCAGCGCCCGATCACCACCGGTGCCATTACGGCCGACCGGGTGGTGGTGGACAAGGGCCTGCAGCCCGGCGAACGCGTGGTTACCGAAGGCCAGTTGCTGCTCGTCGACGGCGCCCCCGTGCGCGTCGACGAAGGATGAGGGCACCGGGATGAACCTGCCGGAACTCTGTATCCGTCGGCCGGTGATGACCACGCTGCTGATGGCCGCCCTGGTCATCTTCGGCATCGTGGCTTATCCCAAGCTGCCGGTGAACGAGCTGCCCAACGTCGATTTCCCGACGATCAACATCAGTGCCAGCCTGCCGGGTGCCTCGCCTGAGACCATGGCATCGTCGGTGGCGACGCCGCTCGAGGCACAGCTGTCCACCGTGGCCGGCATCGATTCGATGACCTCGTCCAGTTCGCTGGGCTCCACCACGATCACGGTGACCTTCGCGCTGGATCGCAGCATCGATGGGGCGGCCCAGGACGTCCAGGCGGCCATCTCCGCCGCGCAGCGCCAGTTGCCCCAGGACATGCCGACCCCGCCGACCTATCGCAAGGTGAATCCGGCCGACGCACCCATCCTGTTCCTTACCATGCAATCGTCCACGTTGCCGTTGTCCACCGTGGACGACTACGCCGAGACCGAACTCGCCCAGCGCCTGTCGATGGTCGACGGCGTGGCCCAGGTCAGCGTGTACGGCTCGCAGAAATACGCCGTGCGCATCGCGGTGGACCCCGACCGGCTGGCCGCCACCGGCATCGGTGTCGACCAGATGGCCGCGGCGATCGCGTCCGCCAACGTCAACAAGGCCACGGGCTCGCTCAACGGCAGCCGCCAGTTGCTGTCCATCCGTTCGGACGGCCAGCTGATGCGCGCGGCGGATTACGCCCAGGTGGTGGTGGCGTACCGCAACGGCGCGCCCGTGCGCCTGTCCGATATCGCCGTGCCGCGCGACAGCGTGCAGGACGACCAGAAGGCCAGCTGGTTCAACGGCACGCGTGCCATCACGCTCGCCATCCAGCGCCAGCCCGGCGCCAACACGGTGGAAACCGTGGATCGCATCCTCGCGCTGCTGCCGGATTTTTCACGCACGCTGCCGCCTTCGGTGAAGCTGGATGTGATGTACGACCGCTCGGTGTCCATCCGCGACTCCGTGCACGATGTGCAGTTCACCCTGGTGCTCGCGGGCATCCTGGTGGTGCTGGTGATCTACCTGTTCCTGGGTAATGCGTCCGCCACGCTGATTCCCGCCGTGGCCCTGCCGATCTCGGTGCTGGGCACGTTCGGGGCCATGTTCGCGCTGGGCTACAGCCTCGACAACCTGTCGCTGCTGGCGTTGACGCTGGCGGTCGGTTTCGTCGTCGACGATGCCATCGTGATGCTCGAGAACATCATGCGGCACATCGAGATGGGTGAGGCGCCTTACGAGGCCGCGATCAAGGGTGCCACCGAGATCGGCTTCACCATCTTCTCCATGACGCTGTCGCTCGTGGCGGTGTTCATCCCCGTGATGTTCATGGGAGGCATCGTGGGGCGCCTGTTCCACGAGTTCGCGGTGGTTATCAGCGTGTCCATCCTGATCTCCGGGTTCGTGTCGATCACGCTGACGCCCATGCTATGCAGCCGCTTCGTCAAGGCGCACGCACACGACAAGCGCAGCCGTGTGGTGATCTGGTTCGATCGCGGGTTTGGCGCGGTGTCGGACGGCTATACGCGTACGCTGGCCTGGTGCATGCGCCATCCGCGCGTGGTGTTGCTGGTGTTCGCCGTGAGCCTCGTGGCCACGGGTGTGCTGTTCGTCGTCACCCCGAAGGATTTCATTCCGGCCGGTGACAGCGGCCAGCTGCGCGTGACGACCGAAGGGCCCACGGATATCTCGTTCAGCGCCATGTCGGCACGACAACAGGTGCTGGCGAAGATCGCCAAGGACGACCCGAACATCGAGGCGGTGATGTCGAGCGTCGGTGCCGGCGGCGCGCGCGCCACGGTTAACGCGGGCTCGCTCTTGCTGCGCTTGAAGGACCCCGCGGCACGCGGACACACCACCCCGGACGAGATCATCCAGTCGCTTCGCAAGCGCTTCGCCGACGTGCCCGGCATCCGTGCGTATATACAGAACCCGCCGGCGATCCAGGTGGGCGGTCGCCAGTCGAAGGCGCAATACCAGTACACGGTGCAATCGACCGATCTGCAAGCGCTGTATGCCTGGTCGGGCAAGCTGGTCGCGGCGTTCCAGAAACTGCCCGGCTTCCAGGACGTCACCACCGACCTGGACCTCAACAGCCCGTCGATGGTGGTGACGGTGAACCGTGACAAGCTGGGCCCGCTGGGCCTGACGATGTCGCAGGTACAGACGGCCCTGGGCGACGCCTTCGGCGAGAACCAGATATCCACGATCTACGGCGCGGCCACGCAATACTGGGTGATCCTGCAGGTGGAACGTCGCATGCAGGACGATCCGGCGGTGCTCTCACGGCTCTACGTCACCTCGGACACGGGCAAGCTGGTGCCGTTGAGCACCGTGGCAAAGTTCGAGCGCAAGCCGCAGGTGCTCACGGTCAATCACCAGGGGCAGCTGCCGGCCGTCACCGTGTCGTTCAACCTCGCGCCGGGCGTGTCACTGAGCGATGCCGTGCAGCGCATCCAGCGTGCGACCACGGCGATGAACCTGCCGGGTACGCTCAGCGGCAGCATCCAGGGCACGGCGCAGGCGTTCCAGGACTCGGTGAAGGGCATGGGGCTGCTGTTGCTGCTGGCGGTGTTCGTGATCTACCTCGTGCTCGGCATCCTCTACGAGAGCTTCATCCATCCGTTGACGATCCTCTCGGGCCTGCCGGCCGCCGCCGTCGGCGCGTTGCTGACGCTGGTGCTGTTCCACGCGTCACTGGACCTGTTCGCCTTCGTCGGCATCGTCATGCTGGTGGGCATCGTGAAGAAGAACGCGATCATGATGATCGACTTCGCGCTGGAGCGTCAGCGCGACGGCGGCATCGCGCCACACGAGGCGATCTTCGAAGCCTGCCGCGTCCGTTTCCGGCCGATCATGATGACGACGATGGCGGCCTTCGCCGGCACGCTGCCGATCGCCCTGGGTATCGGCGCCGGCGCGGAGACGCGCCGGCCGCTGGGTCTGGCTGTGGTCGGCGGTCTGGTCGTGTCGCAGATCCTGACGCTGTACCTCACGCCCGTGATCTACCTCTACATGAATCGCCTGCAGGACCGTCTGTCCTCACGCCGCGGCGCTCCTGCGGATGCCGCCACCACCCCGGACGCTGCTGTAGGAGCGCACGATGTGCGCGAAAAAAATTCACGATAACCTTTGATCGTGCGCGCCAGCTTCGAGGTTCGGCCTCAAAACATGTCGCGCACATCGTGCGCTCCTACCCCGGGCGTGTCGCGACCCGGGGTGTCGCGAGGAGATGTCGCGCACATCGTGCGCTCCTACGTGTAAGGGTCAGTCGTGCGCGCCGTCGCCGGCGAATGCGCCGGGGGCCGAGCCGAAATCGCCGTTCGCCTGCGCGGCCATGTATGCGAATGTGGCATACACCGCCACGTTCTGTGCCAGGGCCTTCGGGTCGATCTTGTCCAGCGTGTCGTTGGCGTTGTGGTGGTAGTCGAAGTAGTCGGTGCCGTCCTGCGTGAGCGACAACGCCGCCATGCCCTTCGCGTGCATCTGCGAGAGGTCCGAGCCACCGCCGCCGGGCTTGCTGGCGTCATAGGTAACGCCGATGGGCTCGAGCACCTTGGCGATCTGCGCGATCGCGTCGCGCGCTTCCGGCTTCACGCTGGCAGTCATGCGCCAGATGCGGCCCGCGCCGAAATCCGACTCCGTGCCGAGCTGGAACTTCGCCACATCCTTCGCATGGGCTTCGGCATACGCCTTGCCGCCCCACAGGCCCATTTCCTCGTTGGCAAAGGCGATGACGCGGATGGTGCGGTCCGGGCGCTGCGGCATGTCCTTGATCAGCTTGGCGGCGGCCGCGGCGATGGCCACGCCGGCACCGTCGTCGATCGCACCCGTGCCGAGGTCCCAGGAATCCAGGTGACCGCCGATGGCCACGACCTGGTCGGGATGCTTGCGGCCGGTGACTTCGGCGATGACGTTGGCGCCTTCGTACGTGCCGGCGAAGCCGACGTCCAGATCCAGGCGTAGCATCACCGGTTTGCCTTCCTTGAGGATGCGTTCGAGCTGGTCGGCATCCGGCAGGGACAACGCGGCGGCGGGAATCGCCTGCTTCGGATCGGTGAAGCCGGTCACCCCGGTGTGCGGCGTGCGGCTGTGCGGGTCGGTGCCGGCGGAGCGCAGCAGGAACGCCGCGGCGCCCATCTTCGCCGCGAGCACCGGGCCGCCGGTACGCGTGGCCGAACCCTTGCCGTAGTCGTGCCCGTCCTTCTGCTGTTGCATATGCGTGGACACGTAGACGATCTTGCCCTTGACGCTGGCGGGGTCCGCGCGCTTGAGCGCTTCCAGGTCGTCGAAGCCCACCACGTCGGCGGTCAGGCCGCCCGCGGGCGTGCCCGCGGAATACCCCAGCGCGGTCAGCGCCAGCGGCTGCGGGAACGGCGACACCACCTGGGCGTGCTCGCTGTGGCGCTGCCACAGCGGGTAGCTGACCTTCTCGGTATAGACCTTGTCGAAACCCATGGCCTTGAACTTCGCCACGGTCCAGGCGACGGCGCGCGCATCCGCGGCGCTGCCGGCCAGCCGCGCGCCCACCTCGGTGGTCAGGCCCGAGACGAAGGCATAGCCGGTGTCGTCGTTCATGGCGCGGTCGCGCAGCTGGCTGGCAGCGGCGACGGCGTTGTCCGGGATGGCGGTGGCCTTGTCGGCGGCATGGGCGGAGAAGGCGAGTGCGACGCACGCGGCAAGCGCGTGCAGGCGGAACATGGAACGCATGGTGACCCCCGGGACGGTAAAGGTCGATTATGACCACGTCACGGGGTGCGCCCGCGTAGGTCGGAAGTCATGGGACGGGTCGACGTGCCCGGCGAGGCTAGGACTGCGGCAAGGCCACCACGACGCGCAGGCCGCCCTCCTTGCGATTGCGCAACACGATGCTGCCGCCATGGTCCAGCACGATGGCGCGCACGGTGGCCAGGCCCAGGCCGATGCCGCCGGTGTCCCGGTTGCGCGAGGATTCGAGCCGGAAGAAGGGGGCGAAGACCTGCTGCTGCATGGTCTCGGGAACGCCCGGGCCGTCGTCGTCCACCTCCAGCAGGCACTCGCCATGGCCGGCGCGCAGGCGCAGACGGACGCGCTGCCCGTATTTCAGGCCGTTCTCGACGAGGTTGACCACGGCGCGACGCAGGGCGACCGGGTCGCCGTCCAGCGTGACCGGCGGACCGGGCACAATCGAGACGTCGTAGCCGACATCGACCAGATCGTCGGCGACGCTCTCGACCAGGAGGCGGAAATCCAGCGGCTGCCGCTGCGTGCCCAGCGAACGGTCACGCATGAAATCCAGTGCCGCCGAGATCATGGTCTTCATCTCGCGCAGGTCGGCATCCACCTTGCTACCCAGCGGCTCCGGCAGTCCATCCAGACGGAACGACAGGCGTGTGAGCGGTGTGCGCAGGTCGTGCGCGATGGCGGCGATCATGTGCGTGCGCTCGTGCAGCAGGCGATTCACGCGCCCCTGCATGGTGTTGAAGGCATCCACGGCGCGCCGCATTTCCGGTGGGCCATCGCGCGGTACGGGTGGTGCACCGGTATCCGCACCCAGGCGTTGCGCCGCCTCCGCGAAGCGGTGGATGGGCGCGGACAGCGCGTGCGCGAACCACCAGGCCAGCGGCAGCAGGACCAGTACACCGGCACCCAACAGCCAGACCAGTTCTTCCTGGAGCAGGTTAGGGAAGGTCTCGCCCGGAACCCGCGCGACGCGCCAGCGCCCATCGGGCTGCTGCCAGCCGACCACCGAGGCGGCGCCCAGGGTCATCCGCATGCCGCCGCGGTGCCGGTCCATGCGACTGTCGGTGGCATAGACACGGAGGACATCGGGATGCACGCGCAGCAGCATGGCCAGGCGTGGCAGCAGGTGGGCCGACAGGCGCGCGTCCGTGCCGTCCGGCGCCACGGGCGCCGCCGCCTGCGTCAGTACGTCCAGATCCGCCGGTATCGGCGGCATGAAGTCCGCGCCCGGTGGCAGCATGCGCCGGTCGTCGCCGCCGGCGGCGTTCATGGCACGCGCGTCGGGGGTGGCCCCCGGGCTGGCGACACCCGCCGGGTCCGGCGGCATGTCGTCCATGCGCAGGGCGGCTACCACGTCGAACAGGCTGGCGATGGGCGGCAGCATCGGTGGTCGCCACGCAAGGATGCCCAGCCCGATGCCCGACGAGACCAGCAGGGCGCACACCGTCAACAGGAAGGTGCGCACGAAGATGGATGGTCCGGCCCCTCGGCTCACAATCGGGTCACCTTTGGCAGCAGCATGTAGCCCTCGCTGCGCACGGTACGGATCATTTCTTCCTGCGCCCTGTCGTTGAGCTTGCGCCGCAGCCGGCTGATCTGCGTGTCGATGGCCCGGTCGTACACCTCCGCGCGGCCGCCATGGACCAGGTCGAGCAACTGGTCGCGGCTGAGGATGCGCTGCGGGTGCTCGACGAACGCGCGGAGCAGGGCGAATTCGCCATCGGACAGGTTGATGAAGATGTCCGTGGGATCGCGCAGGTCGCGCCGCGTGACATCCAGCCGCCAGCCGGCGAAGCCGTACGGGCGTGCTTCCTCGGCATGCACCGCGTCACCCCGGCTGCTGCGACGGAGCAGCGCACGTACGCGGGCCAGCAACTCGCGCGGGTTGCACGGCTTGGCCAGGTAATCGTCGGCGCCCACCTCCAGGCCGATGATCCGGTCGGTGTCGCTGCCCAGGGCGCTGAGGATGATCACCGGAGGCCCCTTGGCCGCGGCGAGCCGCCGCGCGGCGCTCAGTCCGTCCTCGCCCGGCATCATCACGTCCAGCACGATGAGGTCGGGTCGCTCGCGCTCGACCGCTGCGGTCATGGCCGCGACGTTCTCCGCGGCACGCACGCGATAGCCGTGGCCGCCGAGGAAGCCGGTGATGAGCTCGCGCAGTTCGGGATCGTCGTCGACGACCAGGATGAGGGGATGCAGGTCCATGGACATGGGAATTAGATACCAGACGCGGGGACGCGGCGTTTGCCGACGCGGCAAAAGAACCGACACACAACGGACACACAGCGACATTCTTCCGTGACGCCAACCGCTTAGCGTAAGCCAACGCACACGCCATCCAGGGAAGACCATGAAGCCGCTTGCCGCGCCCCCGTGCCCACTTGCCTATCGGAATCGCCGCCTTGCCGTCCCTATCGCATGTTCTTGCCGAGTCGCCACCCGTCGACGAGGGTATCGCAACTAATCGCCTGCTGGCCCGCCGCTTCTGGCAGGCGCTGGTCGAGCGCGCCCCCAGCCGCTTCGAGACCAGTGCATTGATCGACGGGTATGCCGGGGAACGCCTGCGCCTGGGCGTCTTCCGCCACACCCCGCACGTGCTGACCGAGAACGCACTGCCCCCGGAGCACCGGCAAGCCGTGTTGCTCAGCCTGCAACTCGACGGCCGTGCACGCATCGAACAGCACGGCCGCCATGGCGACCTCGCCGCGGGCGACTTCTGTCTCATCGACCTGTCGCGGCCGTTCCGCCTGGAGGTCGGCCGGTGCACCGTGCAGGCGATCCATCTTCCGCTGGTGGCCCTGCGTGACGCCATTCCCCGTCTGGCCGACGTGGCGGCCATCGGCTTGCCGGGACACCTCGCCAGCGTCGGCTTCCTTCGTGTGTTGTTTCAGGAAATGTTCGCGCATCCGGCGGGACTGACCGACGCGTTGGCCGACCGGCTGGCCGATGCCGTTCCGCATCTTCTTGCGGCGGCACTGGAATCGGTGGGTGCGGAAGGCGACGCCTTGCCTCGCCTGCGTCACTATCACAAGCGTCAGGTACGCCAGTACGCGCGCGAGCACCTGGCCGATCCCGAGCTGTGTATCGACATGATCGCGAAAGGTGTGGGCCTGTCGTCCAGCCACCTGTTCGACTTGTTTTCCGACGAAGGCCTGACGCTCATGCGCTGGGTGCGCCTGGAACGCCTGGCCCGCTGCCAGCGCGAGCTGGCCGATCCGCGACTGCGCCATCGGAGCATCGCGCATATCGCGCATGCCTGGGGCTTTGGCGACATGACCAACTTCAGCCGCTGCTTTCGCGATCACGTAGGGACGTCGCCGCGGCGGTTTCGCCAGGCCGCCATGCTCGGCCCGATACCCATGCTGGATGGTTCGGACGTCCAAACATCCAACGAATGACCGAATGACGCGGCAGTTTCCGCCGAATGGGTGCATGTTCTTAACACTAGATTGATGTCGTGGCCATGCGGCCACGCAACGTTCCGCATCGAACCACACGCCATGGGCAGTGGGGGAGAGCGCCTTGCCGGGCGCGCGCCTCGTGGCGTCGCACATCCTAAATTTCGGGGAGAGTTCCACAGTGAAGAATCCGACATCCATCCGGCTCAGCCGGATCAGCCTCGCGCTGGCGATGGCCCTGGGCAGCACCGTCGTCCTGGCCCAGTCGACCACCGGCAGCATTTTCGGCCAGGCGCCGGCCGCCGAAGGGGAAACCGTCCAGGCCAGGAGCAGCTCCGGCGTCACCCGCGAGGTGACCGTGGGTAGCGACGGCCGTTACACCGTGGGCTCGCTGCCCCTGGGCACGTATACCGTCTCCCTCGTGCAGGGCGGCAAGGTGGTGGACACCCGCAGTGACATCACGCTGCGAGTAGGCTCGGGTACCGAGGTGTCGTTCGCGGCCGCCAGCGGTGCCACCACCAGCCTGGGCGCGGTCACCGTGTCGGCCAATTCGCTGCCGGCCATCGACGTATCCAGCGTGGACGCGCGCACCGTCATTACCTCGCAGCAGCTGGCCCAGCTGCCGCTGGCGCGCAGCGCCGAAGCCATCGCGCTGCTGGCACCCGGCGTGGTGCCCGGCTACAGCGGCTTCACCAGCGGCACGACCGGCTCGTCGCTGGTGTCGTTCTCCGGTTCCTCGGTGACAGAGAACGCGTATTACCTCAACGGCTTCAACACCACCGACCCGCTCAGCGGTTTCGGCGGCATCAGCCTGCCTTACGGCGCCATCGACCAGCAGGAGATCCTCAGCGGCGGCTACGGCGCCGCCTACGGACGATCCGATGGCGGCGTGATCAGCCAGAGCGGCAAGCGCGGTACCGACGAATGGCACTTCGGCGCCCAGGTGCAGTGGACCCCGGCGTTCGCCCGTGGCACCAGCCCGAACAGCTACTACGTGTCCGGTGCCAACGATGGCGAGATCTACCGTCGTTATTCGCAGAATAAATCGTGGGAAACCACCGAGAGCGCCTATGTCGGTGGCCCGCTGATCAAGGACAAGCTGTTCTTCTTCGCCGCGGTGGAAGGCGACAAGCGGTCCGGGGACAGCGTGGGTGCCGTCACCTCGTCGTACAACACGCAGTACCAGTACAGCAATCCGAAGTGGTACGCCAAGGTCGACTGGAACATCAACGACAACAACATCCTCGAGCTGACCGGCGCGTCGACGAAGACCTCGTACAAGGGCAACCTGTACAACTACGACTACGACACCAGGCAGACCGGCGACCTCAACAGCTTCGACACCTCGACCAAGAACAGCGCACAGGTGTCGATCGCCAAGTACACCAGCTATATCACCGACGACATCACGCTGACCGCCCTGTACGGCAAGCAGAAGATGACGTATTTCAGCCAGACACCGGGTTACGATCCGACGCTGACGTACATCAACGGCTCCGAGTTCGAGAACCCCGCCCTCACCGGCGGCACGCCGATCGTCAATTCGCAGACGGTTCTCACGGCGAACAATCCCGACCACCGCGCCACCAGCAACAACCTGCGCCTTGACCTGTCGTGGAAGCTGGGCGACCACACCATCACCGCCGGCATCGACAACCTCAACTCGCACGACATCGACGATGGCGAGACGGGCAGCGCCTGGCTCTACGGCTTCGGCGACCCGGCTACGCCGATCAGCGGCACGCCCTTCGTCGCCGCGCCCAACACGGGTGCGGGCGGCGAAACGGGTTACTACGTGTCCAAGTACCTGTACAGCACCTCGGCCTCGGTGCGGGTGAAGCAGCGTGCCCAGTACATCGAAGACAGCTGGCAGGTGGACGATCGCTGGCTGGTCAAGATCGGCCTGCGCAACGATCAGTTCACCAACTACAACCCGGACGGCGATGCCTACCTGCGCATGACCAAGCCGCAGTGGGCGCCGCGCCTGGGCTTCAGCTGGGACGTGCATGGCGACTCGTCGCTGAAGGTGTACGCCAATGCCGGTCGCTACTACCTCGCCATGCCGGCCTCGGTGGCGCTGCGTGCGGCGGCGGGCTCGCTGTACACCAACCAGTACTACACGTACACCGGTATCGATGCCAACGGCAATCCGACGGGTCTCACCCCGCTGGCTTCGTCCACCGGCGGCGCCGTGTCGGCCAACAACGAGTACGGTCAGGCACCGGATGCGAAGACGGTCGCTTCCAGCAACATCCGTTCCGAGTACCAGGATGAATACCTGCTGGGCTTCACCCAGCAGATCAACGCCGACTACGTCTGGGGCATGAAAGGCCAGGTGCGCAAGCTGCGCAACATCCTCGACGATATCTGCGATACGGGCACCATCGCGGCCAAGGCCGAGGCACTCGGCTACGACATCGATCCGACCACGCTCAACGGTTGCTACCTGTCCAATCCTGGCCGGGCCAACACCTACCGTGTCGTCAATCCGGCCGGTGGCTACTACAGCATCGACGTGACGAAGGAAGACTTCGGCATGCCGCACGCCAAGCGTAGCTACTACGGTCTGGAGACCTTCCTCGAGCATCCGTTCGACGGCACGTGGCAAGCCAAGATCGACTACGTGTACTCGAAGAGCTACGGCGACAGCGAAGGCCAGGTCCGGTCCGACATCGGCCAGTCCGACGTGTCGGCGACGGTGGACTGGGACTTCGGGAAGCTGATGGAGAACTCCAACGGCCTGCTGTCCAACGACCGCAAGCACCAGCTAAAGATCTACGGCTCGTGGCAGGTGGCGCCGGAGTGGATGCTCTCCGGCAACATCGCATTGCTTTCCGGTACGCCGAAGACGTGCCTGGGTTACTACGGTGCGGACGAGAGCAACCCGGTGGGCTACGGCAGCTATTACCACTACTGCGGTGGCGTGGCTTCCGCCCCCGGTGCGGCGGGTCGCCAGCCGTGGCAGCACATCGTGTCCTTGTCCGCCGAATACCGTCCGGTATGGGCTGACAAGAAACTTGGCTTCAACGTGATGGTCTACAACCTGTTGAACGAGTCGGTGGCGACGTCCACGTATGCCCTCTACGGCAACAGCAAGGCGCTCAACACCAACTACGACCGCATCAATTACTTCAGCACGCCGCGTTACGTCCGCTTCGGGATCAACTACGACTTCTGATCGGGCGTTTGGCTAGGTCATACCAACAATAAGCGCCGCGAGTCCCCCGACTCATCTACTGCGGCGCAACGATCTCCCCAGATAAGGCCGCCGGGCTCCCACCTGGCGGCCTCTTTTTTTTGTGCGTGGCGTTGGGCTTGGATCGCGGACATCGTCCGCTCCTACCGCGCGCGCATAGGCTCGGTGGCGGGTTAGGCGCGCGGGGGTTGCTGCTTGAGCAGGTCGCGGATTTCCGTGAGCAGCACCACGTCGGCGGCGGGAGCGGCGGGTTTGGCTTCTTCGCGGCGGGTGAGGCGGTTGATGGCCTTGACCACGAGGAAGATGGCGAACGCGATGATGATGAACTGGATCAGCACGTTGATGAACACGCCGTACTGGATGGCCACTTCGGCGGTCTTGTTCGCGGCGTCGGCAGGTTTGAGCACCCATTTCCAGTCGGAAAAATCGATGCCGCCGATCAGCCAGCCGATGGGCGGCATGATGATGTTGTCGACCAGCGACGTGACGATCTTGCTGAAGGCCGCGCCGATCACGACACCGACCGCCAGGTCGATCACGTTGCCGCGCAGGGCGAATTTCTTGAATTCCGCGACGATGCTCATGGGTGGTTCTCCTTGGGGGCGGGACGTCGAACGTAGGAAATTAACGGTCGGGATGTAAGGAGTTCGCGAAGTCACGCCCGGCGGCGTCGGACCCGCCGGTCTTGCGGACTCAGACCACCCGGCCTTCCAGCATGGCGATGCCTTCGAGTGTGGCCCGGAAACGATCGCCTCGCACCAGCGCGGCCACACCGGCAGGGGTGCCGGTGTAGACGATGTCGCCTGCCTTGAGTTCGAACAGCCTCGACAGCGCGGCGAGGATCTCGGGCACGCCCAGCACCATGTCGCCCAGCACCGCCTGCTGGCGCAGCTCGCCGTTGATCTCCAGCGCGATACGGGTGGTGGCGTCGGGCGAGGCCTGGTCGGCGGGCACCAGGGCGGAGACGGGCGCGGAGTGATCGAACGCCTTGGCCACATCCCACGGTGCGCCCTTGGCCTTGGCCTGGGCCTGCAGGTCGCGGCGGGTCAGGTCCAGGCCCACGCCGTAGCCCCAGACCGTGGCGGCGGCCTGCTCGGTCGTGAGGTTCGAGCCGCCCGAGCCCAGCGCCACGACCATTTCCACTTCGTGGTGCAGGTCGTTCGTGGCCGAGGGGTAGGGCACGTCGGCGCCGTCGGTGACGAGGGCGTCCGCGGGCTTGGTGAAGAACATCGGATTGGCGGCATCGACCGAGGCGCCCATCTCGCGCGCGTGGTCGGCGTAGTTGCGGCCGATGCAGAAGACGCGGCGGACCGGGAAACGTTCGGTGCGCCCCGTGACGGGGATGCTCGGCGAGGCTGGCGCTGGGATGACGGTAGGCATGGGCAAAGGGTATCAGGTGACAGATGTCACGGCGGATGGCTGATGGGCGGAAGTGGTGCGGGTGCCGCCCGGGCCGGATGATCGTGTTGCCGATCCGCATTGCCAGGGGCCAGGGAACATGAAAGCGAACGCCGAGCTGCTACGCCAGCTCAAGATCGACCGGTCGCAGAAGGAATCGCCGGGGAACGAAAACGGCAAGCCGGCGCGTATCGTCCGGTGGCTGCTCGGCATCGTGCTGGCGCTGCTCGCCCTCGGTGCCGTGGCCTGGTTCGTCGCTGCCCGGCGGCCTGTCGAAATCCAGCCGGCGCCGTCCCCCGCCTCGACCGCGACCGTGGCGCCGTCCTCTGCCGCGGACGCCGGCACCGTGCTGCAGGCCACCGGCTATGTCACCGCGCGTCGCCAGGCGACGGTGTCGGCACAGATCACCGGCACGTTGACCGAGGTGCTGATCGAGGAAGGCGACCGGGTGAAGAAGGGCCAGGTGCTGGCCCGGCTGGAGGACAACGCGCTGCGCGCCAGCCTCAAGGCCGGCCGTGCCACGGCCGCCGCGGCGCACGCCGGCGTCGCGCAGAGCCAGGCGCAGCTCGACCAGTCGCTGCGTGACGCGGATCGCCAGGAGGCGCTGGTTGCTCGCGGGCTGGTGTCGAAGCAGCAAGCCGAGCAAAGCCGCACCCAGGCCGCCACGTATCGCGCCCAGCTCGACACCTCACGCCGCCAGGCCGACGCGGCCGATGCGCAGGTGGGCGTGGGCCAGGTCAATCTCGACTACACCGTGGTGCGCGCGCCGTTCGATGGGGTGATCACCGACAAGGCGGCGCAGGTCGGCGAGATCGTCTCGCCCCTGTCGGCCGGTGGCGGCTTCACCCGTACCGGCGTCGGCACCATCGTCGACATGGATTCGCTGGAGATCGACGTCGATGTCAACGAAGCCTATATCGGCCGCGTGCGGGCGGACATGCCGGCCGAGGCCGTGCTGGATGCCTATCCGGACTGGAAGATCGGCGCCCATGTCATCGCCATCGTGCCCGCGGCCGATCGCGGCAAGGCGACGGTGAAGGTGCGCGTTGCGCTGGAGACGAAAGATGCCCGCATCGTGCCGGACATGGGTGTGCGCGTCTCCTTCCTCGAACGCCGCGCGACACCCGTCGCTGCTGCCACCGCTGCCATCAGCACCGCTCCCTCCACCGCTTCCTCGCCCTGACCGTCCGGAGAACCTTGCCATGACTACCCTGATCGACATCCAGGACCTTTCCAAGGTCTACGAACGCGGCCGGCAGAAGGTCGAGGTGCTGCACGGCGTGAACCTGACGATCGAGGAAGGGGACTTCCTCGCCCTGATGGGTCCGTCCGGTTCGGGCAAGACCACGTTGCTGAACCTGATTGGCGGGCTGGATACGCCGACCTCCGGCAGCCTGGCCGTGGCCGGGGAGCGGATCGACCGGCTGGGTGCCGGTGCGCTGGCCCGCTGGCGCGCGGCGCACGTCGGCTTCGTCTTCCAGTTCTACAACCTCATGCCCATGCTCACCGCGCAACGCAACGTCGAGCTGCCGCTGTTGCTCACGAAGCTGACCGCCGCGCAGCGACGCACGAACGCATCGATCGCCCTGCAACTGGTGGGGCTCGACGATCGCGCGTCGCACAAGCCGTCGGAACTCTCGGGCGGGCAGCAGCAGCGGGTGGCCATCGCCCGCGCGATCGTCTCCGATCCCACGCTACTGGTATGCGACGAGCCGACGGGCGACCTGGACCGACAATCCGCCGAGGACATCCTGGGGCTGCTGCGCGAGCTCAACCGCGAGCACGGCAAGACCATCGTGATGGTGACCCACGATCCGAAGGCCGCCGAGTACGCCAACCATACGCTGCATCTCGACAAGGGCAGCCTCGTCGAACACGCCGCGGCCTGAGCAAGGAGTTCCGCATGAAATACATGCACCTGATCTGGGCCGCGTTGTTCCGGCGCAAGACGCGTACCTTCTTTACGCTGGCGTCGATCCTTGCGGCCTTCCTGCTGTTCGGCATGCTGGATGCCACGCGCGCCGCGTTTTCCTCCGGCGACAGCGTAACCGGCGTGGATCGCCTGATCACCACATCGCGTTATTCGATCATCCAGTCGCTGCCTGCAAGCCTCGCCGCACGTATCCAGGCGATCCCCGGCGTAAAAGCCGTGGGCGGGTCCAACTGGTTCGGCGGCATCTACCAGGACCCGAAGAACGTCGTGCTCAGCTTCGCGGTGAGTGACAACTACCTGGACATCTACCACGAGATCGACCTGCCGGCGGACCAGCGCAAGGTGTTCGAAGCCACGCGCACCGGCGCCATCGTGGGCGAGGCCCTGGCGAAGCGGTTCGGCTGGAAGATCGGCGACAAGGTGCCGCTGCAGTCGACCATCTTTCCGCAGCGCAGCGGCGACAAGACCTGGCCCTTCGATATCGTCGGCATCTACAAGCCCGCTCCTGGTGCGGCCAACGGCACCGATCAGCAATTCCTCTTTCACCACAAGTATTTCGAGGATGCGAACGCCTTTCGGAGTATCGGCACGAACGTGGGCTGGTACATCGTGCAGCTGACCTCCGCAGACAAGGCCGACAGCGTGGCCAGGGCCATCGACGCGCTGTCCGCCAACTCCGATCACGAGACCAAGACGCAGACCGAGCAGGCGTTTAATGCCTCGTTCGCCAAGCAGCTGGGCGATATCGGCCTCATCGTCTCGGCTATCATGGGCGCGGTGTTCTTCACCCTGATCCTGCTGACCGGCAACACCATGGCGCAGGCCGTGCGCGAGCGCACCAGCGAGCTGGCCGTGCTCAAGACCATCGGCTTTTCCAGTCGCAGCGTGCTCGGCATGGTGCTGGCCGAGGGCATCCTGCTGCTGGTGCTGGGTGGCGTGCTGGGCCTGGCCCTGGCGGGCATCGTGGTGCCCATCGTCGCCAAGGGCAGCGGCGGCATGCTCAATCTGCCGCCCATCGGCTTGCAGACCTGGCTCACGGGGCTGGCGCTCATGGTGGCGATCGGTGCGCTCGTCGGCGCCTTGCCCGCCCGCCGCGCCATGCGCCTCAACATCGTCGACGCGCTCGCCGGGCGCTGAGGAACCGTCATGAATCGCATCAAGAAAATCGGCTTCGGCCTGTTGACACTGCTGTTGGTCGCCGCCTTCCTGGGCGTATGGATCGCGTTGCCCTGGCAGGGCATCGTGGCACTGGGCCTCGCCTTCACTGCGTGGATGGCGCTCAGTCGGCGTGGCCGGCAGACCTGGCAGGTGACCCGCGTGGGCCTGGCCACCGTGGTGCAGCGCCTGGGCTCGTCGTCCGTCGTCGTGGTCGGTATCGCGGGCGTGGTCGGTGTGCTGGTGGCCATGCTGGCGATGAGCGACGGCTTTGCCGAGACGCTGCGGGCCACGGGTAACGACCGCACCGCCATCGTGTTGCGCGGCGGCTCGCAGGCGGAACTCAACTCCATCCTCGATCGCGACAGCGCCAACGTGGTGATGCAGGCGCCGGGCGTGAAGAAAGACGCCAAGGGTCGGCCGATCGCGTCCGGTGAGCTGGTCGTGGTCGCCAACCTCCCCCGCAAGGCCACGCCCGACACCGACGCCAATGTGCCGATTCGCGGCGTCGGCGCCGACGTGTGGGCATTGCGCGACCAGGTGGGGATCGTGGCGGGACGCACGTTCCAGCCGGGCCTGCGCGAACTGATCGTGGGTAAGGGGGCGCGCGCGCAATTCGCCGGGCTGGACATCGGCAAGAGCATCCGCCTCGCCGGGCAGACCTGGACGGTAGTCGGCGAGTTCACCTCGGGCGACGCGCTGGAGTCCGAACTGTGGGGCGACGCCGAAAGCGTCGCCTCCGCGTACCGCCGCGGCAGCAGCGTGCAGTCGGTCACGGTGATGCTGGACTCGCCGCAGGCGTTCCCGGCCTTCCAGAAGGCGCTGGCGGCCGATCCGCGACTGAAGGTGGATGTCAGTACCACGCAGGCCTATTTCAGCAAACAGTCCGAAGGCTTGACCAAGGTGCTACGTGCCGTCGGCATCACGGTGGGCTTGATCATGGCGATCGGCGCCATCTTCGGTGCGCTCAACACCATGTTTGCCGCCGTGCAGGCGCGTGCACGCGAGATAGCGACGCTGCGGGCGATCGGTTTCCGCGGGCTGCCGGTGGTGGTGTCGGTGATGCTGGAGACGATGTTGCTGGCGCTGCTGGGCGGCTTGGTCGGCGCCGGCGTCGTCTGGCTGGTCTTCAACGGGTATACCGCCTCGACGCTGGGTTCGAATTTCAGCCAGGTGGTATTTCGTTTCCACGTGAGCGGCGCGCTGCTGTGGACGGGCATCAAGTGGGCGCTGGCCATCGGCTTCATCGGCGGCCTGTTTCCCGCACTGCGCGCGGCGCGGGTGCCGGTGACCACGGCGCTGCGCGAGCTGTGAATTCAGTCGGCCGGCGCGGCCTTGCCGGCCTCGCAGGTATCGCGTTCGAGGTTCCATCGTCCGTCCTGCGCATCGCAGGCGTCGATGTCGGACAGCCGGGCGTCCAGGTCGGCATACATGGGGTCGGTATCGGGCCGGAAACGCTGGCAGGACGCGATGGCCGCCACGCCGATACCCATGACCGTGAGACCGCGCGCGACGCACAGGCGTCGTCGGTACGCTTTCCGGTTACGCGTTGCCAGGCTGCCTGTCATGCCGTTCTCCCGTGAGTGAAACGGGCAGCGTAGGCGGGCGGTCGCGCACCGCCCATCGAATAATTCTCAAAAATGCGCGCGCAGGCGCAGGCCGAGAACCGCGTCACATTCGCCGGGGCGAAACTCAGGCCTTGCGTGTCCGCATCAGCGTAATGATGCCCACGCCCACGAGGATGATGGCCATGCCGGCAAGGTCGAACGGACCGACATGCTCGCCGGCCAGGGCCACGCCGAACAGCACCGCCACGGGGGGATTCACGTAGGCGTAGCTGGTGGCCAGCGCGGGGCGCACCGTCTTGAGCACGTAGAGGTACGCGCTGAAGGCGACGATCGAGCCGAACACGATGAGGTAAGCCAGCGCGATCGTCGCACCGACCTGCGGGTGGTCGGGCAGGCGCTCGCCGTGCAGCAGCGCGAGGATCGCCAGCGAGACGCTGGCACAGAGCATCTGCGCCGCGGTGTTCATCGGGCCCGAGGGCATGTCCTGGCGCTTGGACCATACCGAGCCGAAGGCCCAGGCCATGGCCGCGCCGATCAGGGCGATGGCGCCCAGCGGCGAGGCGGAAAGCCCGTCGCCCAGGTTGAGCACCACGACGCCGACGAAGCCGAGCAGCAAGCCGACCAGCTCGCCACGCGTGGGCCATTCGCGATAGAGGCCACCGAAGGCGGCCGCGAACAGCGGCATGCTGGCGACCGCGACGGCGGCGATGCCGGAGCTGACCGACTGCTCGGCAAAGCACACCAGGCCGTTGCCGCCGGCGAGCAGCAGCGTGCCCACGATGGCGGCGTTGCGCCACTGGCGGGCGGTGGGCAACGCCACCCCACGGAGGCGCAGCACCGCGAACATCAGCACGCCGGCGACCGCGAAGCGGATCGACGCCAGCAGGAACGGCGGGTAGCTGACCAGCGCGTAGCGGATGCCCAGGTAGGTCGAGCCCCAGATCAGGTACATCGACAGCAACGACAGCGGCACCAGCCAGCGCGGGCCGGCCAGGGGAAGGGTGGGAGCGTTGGCGTGGCACGCGGCGTTGGACATGGGTAACCCGGGCAGGCACGCGCCGCCTCGTGCGGCGCGGAGCGGGAAAGATATCGCCGTGGCGCACGGCGCGGTAGCGAAACGTTTGCAGGTCAGGCTTGAGCGGTGCTCACGGCGCGTTCGATGGCCAGCAGCTGCCGCTTGATTTCCAGGCCCCAGCGCCAGCCGCCCAGGCTGCCGTCTTCGCGGATGATCCGGTGGCAGGGCACCAGCAGCGCCAGCTTGTTGCTGCCGCAGGCCCGCCCGATGGCGCGGGCCGCCTTGGGCACGCCCAGCCGCGCGGCAAGCTCACCATAGCTCAGCGTCTCGCCCTGCGGTATGCGCGTCAGGGCCTCCCACACCCGCCACTGGAAGGCCGTGGCGGCGACATCCAGTGGCGGCATGGCCGGGGTGTCGCCATGGTCCCAGCCCAGGTCGCGGCTGACCCGGGCGATGACCGCATCGAGCCAGTCGTCGCGCCCGGCGTCGACGCGCTCGTGCTCGGCCAGGGGGAACTCCGCCACCAGCCGTGCGTGCAGTGCGTCGTCGTCGGCACCCAGCGTCACCGCGCAGATGCCGCGCGCCGTGGTGGCGACCAGCAGGCGTCCCAGTGGCGTATCCGTGGTGGTGTAGCGAATGGCCGCCCCGGCGCCCCCGGCGCGGTAACTGGCCGGAGTCATGCCCAGGCGTCGGTCACTCTCTTCGTACACGCGGCTACCGGAACCGAACCCGGCTTCGTAGACGGCATCGGTGACGCTGGCCCCCTCGCGGAGCGCGCCACGCAGTTGGTCGAAGCGCCGCGCACGGGCGTATTCCGCGGGGCTGACACCGAAGCGGCGGCGGAAGGCGCGCTGCAAGTGGGTCGGGCTGAGGCCCGCGAGCGTGGCCAGGGTAGCGAGATCGCTGGCGCCGCCGCCGTCATCGAGCGCGGCACGGACCCTCTCCAGGGCATCGTCGGCGGTAGGGCGCATGGCGGGAACCTGGGTTTTCATCGTGGCCTCCGGCTAGGAGGGGCCAGCGTAGACGCGGGCCTGCGCCCGGCACTATCCGCTTCTTGCGTGGGCGGCCTTAATGATGAACCGGCTGGCGCTCGCGGATGACCACGAATTCGCCTTCCAGCACCTTCGGCTCGTGCGGTGCGCGCGTGGCCGAGGGTTGCGGCGCGGGGCGCCCGCCGCCACGAGCCAGCTTCCACTGGCGGACGGCCAGGAAGACCAGGCCACCGGCAAGCATCACGCCGATGACGACCACGCCGAACACCAGCAGCACCCCGAGCACGGCCAGGCCGGCCACGACGGACAGGGCACGGGCCAGTGGGTTGCGGGAACGACGAAGGGGCGGGAAGACGAAGCGCATTGGTTAAAAATCCGTATGGCACAATGACATGCGTGGTTGCCGCTTTACCTTGGGGCAACCCACCCTCATAGACAAGTGCCATGACTCCCGACCTCTCCGCCGTACCCCTCTGCCTGCTGGCCGACATCCCCGATGGTGGCGCCGTCGAAGCCGAAGCCCTCGTGCAGGGCGAGGTGGAGTCGTTGCTGGTCTACCGCCACGGCGACGAGGCCCGCGCCTACCTCAACGTATGCCCCCATGCGGGCCGCCGGCTGGATTACGCGCCCGGGCGGTTCCTGGTCCGCAACGGCACGATCATCTGCGCGGCGCACGGCGCCACCTTTGCGGCCGACAGCGGCGACTGCACCCAGGGCCCCTGCCGTGGCGACCGTCTGCGTGCCGTGCCCGTCGCCGTGGTCGAGGGTGTGGTGCGCCTCGCGGCTGAGAAACCCCTCAGCGGTACATGAGGTTGATCACCACCAGGGTGATCACCAGCACCAGTACCGTCAGCGGCAGCCCCACGCGCAGGAAATCCTTCGCGCGATAGCCGCCGGGGCCCGCGATCATCATCAGGGCGGGGTGGCCCGAAGGCAGCAGGAAGGTATTGGACGACGACACCGCGACGATCAGCGCATAGGCCGACGGGTTGCCGCCCGTGCTGACCGCCACGCTGATCGCCAGCGGCACCATCATCACGGTGGCGCCGACGTTGGACATCACCTGCGAGAACATCAGGGTGAGCACGGCGATGCACAGCTGCAGCGTCCATTGCGGCGCGCCGCCGAGGATCGCCAGCACTTCCTGCGCCAGCCACGACGCCGTGCCCGTGGAGTCCATCGACCAGCCCAGCGGGATCAGGCAGGCGGTGACGAAGATGGTCTTCCAGTTGATGGCTTTGTAGGCCTCGTCCATGTTGAGCACGCCGGTGAGCAGCATGCCCACGGCGCCGGTCATCATGGCCACCGACAGGTCGAGGTGGGTGAACAGGGCCAGGCACTTGGCCAGCACGAAGAAGCCCACGGCCTGCCAGATCTTGCCGGGGCGCTGTTCTTCCTTGGGGATGTCGGTGACCACCACGAAGTCGCGGTCTTCCTCGGCCAGCAGCAGGTCGCGCCACTTGCTGTGCAGCACCAGGGTATCGCCGGCGCGCAGGCTGACCGCGCGTACATCCTCGCGAAACACCTCGTCGCCGCGATTGACCGCCAGCACGGAGATACCGAAGCGCTTGCGCAGGCGCAGTTCGCCCACGGTCTGCTTGATGAAGCGCGAACTGGGCGGCACCACCGCCTCGGAAATACCGGCACGCGTGGTGTTGAACTGCTCGCCGAGCTGGCGCATGCGCATGGACACGCGACACAGCTGGTTGTTGGCGAACGCCTGGATGGCATCCTTGGGCGCCAGCACGCCCAGCACCGTGCCCACCCAGATCATCTGGTCGGAAGGCGGCGCCACGCGGCTCTCGTTGCCGTTCTTGATGGCCAGGATCAGCGGCGCGCCGTGCAGTTGTTCCACCTCGCCGATGCTCATGCCCACCAGCGGGCTTTCCGCCGTGACGGTGAGCTCCGCCGTTTCGCCCGCGATGCCGTAGGTGTCGGCGAAGTAGCTTTCCGTGCGGCCGGGGGTGACCTTCAGGCGCTCGTCCTCACGCTCGGGCAGCAGCTTGCGGGTGAAGAAGTAGAAGAACAGCACACCCACCACGGCCAGCACGAGGCCTACCGGGCTGACACTGAACAGGCCGAAGCGGGGGATGGTGTGCGCCCCGGGCGGCAGGTTGCTGTTGGCGCTGGCGATAAGGTCGTTCAGCACGATCAGCGGCGAGTTGGCGATCAGCGTGGTGTTGGTGGCCGTCAGGATGCAGAAGGCCATGGGCAGCAGCAGGCGCGACATCGGCACGCCGGTGCGGGCGGAGAGTCGGCTGGTCACGGGGATCATCAGCGCGGCCAGGGCCTGGCTGGGGATGACCGCACTGAACAGGCTGGTGACCGAGTTGACCACCACGCCCAGGCGCGATTCCACGCCGCGCGCCATGCGCATCACGAAGGCGGCCGTCAGGTTGAGCACCCCGGCGCGGTCCAGGCCGGCGCCCATGATCATGATGGCGATGATGGCGATGACCGCGTTACCGGCAAAGCCGTTGAATACCTGGTCGCCGGGAATCAGGCCGGTCAGGCCGATGGTGACGACGACCAGCAGGGCGACGAGGTCGGCCCGGATCCACTCCAGAACGAGCATGAGCATGGTGAAGCCCACCAGGCCCAGCACGAGGATCATTTCAGGCGTGAGGGTCAGTGCCACGAGCCGGGGGCCCGGGTCCGGTCGTTGGAGGCGTGCGGCGGCATGGTCTCGCCAGGCGGCTATCGATGTCGCAGGAGTATACGCGTCGGGGGTGGCTCCCGGCTGAAGAAAAACCACCACCCGCGAGCCGCCGTGGCGGCCCGCGGGTGATCGTGCATCGTCAGCGGCTGAGGTTACTCACCGCCAGGTCCAGGATGGAATCGCCGCGGCCGCTCATTACCGCCTTCAGCGCGTACAGGCTGAAGCCCTTGGCCTGCTCGGCGGTGATCTTCGGCGGCATCGACAGTTCCAGCCGATTGCTGACCACGTCCAGCAGCGCCGGGCCGTCGTGCGACAGCACCTCGGCGATGGCCGAGGGCAGGTCACTGGCACGGGCCACGCGGCGACCGTGGATGCCCATGGCGTTGGCCATGGCGGCGAAGTCGGGGTTTTTCAGCTCCACGCCGGTTTCCAGCAGGCCCGCAGCCTTCATCTCCATCTCGACGAAGCCCAGCGTGCCGTTGTTGAGCACGATGACCTTCACCGGCAGGCCTTCCTGGGCCAGCGTGATGAAGTCGCCCATCAGCATGGTGAAGCCGCCATCACCGGAGAGCGAGATCACCTGGCGTTCGGGATGCGAGGCCTGGGCGCCGATCGCCTGCGGCATGGCGTTGGCCATCGACCCGTGCACCCACGAGCCGAGCAGGCGGCGCTTGCCGTTCATGGCCAGGTAGCGTGCGGCCCACACCGTGGGCGTGCCGACGTCGCAGGTGAAGATGGCATCGTCCTCGGCCAGCTCGCTGACCAGGCGGGTCACCTGCTGCGGGTGGATGAGGTCGTGGCCGGGTTCGATCCGGGCCAGTTCGTCCAGGCCTTCGCGGGCCCGCGCGTAGTGCGCCAGGCAGCGGTCGAGGTGGCCGCGCACGCGCCGGGGCTCGATCCGTGGCAGCAGGGCGCGGATGGTCTCACCCACGTCGCCCACCACGCCCAGGTCCAGGCGGCAGCGTCGTCCGAGGTTCTCGGGGCGGATGTCCACCTGCGCGATCGTCGCGTCTTCCGGATAGAACTGGCGGTACGGAAAATCCGTGCCCAGCATCAGCAGGGTGTCGCAGTCTTCCATCGCGTGGAAACCGGAGCTGAAGCCGATCAGGCCGGTCATGCCCACGTCGAAGGGGTTGTCGTACTCCACGAACTCCTTGCCGCCCAACGCGTGCACGATGGGCGACTTCAGCGCATCGGCCAGGGCGATCAGGTCGTCGTGCGCGCCGGCCGTGCCGCGGCCGCAGAGCAGCGTGATGCGCTTGCCCGCATTGAGCAGATCGGCCAGGGCATCCAGCTCGCGTGCCGCCGGCACGACCTTCGGTGCGGGTGGCAGCAGGCCGGCCACCGGTGTCACGGTCTTGACCGGCGACTTGCGCATGGCCACGTCGCCCGGGATCACCACCACGGCCACGCCACGCTGGCCGACGGCGGCACGGATGGCGGACTCCAGCACGCGTGGCATCTGCGATTCGTCGGAGACCATCTCGCAGTACACGCTGCACTCCCGGAACAGCTCCGTGGGGTGGGTCTCCTGGAAGTAGCCGCTGCCGATCTCGGCGCTGGGAATGTGCGCGGCGATGGCCAGCACCGGCGTACGCGAGCGGTGGCAGTCGAACAGCCCGTTGATCAGGTGAAGGTTGCCCGGCCCGCAGCTGCCGGCACAGACGGCCAGCTGACCGGTGAGTTGCGCTTCGCCGCCGGCGGCGAACGCGCCGGCTTCTTCGTTGCGGACGTGGACCCAGTCGATCCGCTGGCGCTCGCGCAGCGAATCGGTGATCGCGTTGAGGCTGTCGCCTACGACGCCGTAGATCCGGCGTACGCCGGCTTCTTCCAGGGTGGCCGCGATGAGGTCGGCAAGGTTGGCGATGGACATGGGGCACTCCGTGAACGCGAAGCTCCGCATTAAGCGCCCTCGACGGTCAACGCACCGTCGTCGGGCGCACCGCCGCTTCTCGTGGTTTCATGCGATCAGCCGTGCCACTCGTAAAGGTAATCCCACACGCCATGGCCCAGGCGCGTGCCGCGGCGCTCGAAGTGGGTCTCGATACGCCAGGCGGGCCGCTCGGCGGATTGGCCCGGACCGACACGATTACGCCAGCCTTCCGCGGCTTCCATCGTCTCGCGCATGTGCTCGGCGTAGGCCTCCCAGTCGGTGGCCAGATGCAGCAGGCCGCCAGGCGCCATGCGCGAGGCCAGCAGTTGCACGAACGCCGGCTGGACCAGACGACGCTTGTTGTGGCGCTTCTTGTGCCAGGGATCGGGGAACCAGATCCGCACTTCCGACAGGCTGCCCGGCGGGATCTCGTGCTCCAGCACCTCGACGGCGTCGTGCTTGTACAAGCGCACGTTGGTTGCGTCGCGCGCGGCCAGCACGTTCATCAGGCGGCCGACACCCGGCCCGTGCACTTCCACGCCGATGTAGTCGCGCGCCGGGTCGTGCTCGCTGGCCCAGGCCAGCGCCTCGCCGTTGCCGAAGCCGATTTCCAGCACGCGCGGTGCATCGCGCCCGAAGACGTCGCCGGGATCGCGCACGCTGCCGTGGTAGTCGAGGCCGAAGCGGGCCCAGTGGTCGTCAAAGGCGCGCTGCTGCGCGGGCGTCATCCGGCCTTCGCGCAGCACGAAGCTGCGGATACGGCGGTAAAAGGGGGCGTCGCCGGCGTCGTCGTCGCGGCTGTCGTCGTCGGGGGTGGTCTGCATGCGCCTAGTGTAACGTCAGCGCCCGTTGTTCCATCCACCGCGCATGGGGATGCCCGTCCCGGGCTGGTTCCCGCTACCCATGCCCGTGCCGGGTTGTGGAGCCCGGCTGTTGGTCGTGCCGGTACCCGGCTGCACGGGGCGCACGTCATCGTGGCCGCTGCTCCAGCCCGGATTGCCGTTGTTCCAGCCGTTGCCGCGATCGTCCCGGCCGCGCCGGTCGTCCTGGCGGGAACGGTCCGGGGCCGTGGTGAACGCGGGCGCGGTGGTGGACGACCGGGTGCCGCGCGCGGGGAGGATCACGGTGTTGGAGGTGGTCGGTGGGTGGCCGCCGTTGCCGTGGTCGGGCCGGCCGTGGTTCCGGTCGCGATCGCGATCGTAGCGGTCGTCGTGGTCGTAGCCGTTTCCGTAGCCGCCGCCATAGTTACCGCTGTAATAGCCACCGTAGCCGTCGTTGTACGGGGCGTCACGGTCGCGGTCGTAGCCGTCGTCGACCACCGTGGCCCGGTCGCCGGCATAGAGGTGTGGGGGCTGAGGGAGGGAGCCGGTGCTCACGGTTTCCCGCCGCACCGGGACGGCGGGGCCGGAGATGTAGCTGACCCCCGGCTTGGGCATGTCGGCGGTGGACACCGTGCGCGACTGTGCGGAGGCGGCGCCAGCGGCACACAGCGCGAGCGCCGAGAAAGCGGAAAGCGATAGTGCGCGATGCATGAGCCGACCCTCGTCAGATTCCCCGGCCCGATTATGCGCCGGACCCTGGGGCGCCGGGTGAGGGTGCCGTGGGGCGTTCAGGCGGATGCCACCTTTCGCGGGCGGGGGGTCTCGTATTACCATCGGTGGCCGATGCGGGTGTAGCTCAATGGTAGAGCTGTAGCTTCCCAAGCTACTGACGAGGGTTCGATTCCCTTCACCCGCTCCAGCTTCGGTGTTATCGAAGCTAAGTGCCTTCTCTGCAACGTCTTTCTTGGCTTCGTCGGTGAACCCCGAGCGACCTCCCCGAGGTATCGCCCGAGGTATCGTTTTGCCAAAGCCTCTCCTGCTCAACCGACGCTCCGGCTTGTATGTGCGTTTTCGGGTGCCGACCGACCTGCGTGACGCGGTCGGCTCGCGCTTCCTTGTGCGTCCGCTGCGCCACCCTCCGGGAGAAACAGCCAGACTCGCGGCTGCGGTGCTCGATGTGGCACTCTCCAACGCGTTCAGAAAAATCCGGACGGGGGGTGTCATGGTCGACATCAAGCAATTGCTTAAGGACGCAGAAGACGCATTCCAGCTGACGATTGGCGGGGTGCGCTTGCCCAACGGTGTCGAGCTGACGAATGTCCTAATCAATACGGCCGAGGATGAGCGTCAATTTTGTGACCTGATGGCCGCCGCTACTCCGACCAGCACGAGCCGAGGCGCCAAGAAGGCCGTTGCGGTCGAGCGGCGCAAGGAAAACTTTCTCGGTGCGCTGTCGGCAACGCATCTCGCCGATTTGGAGCGCGCCGGACGCGACAAGAAGACCGTGTTGGAGAGCCGACATAGCCTGATGTTGTTGCGTGGCATTGTGGGGGACATTCCTGCTGCCGACTTGACGAGCGACCACTGCCGGCAGTTCTTTGATGACGTGGCTTACTGGCCGCGCCACGCGACCAAGCGGCCTGAGTTTGCAAACTTGTCGGTGCGCGAGGTGCTTGCCAAAGCCAAGACGATGGCCGAGCCGCCGCCGGCGGCGGCCACGCTCAATAAGCATCACCAGCGACTATCGACTTTCTTTAATTGGCTGAAGAAGAACAAGCATCTGACGGAAAACCCGTTGCACGGCTTGGTGCGTCAGGACAAGGATGACGCTGAAGAAGAGACGGGCCGCGCGTTTACCCAAGAGGAGTTGGATGCCATCTTTGAGCCTACGGCCTACGTGGCGTGGGCCGCGAAGTATCCGCACCGCTTTTGGGTCCCCATCTTGGCGCTCTACTCGGGTGCACGCGTGACGGAGCTGAGTCAGCTTTACGTTGCCGATGTGGAAGTCATCAACGGCATTCCGGGCTATCACATCAATCGTCGCTTTCCAGGGCAGAAGCTCAAGAATAAGGCGTCCCGGCGCTTTGTGCCGCTCGCTCAGCCCGTTCTGGACGCCGGCTTCCTGCGCTTTGCCGAAGAGGCAAAGGCGGCTGGTCAGGCGCGGTTGTTTCCGCAGCTTCCGAATAACGATGGTGGCGGCTTTGGCAAACAGATGAGCAAGCAGTTCTCGGCGTATCTGAGAAAGCGTGGCGTGACCGAGTCGGGTCTTGGTATGCACGCATTTCGGCACACGCTGGCGACAAGGTTGGCACGCGCCAAAGTGCCGCTACAAACCATCGGAAAAATCACCGGACACAAGGGCGAGCAAGGAACGCTGGGGAAGTTTTACATCGATGAGCCGACGTTGCACGAGCGCCTTGATGCGCTCGCGCTATTTGAACCAGGTATTAACCTTCCATGGGTCACCGTGCTTGAGCGTCTATGAAGTGCATCAGAAAGAACAACGGAGATAACGGTGAAGATTAGGGAGTTTTTGGAAGACGCCGATTTTTTTACGTATCTTATTATGCTCGGAATCTGTTTTCTCTTTCTTGCGACTTTGTTCATTGCCGAGAAAGGTGGCAAAGATGTAGACAACGCCCTCCTCGATTTTTGGTCATACATGCTTCCCATCCTTGCTGGCGCGCTCGCCGGCGGGGGCATTTATTTCAAGGATGATTCGGAACTGTATTTCGGATGGTCTTGTTTCGTGCTCGTCTTGGGGCTGATGGCTTATATGCATCTCAAGGGATTCGGGAATATTCTATATTTTATTGCAAGCCTCCTGGCTTCGCTCTGGACTGCCGTAGACCTTTATGTGTCTGTCGATGACGTTGCAGCAAGCCGGAGCACGGCACGTTTTTCGCTTTGGTTACTCAATCGTTCAATCCTTCTTATAGCGTTTCTGACGGTTACGCTCACACTATGGGGTAGAGTGAAATAGTGAGATCGCTAGGATCTCAGCCAGGGCCACAGTTGTGATCACGGATAGTGACCAATTCAGCACGAGTAGCCGGATTTTTCGCCTTCGCGCATCAAGAGAAACAAAGGGTTCTTGAGTAGATGAACTGTTGTTGATCATGAGCTGATAGCGTTCGATTTGCGTGGTTGCACGTTTAGCACGTGAGAAGCGCTTGGCAAGGCAGCTGTTGAATGGCTCCATTACATGTAAGAACTGGCCTTCTCCAGGGGTTGACTACTGCGGCTCAACCGCCCCCGCCTGCTCAGCCAGCGCCCTCGCCAACGCATCGCCCTTGCGCTCGCTGTAGCGGTTGACCAGGTAATCGCTGCGCCCGCGCACCAGGTAGGTGAACTTCACCAGCTCCTCCATGACATCCACGACGCGGTCGTAGTAGGGCGACGGCTTCATGCGGCCAGCCTCATCGAACTCCTGCCAGGCCTTCGCCACCGACGATTGGTTGGGGATGGTGACCATGCGCATCCATCGGCCCAGCACGCGCAATGCGTTGACCACATTGAACGACTGAGAGCCACCGCTGACCTGCATGACCGCGAGCGTGCGGCCTTGGGTGGGCCGAACGCTCCCGTCTTCCAACGGCAGCCAGTCAATCTGGTTTTTGAACACCCCGGTGAGGGTGCCGTGCCGCTCCGGGCTCACCCACACCTGGCCTTCGGACCAGACGGACCATTCGCGCAACCGCTGCACTTCCGGGTGGCTCGCCGGCACGCGGTCGAGCATGGGCAGGTTGTGCGGGTGGAACACCCGGGTCTCGGCGCCGAGATGCTGCAAGATGCGCTCGGCTTCCAGCGCAAGCTGGCGGGAGTAGGACACCTCTCGGAGCGACCCATACAGAATGAGGATGCGCGGCGGGTGCCCGGCGTCGGTGGCCGCACCGAGGGCGGGCGCATCGGGGGCAGGGAGGTGGTCGAGGTGCAGGTGAGGCAGGTCGGTGGACATGGGTTGCTCTGCTCAGACTGATTCGACTATTCTAGTTTAATGGAAACAAACGACGCAATCGCGGCCCTTACCGCGCTTGGCCACGCTAAGCGCCTGGCCATCTTCCGGCTGCTCGTAGTCGCGGGCCCGACCGGCCGGATGGCCGGGGACATCGGCCAGACCTTGGACCTGCCGGGGGCTACGCTGTCGTTCCATCTCAAAGAGCTGCTGCACGCGGGATTGGTCACGGCCGAACCCCAAGGGCGGTTCGTTTGCTACCGCGCCGCGTTCGCCGCCATGAACGGCCTGATTGGCTACCTCACCGAAAACTGCTGTGCCGACGACCCCGCGGCCGTTTGCGGCCCAACCGCGTCCAGCTGCTGCTGACCCCTCGAAGGACTATCCCGTGACCCAACGCGTGCTGTTTGTGTGCACGGGCAATAGCGCCCGTAGTGTTCTGGCTGAAGCGACCTTGCGCGCGTGGGCCGGCAGTCGGTTCGAAGCCTTCAGCGCCGGCAGCCAACCGGCGGGGCGCATCAACCCCTTCGCCCTGGAGACCTTGGCTGCCGCTGGCATCTCCACCGCGGGGTTGCGCAGCAAATCGTGGGACGAGTTCGCCAGCGATGGCGGCACGCCCATCGACCTGGTGGTCACGGTGTGCGACAGCGCGGCGGCCGAGCCGTGCCCGGTCTTCTTCGGAGACTTTGTGCGCACCCACTGGGGCCTGCCGGACCCGGCGGCGGTCGAAGGCACGGATGACGCGAAGCGGGTGGCGTTCGTTGCCGCCCACGCGACCATCCGAGCGCGGCTCATGGCCTTTCTGACGCTCTCGCCCGAGGTGTGGGCCGACCGTGTCGCCCTCAAAGCCGCGCTCGACCGCATCAGCTTCCTTCAGTCCGAGGACGCGCAGAGTTCGTGAGGTTAGGGCGTGCTGGCTGCGCCGAGCACGCCCCGGTGATCTTTTGAGGCGGTCCACGACGCTACGAAGGCCCGTCGTCGACGAATGGGCTCTGCACCGTCACTGCGGGACCTAGGAGCTACCTGCCTAACTCACGCTGGTGGAGCCAGGCCCCCGCATCAGTCAGGATTCTCGGAGACTGGAGGGAACAGAATGCTGTTCCTTGACGGGGAATATCGAGCGCCCTGTTTGGCGGCTTCTTCGAGCTGCGCCTGGGACCATCCGGACGCCAGGAGCTGTTGGACAATCTCCGGCGTCAGTGGCACCGACTCCGTCGGGTTGAAGATGGCATCAACCTTGTCTTCCACGGGTTGCAGTTCATCCAAAAACTGACGGAGCTGGTCCGTCGGATAGCCTGCCACCGCGCGGGTCTTAATCTCATCGTGATGGGTATCGACGAAAAAGAACGGGCCCCGCAATTCGAATACACCGTCCCACATCAACTCTATGCGGGTCGGCAAGTCGCGCACGGTCACCTGCTGGCGTTCGCCCCGCCAAACCAAGCACAACGCCTGACTCTTTATCGGGTCAAGCATCCAAGCATCGCCAATGCCTGTGGCGACCAGCAGAAAGGGTTGGGCCGTCGTTGCTTCCGGTCCAGTAACGACGATTCGAACTTCGCCCGCCAGTTCGGCGGCAATGATGGCGTCAATTTCCGCAAGGATGCCGCGGGCCCGGCCTCGCGCAGCGGTGGCTTGCTCGCACTCGACGACATGGTGCCAATGGTGGTATCCGGCGCTTTGCGCGACGACATCGAGTAATTCGACATGCTTGCGCTTGTCGGTGAGGCCGAGCCTCTTGGCCTGCTTCTTAAGAATCTTGACCTTAGCGGCCGTGGTGGGGATGTGCGACATGACTGACTCCGACTGTGTGCGAAAGCCAGGTGCTCACTGCCCAGATCCGCCACAGGTGGGGAATCAGACGAAGTTGGATGGATGTCGTCCCGTTAGGGTTTGCCGAGGTGAGCAGCAGGCGGTGACCACGCCTGGCCGAAATCTAACAAAACGCAGGTCGGGAATCCAGCGGCGGGCGGAACCGCCGCAACTGCGTAAAACAATTGCAACCGCGCAAAGCAACGGCGCGTCTCAGAGTTGTTCCAACTCGCCGCTCAAAGCCAGGCAACATCAACATCCAGAGCCGCCAACGCTGAGGCGTCGGCGCAACAGACTCTTCAAATGTGTGACGCTGAGCATGTCAAGTTTCCTTGACATGCTCGCGCAATCTGCTTCACTGCTATAGAGGGCGGGCGCCGTGCCCCCTCCGCATCGCACGTCCCGGGCATGAAGCCCATCCGGTCCGAGGTCGGCCCGGCTTACGAACAAGGAGAAGTCTGTGACTCATGCCCGCCCTCATCTCACTACGCACGGCCGCGCCAAAGGCCATTCCGCCATCGGCGGGGTCGCTTATCGCCTCGGCCTCAAGCTCTACGACAAGCGCACTGGGGAGTGGCACGACTATCGCCGGCGGGTGCTCAATGAGGAAATCATCGCGGCCTTCACCCTCGCGCCCGCGGGAGCCCCATCGTGGGCCACCGATGCTGCGACGGTGTGGGAAGCCGTGGAAGCAGCCGAATTGCGGAAAGACTCGCAGGTGGCACATGATTTCCGCATCCCTGTGCCGTTCGGTTTATCGGGTGCAGAAGCCGAAGCGATGGCGCGGAGCATGGCGCAACACATCGTAGAAACCTGGGCCACGGTCGTGTCGGTCGGCCTGCATCGCGACTCGCCCGTCGACGTCCTGGGCCAGCCGAAGCCATTTGGAAAACAAGGGTTCCATGCACACCTCTATTTTCCCACGCGCGCGTTGGCTTTCGACGCCGATGCCGTGCGCGACGCGGACGAAGACGGGCAGGGCGGGTCGGACGGCTGGCCTTGGTCGGATAACCCAACTCCTGCGGTCATCCGCCGGTGCAGCCAACGCTCGGCGGGCCACGGCTGGGCGAGGCGGGCGGTGAGGGTGGCTGACTTCGACCGACAGAGCGCGACCCGCTACATCGCCGCAGTGAAATCCTTGGTGCAATCGGAGCGCCGACGGATGTTCGACCGCAAGATGCGGAAAGCGGGCTTGCGGGAAGCGCGGACGGCTCGCCGGCTTTGATTTCGAAAAGGGATGACCGACGGGCAAGGAGGCCCACTTTTATGGATATGCAGCTCCAAAGGCTTTTGCAGGATGCAGCGTGGGATGGTGACCACGTCACCGTCGCCCTGCTCATTGGCCACCCCGATGTCGACCCCGCCGGCCAGCGCTCAGCTGCGTTGCTCCATGCGGCGCATCGGGGGCACTGGCGATGCGTAGAGCTGCTGCTGCCTGTGAGCAATCCCCTTGAGCACCGGTCCGAACCCCTTCTCAGGGCCGCCCGTGGACGAAGCAAGGGCCACCGTCGATGTGTGGCGCTGCTGGCGCCATGGTCGGACACCAGCCGGTGGGAACCGTGGGAATGGGACGAGGTTGGCCCATGGGCGGTGAATCTGCTCCAGCGAACGAATGTAGGTGTTCCCTGACAGACGCAGCGGGGCAAGGTCGGCAACATATGTATTCAGCCGCCGAAGGGAAAACCGTCGCATGACCAAACTGCTCGCTCATGTCGTCCTTGCAGGCCTTGTGCTGGGCACCGCATTTTCCTTGCCCGCCGTGCATGCCGAAGACGGCCAGGATGTCTCACTCGAAGACATGCTTGCCAAGCCTTGCCCCTCGGCAGCACAGTGGCTGAAGACGCGGGAGGCCCAGGTTGCCTCCCTGCGTCAGGCAAGCGCCAAGTCCAAGCCCCGCGACACCGCGCTGCACGACGAGCTCCTGAAGATGGAAGCGGACGATGTCCGCGTTCGCACACCTCTCCAGCAAGCGGGTGAACATCCGTCCCAGGCTGTCGTCCAGGCGGTGATGGACGTGGACAAGCGCCACCTCGAACGCCTGCGGGCCATTACGGCACACGGGTTGCCGACGCGCGACGCCATCGGGGAAGACGGGCAGGCGGCGCTGTTTGTTCTTGTGCAGCACGCAGACATGGACCCTGCCTTGCAAGAGCGCGTCCTGGCTGAGAATGCAAAGCAGGGGAGCACGGGGTTTGCCCCGGACGATGCTGCCATGCTGGCTGACCGTGTCGCCCTTCGCCTCGGCAAGGCGCAGCCCTATGGCTCACAGCTCGGATACGAGAACGGTCACCTCGCGCCGAGAAAGCCTGTTGATGACCTCGGTGAGGTGGACAAGCGGCGAGCGGCGGTCCATCTCATGCCGATGTCGGATTACATGTGCATGATGGGCGTGCTGCAAGGGCCTCACTAACTGGACCTGCCTGCCGCAGGCGGGTCGACCCCAGCCAACCGGTGCCCGTTTGCCCGCCGCCGACCTTCAGTGGATGCGCGGACGACCGCTTTTGAGTGCGTTTTGGGCCTAATCGATGGCGAGAGACAACGCTTCGACTGCCTGACCACATCCCTTTTTGGGAGAAGAACCCGGAGGACCGAGCACCTCGGTGACGCGCAGTGCAGCGGTGACTACGTCGGCATGCCCCGCGTCGGCTGCGAGGGCCGCGAGCCGGTGGGCGATGGCGCGCGCCACCGGGAACTCCATGTTTGCCACCCGAGGGTCTTGCCGTCTGTCGGTACCTGCCTACACCCTATCGGAAAAGCAGGGCGGAGCCATTCGGCCCGGTGAGTCGATTTCTGACGATACCCATCCCGTGATGCCAGCCACTTCCCGGATGACCTGAAATTGCGCCACGGTTTTGACCTCCGCTCGACGGAGGGAGAGGTACATCCACGCATACGTCAGGAGTGTGGCCAGCGATTTTCGAGATGCCCATTCGGCCGGCCTGACACCACAGGAGCAACGATATGGCAAAGTCACCCGTTCCGAATGCACCGAGCAAGAATCCGGGAAAGCCCTCAGGTGGCGGACGCGGCAACGCGCCGAGCAAATCGGGTGGGGCACAAGGTAAAAAGTCATAGAGGTGTGTGTCCCCTATGAGTCCAAGGTGGCGGCAAGACCAGGGACGGTCGAATCCATCGGGCGGATGGAGCGCGAGCTTGCCGCACTCCAGATGCAGACCTCAGCCGTGGAAGATTCCTATGGCCCAGACGTGCTGCACCTGACCATCGTCAAGGGACATCTGGGCAAGTGGCTGGGCAACGCGTCGGTCGTTCGCTGGCTTGCCCGCCACCGGCCGGAGTATCTCAAGGAGTTCCAGAGGACTTCCGAAACTGCGGATGTGGGGGCGGGATAGGCAAGTGTCAGCGCTGCTTTTGTACGAGCATCGCCAGATACAAAGCGCTTTTATGAGTGATGAAACGTTTTCCGTTATCCCTAGCAGTCCCGACCTTTCCCAGCACCAAAACATACGCACCTGAAAGTTCTTCGAGGTTCCCGGCTTTCACCATTTCCAGAAGGACTTGTTTGTCGGCTTCCGGTACGCGAATGCTTGGCTCGGTCAGTCCTCCGGTGTTGAGATAAATTGCGCCGTCCTTCCCGTGCCGCGCGTCTGACAGAGATCCCCAAAAGCCTCTGTACTGGCCTGCGGGAAGGCTGGCAACCTCACCGAAGGGCACAAAGAATTCCCTCGCGGGCATTTCGATGACACCCGTGAGCTCAATGATTTGATTCGAGGTGGCTAGTCCGTGGCCCTCAACGAGGGCCCTCAGCATCGCCCGAAGCCGCTTGTACGTTCGAGAACGCTGCTCTCCATTTGCGCCGCCGAAGAAGCGGCCCTGACCATGCTGTCGGTCGGACGGGTTGCCTCCGGGCGCCCCTGCGCTCCCGACGTCCAGGCGAAGGTCGACCACGATGCGGTCGCCTGGATTCAAGCGCTCGTCTTCGCCATCCCCGCCATCAACGCCCCAGCCACCGCCTTCCTGGCTTGCCAGGCTGCATCCGGGCTTATGGGGACGGCCTCCAAAGCAGGGCGCCCGTCCATCCGCAGATTGTTTGCGGAAAAAGGCTGGCCCTTCGCACTCTGCGCAAACGAGGTTGCGCCGATAATTCTCCAGGGTTACCGGAGCCAATTTGGAGAAGTCGAACGCGGTGTAAGGCTTGTCGTCGAGTGTGCAGCGAGCGTGGTCCATATGCGCCTTCCATGTGGGTGTCCATGGGGTCGGCTCTCTGGGAGATTTCTGGAGGCAACAACCGCGTTTGCGGCCGATTACGCGTATAGGTTGTTGCCAGCCGAAATCGTCCGCCGGACTTGCTGGTATCCTTCCGACATAGTCCCGTTCTGGGTATCGCACCGCCCAACCCCTTGTCTGGCCTGGTTATTGAGGCAGCTCAGCGGGTTAAATGATGAGCCAGGGTGTTCCCTTCACCCGCTCCAACCTCGGTCTTATCGAAGCTAAGTGCCTTCTCTGTGACGTCTTCTTCGGCCGACGCAGCGAACCTGAAACGCCTTCCCGGGGTATCGTTTTAGGTATCGTTTTCCGTGCCAGAGCCACTTCTGCTCCACCGACCCGCTGGCCTCTATACGCGCTTCCGCGTGCCGACGGACGTACGCGACCGCGTGGGGTTCCGCTTCCTGGTGCGCCCACTCCGGCACCCAAAAAAGCAGCCCGACGCGCCACGGCCCTTCTGGACGTGGCACTCTCCAACGTATTCAGGAGGATGCGGCAGGGAGGAGGCGAGATAACTGCGTGGGCCGAATGATAAAGCGGTGCCTAATCGATAAGATGCTGGGCTCTGGTTCAAGTCGCGAGACCGCAACCCTTTTTTTCGACCCGAATGTCACGTGTAATCCGGAAAGACGAAGTCTTCGGCGATGGCTTTCTTGCGCTTGTCGGGCGTTGGCCTAAACAAGAATTGCACCGGCCTGCTCGCCAGCACTTTGAGGGCCTGGCGAGTTATCCACGCTCCTCCCGGGCTTGAGGGGTGCATCATTCGGATGCTTCTGGCGCTCAACTGGTTTTGCGAAGCCTCCACGTAGGGCCGAAGGAGCTGTTCGTAGTTGGCGAAGGCCTGGATGAGCGTGGCAGATCGCTTGATTTCGCCGGCTAGAAGATAGGCGCCAACGAGTGCAAGCGCGGTGCCTTTGCCGGTGAATGGGGTGGGACAGTAGCCTGCGTCACCGAGTAAAACGGCGCGGCCCTTCCACCACCGAGCGACATTCACTTGGCTCATTGGCCCAAAGTAGAAGTCGCTGACCGACGCCAGTTCGCTCCGGACTCGGTCAGCCAGCGCGCCGCGCCCGGTCAATGCCTCCGCCAGCGCGCTCCGCTGCTCGGCTGGGGTTCCACGATGCAGCGTTTCTTCTGCCAGGAAAGTCGTCAATACTGTCGTATGGCCGCTCTTTCCGGGCCGAAGAAAAACCGCCATGCCGCCTCCCAGGGAGGACATGGCCCATCCATCGTCGCCTGACCGGCGTGGGATGTCGAAAAAAGCCATGTGAGCGCCCAGGTAGCGGAAGCTTGTCTCCTCCGCCAGCACCATCGCGCGTGTCGACGAGCCAAGACCGTCAGCCGCTATCACCACATCGAAGACCTCTTCCTCGCCAGTGTTGAACGACGCAACCATCCCCTCCGCAGTGTCCAAAAGCGCAGTCACATACGTGCCAAACCGATACTCGCAGACGTCCTTGACGCTGCTGTGAAGGATGTGGGCGAGGTCCCCGCGCAGGATCTCGACATCCTCGGTTAGCCCAGCGAAGGCACCGCGTGGAAAGGTGGCAAAAACTCGACCGCTGGTGTCCTGGAACTTCACTCCACGCTCGCGCGTATTCTTGGCTTCGACGTCCTCAGCGAGACCCATTTTGTGGAGGACGTATTGACCGGCTCCCTTTATGTCCACATTCTGGCCGCCGTCGCGCAGGCCTGAGGCTTTCTCGACAATCACGATCGAGTAACCGTATTTCTGGAGCCAGTGCGCGCATGCCGGTCCGGCGATGCCGCCGCCACAGATGAGAATCTTGTTTTTGAGCTTCATGGCAGGTCTCGCGTTGGAGCGCGGCGAATTCACCAACCGCAGCATTGAAACGCAAAGCCTAATGACGCCCAGGACTGAACACATGGGGCCATCCCGCCAATGGATGCCGAGAACCCGCCATAATCGATGCGGCGTGGACTTTTCTATCCCTCGCTCCAGGCGGGCTGATACTGTCCTGGGGATTGTCCCATCACTTTTTTGAACATAGTGATGAAGGCACTGGAGTTCTGGTAGCCCAGGTGAAAGGCGACGGCCTGCACTGAATCGCCACAAGCCAGGCGCTCGAGGGCGACCATGATGTGAAACTGCTGTCGCCATCGACCAAAACTCATCCCGACTTCCTGCTGAATCAGGCGGAACAGGCTTCGTTCGCTCATGGCCACACGCTTGGCCCATTCCGCGATGGTGGCACGGTCTGCGGGGCGGGAAGCTAGCGCCTCAGCAATGGTATGCAGTCGGGCGTCCTCTGGCATCGGGAGGTGCAGACGCTCGCGCGGAGCGATCGCTAGCTGATCGAGCAACGTCTGGGCTAAGCGCCCGTCCGGGCCTTCGCAGTCGTAAAGCGTCGAAAGCCGCGAGGCCGCGATGATCAGCTCTCGCAGCAGCGGCGTGACGGCCAGCGTGCAGCATTCCTGAGGCATCCCGGTCGCGGCGGCGGGCTCGACGAAAAGCGTATAAACGAGGACATCGCCGACGCAGCGTATGCTGTGCTCCAGGTCGCCCGGGATCCAAAGGGCGCAGTGGTGCGGGACCATCCATAGCCCTTTCGTGACTTCGCAGGTTACCAATCCGCGCAGCGCCATGAACAGCTGGGCCTTACGGTGGGCGTGCGGGGACTGTTTGAAGCCACCCGTGACCAATTCGCCGCTGATGGCGAACACCGGGCGCGGAACATGCTGTGGATACAGGTAGTCGATCGGGTCACTCATAAGATCGATCCGGGCAGCCATCTGCTTCGAGGCGCCAAGCCACTGCTCCATACCAGGTCCTCGCCGGGCGCGAGTTGACACTTAAGAAGATCGGCCGCGCTGGACTTCAAGGCGCTCTCCCCGTCATCAAAGGCCGCGCCTGATAGCGCCGCTGGCGCAGCATGCCGCAACCGCAAGCCCTGGACGAGTCCCTTGTGAGTGTCCGGTCATCTCACCACGGATTCACTTCATCACTCGCCCGCAGGCGGTTCCCACAGTTCAACCTTGTTACCTTCCGGGTCGATCACCCAGCCGAACTTGCCGTGCTCGGAGTCATCGACTTTATCGAGAACATCGCAGCCCTCCTCGCGAAGAACCTCGATCAGCGAATGCAGGTCATCCACGCGATAGTTGATCATGAAGGTGTGCCCATCGGGCACCTGCTCATCCGCGCCGGATGAAATCGACCAGACGGTTGTCCCGTTGATCGGATTGCCGTCGCCGTCGTCCCATCGGAAGGCCGTGCCGCCCCATGCCTGGACATCGATGCCGAGGTGCTTCTGGTACCACGCCCTGAGGGCGGGCGCATCCTTGGCCTTGAAGAAAATGCCGCCAACACCGGTGACTCGTTTCATATGGAACTCCAGGGTAGGCTGAGCTGTAGCTGGCAGACTTAAACCGCGAGATACCGCACGGTAGCGCTACAGGTTCGCGGACGCTTTGCGCTCCGTTACTTCAGCCGCGCCCTTTCATGAACATCACAATGAGAACGATGCAGAACAAGACCATCGCCAAAAGCCGCGCGATCCACGGAACGATAAGCCAGCCGCCGAGCATGCCAACGATCTTGCTTGCCACGCTGCTGTTCAACACGCGATCACTCTTGACCTGCCCGCGCACTGGATGGCCGCAGTGTGGACAAGCCGCCGCTTTGTCGGACACATCGTGTCCGCATTCTGGACATTGAATCAGTGCCATAGTTGATCCTCGCGTAAGACTTGGAGTTCACCCAGTTACTGCTTGCGAAAGATGCTTACCTTGTGCGTCAGACTGCGAGGTGCCATGCGTTTGTCGCATCAGGCAGAGGTGAGGACGATTCCGGCGACGCGCAGTGCTGCCATGGGTGTCCTCATCGCGCTCCGCGTCATGGCCGCCGTATTCACGGTACTGCGCCTTCACTCGGAATGGCAATCGTCAATCGGGGTTTCGTCTGAGGTATCGCTACGACCGGGTTTCGTGATGCACTACGGACCACGGGATCATGACACGGGAAGATCGAGCGATGAGGGCATTACCGTTGTGGTTGTCGATGGGGCTCCTGGTCGGCTGCGGCGCGTCGGATGATCGGGAGCACGCGGTCGCCGCGCCGCCGCCGGTGCGCCATGAAACGCCGCGCGACGTGCCGCCGCCTGCGCGCGACGTTACCGCGACTAACGACACTGCCGCCGCCGCTACGGCGGCCGTCCCCGACTTCCCGGTCATCCCGCCGATCGTCGTGCCGGATATCCTGGGCGTGACCCCGGCGCAGCGGGCGCTCGAAGCATCGATGAAGGATGCCATCGATCCCGTGGCCGGCATCAGCGTGGCGCCTGCGCGTTGCGGCACCGATGGCACACTGGTCAACGACGGTGGCATCACCAGCGTGGATGCACAGGGCAACCTGCTTCGCAACGGTAAGGACGGCGTTTTCAAGATCGGTGCCGATGGTGCCGGCACGGCCAACTTCGAGGGTGGTGTGGTCAGCGTCAACGCCGATGGCAGCGGCACCATCAACGGGTCGGTGGGTGACGGCGCCGACGCGATCGTGCAGGTCCATGCCGATGGATCGGGTACGTACAACGGTCCCGCTGGCATCATCAGCCTGGACGGCAAAGGGGCGGGCACCTGGAACGGCAAGGGCGGCGTGATCCAGAACCACGGCGATGGCAGTGGCTCATGGAACGGCCCCGAGGGCCTGGTGACCATCAACGCGGACGGCTCGGGCACCTGGAACGGTCCCCACGGGCTGCTTCGCAACAACGGCGACGGCACCGGCCAGATAGGTACCCCGCCGCATCCCGTGACGATGGCGCCGCTAGCCAGGGTGGTGCCAGCGGGACGCTTCCCCCCGATGAAGCGGTTCGCGCCGCCCGGCGCGCCGTGCGGCTACCTCATCACCTTGAGCGATCGTGTGTTGTTCGATTTCGACAAGTCGGCGATACGCCCGGACGCCGCGCGCATTCTGGATGCGCTGGCCGGCGCCCTGTCCCATGTGCAGGCACGCGACATGGAGATACGCGGCCATACCGACAGCAAGGGGAGCGACGACTATAACCAGCAGCTGTCGGAGCGACGGGCGGTGTCGGTCCGCGACGCCTTGGTCCAGCGTGGGTTGTCGATCGGGGCCACGGCAAAGGGTTACGGGGAGTCAAAACCCGTCGCCCCGAACGAGGTCGACGGCAAGGACAATCCCGCCGGACGGCAAGCGAACCGGCGCGTCGAGGTATTCGTCCGGACCTAGGGCGGCGTTTCCCCGGTCAGGATGACCATGCAGCTTCGTTCGTCAGGAGCCGATCCGGTTGTCCTTTCCGTAGTCTTCGACGACGGCGGTGCCGTCCTGCTGGGTGATCTCGTTGTTGCTGCCGTGCAGCGTGGCCGAGCGGATGGACAAGGCGCGCAGGCGCGTTTCGCGGCCCGGTACGCGCAGCTCATCGACATGGCCGACCTGGAAAGTGCCACGCTCGCCAAAGATCTCGACAGTCTTCAGGTCGCTCGTTGTGACGACCTGAGCATTGGCGCCGACCACCCTCAGACCTTCCGCATGCTCGATCTGCAGATTTCCGTAGGCACCCAGCAGCGCGATCATGCCGCAGTGGCCACGCAGGATCAGGGTCGCATGCTGCCCGGTGATATCGACGTTGCGATTCTCACAGTTGATCGTGCCGGTGGTCGAGGTAACCGACAGGGTCTCGCGTTCACCGTGGCCGTCCCCGGCCTGCATCGATGCCACGGAGGGCACGGATGCAACCGGTGGTGCGGGATCGACCTGCGGTGCAGCGGGCGGTGCAGCGGTGCTGTCGGCCGACGATGTCGATGGTTGGGTGCACGCGGCAAGCGCTAACCATGACAGGTAAAAAAGCGGGCGAAGCGTCATCGCGATCTCCTTGTGGGACAGGCCCTGGCCGCACGGTGGCCGAGAGTCCCGATAGTGCTTTGCGTCCCGGGAATCGTCCAGCTACCGCCAGGCGATCGTTCATCATTCGCGTAGGAGACAATGCAGGGGCAGCGCGGGCAAAGAAAAGGCGACGGTAAAAACCGTCGCCTTTGTGGATGCCTGCCGTGTAGCCCTTGGGCCTCGGCAACCTCGGAGCGCATCGTTGCGCGCCGGGGCTTGCTCGATCGCGGTAGCGATCAGCGCAGACGGTCGTCCACGACCACGACATACCGGCGGCCGGCCAGCGCACCACCAAGGGCAGCGGCCATCGCACCAAGGATCAGCGCAATCGCACCGCCCAACGACGCCTTGGCTGCAGCCTTAGCCGCGGCATCCGCCGCTTCGCGAGCCTTGACCTCAGCCTCGGCCTTCGCCTGCGCGATCTTGGCCTTGGTCTGCTGGTACTGGGTGATCCAGGTGTCCACCCGCTGCTCGGCTTCCTGCTGCGACACACCGGTGCGTGCCATCACCACGTTGACCAGGGCCTGCTTGTCCGCCTGCTGCACGGTGTCGCTACCCGAGGTGATGATGCGCTGCGCCACGGTCTGCACGTCTTCGCCCGTGTCGCCGTTGGCCTGGTTCTGCGCCGCGTCGTTGAGCTGGTTGGCCGCGCCGTTGGCCTGCTGCTTGAGCGCGTCGGGCTGCAAGGCGGGCTTGCCCGTCTGCGCCAGCAGCTGCTGGGCCTGGCCCTTCAGCGAGTCCATCGTGATGCCGCTTTCCTGCAGCTGATTCTTCGCTGCGTCCACGACGGGACCCGCGGCGGCGGCAATACCGCTACCGGCCACGGTCGCGACTGCACCGGCCGCCGTGGCCCCACCCTTCACGATGGACGTGACAGCGGTGGCCACCAGGTACGCGCCCAGAAGACTGGCCAGACCCCAGGCGACGAGGCCGTGGAGCATGGCGTCCGTCCGCCCGGGCGCACCCGCAAGGTGTCCGGCGACCCAGCCGCCGGTGAACAGGGCTAGTACGCTACTGACGCCCCACCAGACCGCGGCACCGATGCCTACGCTGGAGGCATCGGGCGAATCATGGGCCATTGCGTCGGTTGTGCTGAAGCCGATGCCTGCGCCAATAAGGCTGAGGACGAGCTGGATGACCACAGCCATGATGACGCCGGCAAAGATCGAACCCCACGAGATACGACGGATAAGTGTCACGTCGCCTTCGGTAATGCGGGAGCCTACGGGGGCGTTGTAGCCGGATTCGGAGCGGATGGTGTTCATGGAAGTCCTTTTGGCCATCGGCCAGATGAGATGAGCCGGCGTCGTTCTTTAGGGCGATCCGGTGGTGTGCGGTGACAGTGTCCTGAGGCCCGTGAGCGCCTCGTGTGGACGGCGTGTCGTCAGGTATCGCACCATCCACGCGGGGCGGACCCCAGGTGCCATCCGCACCTGGCGAGCCCGGGATCGCCGAGTCTAAAAAACGAGCACAAGCGGCATCATCCGGTGTAAGGACTAAAAGCCATCACTCCACGTGATAAAGCACCGCGGCACCGGGCTTGGCCTCAAAGGCGGGCACGGTACGCTGCTTCAGCTCCACGCCCTGGGTGTTCCACACCAAGGTGTCCGAGGGATACGCATCCTTACGGGTCATCGCGTCGATCTGCTTCACGATCACCTCCGAGCTGCCTTTCACTTCCGGGTTCCACTCGAATACGCCGACCCGGCCGTAAAAGACGGCGGGTGCGTCGGCATCGAGGCGACGATCGGGGCACATCACCAAACCGCGCTCGAGCATGACGCGGAGGGCGCCGACGGGCGTGGCCTTGACGGTAGGCGTAGTGCGATCCGCGCTATGGCCCGGACAGACGTTCGCGGAGCGGGTGACCATCTTTTCCACGACTTCGCGATCGGATTGCGCGAACGCGGGCAAGGCGAGCAGCGACAGGGCGAGCAGGGACACGCAGCGTAGGTGCTTCATGGGAATGACTCTCCGGCCTGAGTGCAACGGAGTGTATCCACGTAAACGACGGTTACAAAGCGTGTCGAACTTCTGTGAATTCACCGGTCGTCAGTGCGCCTCTGCGCAATTTATGAAGTGCGAACGAGACATCTATGCGGTATTCGTCGCATTTGGCGTCGAATGTCGCCCATGCATGAGTGCCCCGCATCATCTTTCGATTCACCCTCAATATTTGTTACCGCGCGCCGATAACCGAGGAATATCCAGCATGACAACCGCAACGGATTTTGCCTCTATTAAATCGGTAACTTCCACTTTTTTCGGAAAGGGGAGTGCCAGCACTTCTAAAAGATAATTGCCAAAATGAAAAAGAACCACATGAGTGTCACGCAGCGACTGTTGCTTACGTTTTCACTTTTTTCTGCCGCGCTCATTGCATTGGGTATTGTCGCCATCACGGTGACTTCCGGCTTTCAAGCTCGCTTTGAATATGTCCAGGTCAATGCTATTCCCTCGATCAAGGATCTGGGGAAACTGATAGATCAGAGCAACGAACTTTCCATTCTTCTCTACGTGCATCAAAGCCAGACAGATGACAAGAAGCTGCCAGACGTGGAAGCGCGCATCCAGCACCAGATATCCGGGCTGAAGGAGCTGACGAAGTACTACCTGGCGAACGACATTTCGAGCGCGGAAGACGAACGACTGACGCACGTGGCTTTTGACAACATCCGAAAGGTCGAAGAAAAGCTGCCTGCCTTTCTGGCCGCGTCCCGGGCACATAACGATGCCGTAAGTCTTCCCCTTGTCGAAGGCACTGACGGTATTGGTAGTGCGATTCGCCAGCTCATTTCGGACTATCAGAAACAGCTTGTTATCAACATCGAGATCGGCGAGGACCTGCGCGTCACCAACCACAGCATCTTCAGCAAGACCGTCTGGGGTATTGCCGCGGGTGTCTCGGCCACCATCTTGCTGCTTGGCTTCTTCGCCTTGGTCACCATTCTTCGGGTGCGCAGAAGTCTTCGGGATATCGGAAACACCATGACGGTTGCAAGCGAGCGCCTCGACCTTACAGTCAGCGCCGATGCAACCCGCAGTGACGAAATAGGCACCATGGCGACGGCGTTCAACAGCCTGATGCAACGGGTGTCCGAAGCGCTCGTCTCGGTAAACGTTGCCTCCCAGTCGGTCAGCAGCGCGTCGGCTCAAATTGCAGCGGGCAATGAAGACCTTTCATCGCGAACCGAGCAGCAGGCCGCTTCTTTGGAAGAGACTGCTGCCAGCGTTACCGAACTGCATGAGACCGTCCGGCAGACCGCCGACAACACGCGTCAGGCAAGCCAGCTGGCGGATAGCATGAACGACTTGTCGAAGAAGAGTGCGTCATCGCTCGATACGATGCTGGGCACCATGGGTAACATTCGCCATAGCTCGCGCAAGGTCAACGACATCATCACGCTGATCGAAGGCATTGCCTTCCAGACCAACCTCCTGGCGCTGAATGCCGCGGTGGAAGCGGCACGTGCGGGTGAGCACGGCCGGGGTTTCGCTGTCGTTGCCGGTGAGGTGCGAATCCTCTCCCAGAACTCCACGAAGGCTGCACGTGAGATCAAAACACTGATTGGTGCCTCCAACGAATTGATTGAAGAAGGCGTCAATCAGGCGAGCGACGTGGGCGAGAACATGAACTCCATGGGTGTGGCCATCCAGCAGGTCACTCATCTCGTCAACGAGATCGCCGCGGCGGCAACGGAGCAGAGCCAGGGCATCGGCCAGGTGCGTCAGGCGATCAACCAGATGGACGACGTCACCCAGCAGAACGCCGCGCTGGTGGAAGAAGCCTCGGCTGCCTCCAAATCGTTGAAGGGGCAGGCCGATGCACTTGCCAGGCTGGTTGGAGAATTTCGTGTCAGTCACGACGCCGAGCAGCGTGAGACATCGGCTGAACCCGTGCCACCGCTAGCCGTGCTGTTGCCGGCATAAACCTAGACAGCGCAGCCATGGCTGCGCTGTCGTCTGCCAGCACATGCTCGCAGATCGGGTTAGGTTCCCTATCCACTGATGTACCGTTTGGGCAGGGCGCTTTGGGCGAACACCTCGGCATAACGCCTGCGACCGGCTCGCGTCGGTCCGATAATGTGCATGAGCATCGCCCAGCGGACGGGGTCGCGCGTTGCGCCGATACCTCCGATGCGTGGACCGCCGCCCAGACATCGCCGCACGTACCGCAAAAGGCTCGTGCCGGTCGATACATCCAGCACGATGAGACCGGTCGCTCGGGCAAGACGCTGGGGCAGCAGGCGCGAATAGTTGCCTTCCATCACCCAGCGGTCTTCCGCGATGGCGGCATCATGCAGTGCCTGAAAGGCTTCGTCGTCCCGAAGCGTCCATGGTGTACCCGGTATGTGCCGCAACTGGTCGAGGTGCACACACATCAGGTCATTGGCGCACGCAATGGTGTGCGCCAGGGTCGACTTACCCGCATTGGATGGCCCGAGGATGCAGATGCGCGGGCCGAGTTCGTTCATCAACACGCTGTCACCCTCGTTCATTACGCCATGCGACCCCCGAGCCACCGACACAACGGTTCGCCCAGACATTGTCGCACCAGCATCGATCATGATCGATGGCGCCCCGTTTAAAAACGGGCCGATAGTCCAACATAGAACTGGCGATCGGGTGTTTCACGGGTCATGCCGACATTGGCCCCCACATCGACCTGCCAGGCGGGCGTGACGAGGTAGCTCAGCGCTACATCCGCCGAACGCTGGCGTACCGTGCCAGAGGGATCGCGGTTGACCAGGTCCCACACCTCCACGGCGAGCGTCATGCGGCTGCCCAGCGGGTGGGCGACATTGACCAGGTTGACCAGCGCCGCATGGTGCCCCGAGCCATCGAGATCGGCCAGCACATCCACTTCGGGGCCCAGCGTCAGTGCGAAGCCCCCCGGGAGCGGAACCGCGACAGGCAGGGCGACGCCGCCTTCCCAACGATCGTTACCGATGCCATGCGCTGCGGTAGGCGCTTTGACGAAGGGGATGACTGCTACGGAGACAGCATCGGTATCGACAAACCTATGCTTCAGGCGCAGATAGGCGTCGCCACGACCGGACGCGTGGCTGCGCGCATCGCTTGCGTGGTCGCGCATATCCACGGCGATGTGCGGCGACCAGCTGAGTTGTATGTCGGTTTTATCGTCGAGCCCATACTTCAGCGTCGGATTGATGATGTTGACCGTACGCGTGGTCGTCGATGCCTGATGATCGCGCGTGGTGTTGCCGATATCGATTTCGACCTGGGCGGAACCGGCAGGCACGGTGCACGTCGAGTTGGCCTTGGTCGGCCGGTCGGTGCAGATGGGCGTTGCGGCATCGTCGGCGAAGGATGGTGACGACATGGCCACCAGGACCATCGCAAGACAGGCGGCCAGCGCAGGCGTCCGATGGCGGAGGCGGGGATATGGATTCATGGCGTGCGGGATATCGGAGGCAATCGGTGCCGGTACACGCAAGTTATTGCGAGACGCCGTAAAAGCAATAGGTTTCCTGGACGGGATGCCGTAAACAACGCGCAAACTTACGGTTCGTCGCGCGTGCGATCGGCGTTACAGTTCGGCCGGACATTTTCCGGAGAAGGTCATGGGCAGACACGTCGCGGGTTATGGGGTCCTGCTGGTCATTGGTGCGTTGCTGGCGCAGGCAGTGCATGCCGACGACTGGCCGAAAGACGCCTCGGGGCGGCCGGCCTCGGGCGAGGCTATGGTTCAGGTCACCGTTGACCCTGACGGACATGCGAGTCATGCCCGGATCGTTCGCACGACGGGCAATGCGGACCTGGACCGCAAGGCGCTGTCAGTCGTCGAGGCGCACGCCTTCAACCCACCCGTCCAGCATGGGACCCGACGGAGTGTCGAGGCGATCGTACCGGTCAAGCTCGATCCCTCCGGAGCCGCGGTGGCGCATGCCCCTGTGGCGCCCCAAGCCTAGAGAAAGAAGACAGAACCCGTGTAGGGGAATGCCTACACAACTGTAGGGCGTAGGCCTACACCGCTCCTGGTCGCTCTTATCCATAATCCTGCGGACGACGACGCCTGAGCAGAAGGATCAAGGACGATGTGGGCACTCCAGCATCTGGAAAACAGCCAATGGGCGTTGCACGGCGTGCGCGCGGCGGCGGCGGCCTTCCCCTGGTGGCGTCAGTACTGCGCCCGTTGGAATCCCACGCGCCGTCGGATATGGATCGCGGCGGGTGTCGTTCTTACCCTGGTGTGCCTGGGTTTTTTGGCCCATGACCTCTACATGCCGTCGCCTACCGGCGTCGGCTTCGACGAGTCCTGACGGCGCGCAGCACGCAGCGTCGTTCACGAAAGCGTACAGGTAACACGCCTACCCTCGCCGGATTCTTCCTCCCGGTGACGCATGCCTGCCACCCTTTCCCGTCAGCTCTTTCTGGTCTGGGTGCTGATCCTTGCCGGCTGCGTCGGCATGGCCGGTTTGCTCTTCGCCGCCTGGCAGCAGTCCGGCAGCATGCAGCTTGCCCAGGCGCGACAAACCCTGGACACCGATTGCGCGTCCCTGGTCGCCCGCTATAACGGCGCCAGCGCGGACGCACGCTCGGAGTCGCTGGCCAACGGCCTTGCCAATGTGGTGGTCCAACTGGTGCTGGCGGACCAGGACGGCATCGAGGGCGGCGTCTGGGATAACCGCACGGGTTTCGTTGCCTATGCCTACCCCACGTACCAGGGATCGGGCAGCAAGTCCGACGTGCCGGACGCGGAGCGGGGCAACCTGGTAACGACGGCCGCGGCGGCCCTGTCACGGCACGAGACGGTCGGCTATACCCGTTCCGGAAAGCGCGAGTCGCTGTTGATCGCCGCCTGCCCGATCGACGCGTACCGTGCGGGATGGACGATGACCCACCTGGCCCATGCACCGGGCCGCTCGTCCGGATTGTTCGCCGCGGCGGCAGGCGTACTGCTGGCCCTGGCGCTCGCTTCGGCCGGTGCGCTGGGCGCCATCATGCGCCGCTGGTCACGACGCTTTGCTGCGGTGGAGCATGCGCTCGCGCACAGCGACGCCATTCCCGACCTGCCGCGAACGGGTGCGCCGGAGCTGGATCGTCTGGGTGAGACGGTGGTCGGCTATGCGACCCGGCTCGCCGAGAGCCACCGCGAGGCGGCCACGCTGGCCAGTCACCTCAGCCGTCATGAGCGCCTGGCCTCGCTGGGCCGCATGACCGCCACCGTGGCGCACGAGATCCGCAACCCTATTGCCACCCTGCGCCTGGCCGCCGAGAACGCGCTGGCGATCGCACCCGAAGCGTTGTCCCCGACCACACACGCCTCGCTGGACCTGATGCTGGCGCAGGTGGGCAAGCTGGATGCCCTGGTGGAGACGCTGTTGCGCATGGTGCAGCCGGTGCGCGTGGAGCGCACCGAGGTGGACATCGCCGACTGGGCCCGGCGCGTGCTGGCCGAGCTGGGCGACGGGCAAACCGCCGTCGCACTGCGCGTCGGCGATGGGGCGACCACCTGGTCGCTCGATCCCGCGCAGATGGAGCGTGCGGTCGACAACCTGCTGCGCAATGCGCTGCGTCATCGTGCTGCCGGCAGTATCGTCAACTGGTCCATCGAGGCCATGGATGGTCGCCTGGTCATGATCGTCGCCAACGTAGGCGAGCCGATGTCGCAAGAGGTGCGCGACCATCTGTTCGAGCCGTTCGCCACGGACCGCATCGACGGCAACGGGCTCGGACTGGCACTGGTACGCGATATCGTCGAAGCCCATAACGGAACCGTCGGCCATGCATGGCACGACGGCCAGACCGCCTTTCGCGTGGAGCTGCCATGGCGCTGATCCTGCTCATCGACGACGATCGCGATTTCGGCGCGACGTTGGCTGTCACCCTGGGTTCGATGGGGCACGAAGTGATCGTGGCGACGGACGGCAGCGCAGGGCTGGCCATGCTGGCCGACGCGCCGGTCGAACTCGCCTTCGTCGATTACCGCATGCCGACGATGGACGGCATCAGCTTCCTGCGCCAGCGGCAGGCCGACGATCGCCTCAGCGCCATTCCGGTCATCATGCTGACCGCCTTCGCGTCGGGCCAGAACACCATCGACGCCATGCGCCTGGGTGCCTTCGATCACCTGACCAAGCCGATCGGGCGGGCCGAACTGGCCGAGATCGTGGCGCGCGCGCTGGCCTCCGGCCGTCGGACCAGCGTGCCGGCGGTGGCGGCCGACGACACCGAGCTGGCGGGCAGCAGCCAGGGTATGCGTCAGGTGCAGAAACGCATCGGACTGGCCGCCGCCAGCGACGTGCCGGTGCTGATCACGGGCGAGACGGGCACGGGCAAGGAGCTGGTCGCGCGCGCCTTGCACCGGGCCAGCCCGCGCGCCGCCCGGCCGTTCGTCGCGGTGAACTGCGCGGCCATCCCCGCCGACCTGCTCGAGAGCGAACTGTTCGGACACCGGCGCGGCGCGTTCTCCGGCGCCACCACGGAGCGCGAAGGCTATTTTCGTGAGGCCGACGGCGGCACGCTGCTGCTGGACGAGATCGGCGACATGCCGCTGTCCATGCAGGCGAAACTGCTGCGCGTGTTGCAGGAGGGCGCCGTGACACCGCTGGGCAGCAGCCAGCCGGTCCGCGTGGATGTCCGCGTGCTGGCCGCCACGCACCGCCGCATCGGCGACCTCATCGCGGCAGGCACGTTCCGAAGCGACCTGTTCTATCGCCTCAACGTGCTGCCGATCGAACTGGGCGCGTTGCACGAGCGCCCCGAAGACATCCCGGCGTTGGCGGATCGTTTCCTGCGGGAAGACGGCCGGCCCGGCAAGCAGCTCACCGAAGCCGCCCTGGCGCTGTTGCAGGCGTATGCGTGGCCGGGCAACGTGCGCGAGCTGCGCAATGTGATGGAGCGTTGCCGTGTACTGGTGGCGGGCCAGCGCATCGACGCGGCGGATCTCGCGCCGATGCTCAACACGGCCGCGCCCGCCGTGGCGATCGCCGCCGATGCCGCGCCGGAGAGCCTGCCCGATGCCGTGGCGCGCCTCGAGCGCACGATGATCGTCGACGCCCTGCGCGAGGCGCAGGGCAACCGTGCCGAGGCAGCCAGACGCCTCGGTATCCGGCGCCAGCTGCTCTACCGCAAGCTGGTGGATTACGGGCTGGAATGATGTCCCGCGGGCGGACACCCGGGTGTCCCGGAAAGGGACATCGCGACCTGCACCCGCTGCGCGCGGCCGCGCCATACGGCGTCCAGAGGGTTGGCACGGCGCATGCATCGACCTTGATGCGGCCTCCCCACCGCACCTCGGAGTCGAACATGAAAACTCGCGTTCTTTCCTTTGCCATCCTCGCCGCTTGCGGCGGCATGACGGCCGCCGCTGCCGCCGTCGCTCCGTCGCCCGCCGCGCCCCGGCCCGTCGTGGCGGCCCAGGCCCAGCCGCCGGCACCGGACCAGGCGGCTCCGCTGCCACCGCCGCCCCCGCCGCCGATGACATCGTCCCAGCGCAGCGTGCAGCTGAGCGGTCGCATTGCCCGCTTCCTGGTCAACCCGAACGGCGAGGTGGACGGCGTGCTGCTTGCCGACCACACGCAGGTCGATTTCCCGCCGACTCTCGGCGCGTCGCTGACCGCCAAGGCCAGGACGGGCGACCGTCTCGACATCGACGGTTTCCGTGTGGGTACGTTGCCGCTGGTCCGAGCCGCCTCGCTCGGCCTGCCCAATGGTGACAAGCTGGTCGATACGCCGCCCGCCGTTCCGCCGGCACCCCCCGTTCCGCCGGCTCTCCAGCCGATGGATGCGCAGGGTCGGGTGACCCAGGCGCTGCTGGGGCCCATGGGCGAGGTCAACGGCGTGGTCCTCGACAGCGGCCCGATCGTGCGGGTCCCGCCGCCGGCTGCGGTGGACAATCCCTTGCTGCAACCGGGCGCGCGCCTGAGCGCCAAGGGTTTCGGTGTGGAGTCTCCGTTCGGCAGGGCCATGCAGGCCACGGCGATCGGCGCTTCCCCCGGCACCGAACAGCCGCTGGTGCAGCCGCCGCAGCCGGGTCAGCTCCCGCCGCCGCCGCCCGCCCCTCCGGCGCCCACGCAGACGGTGCCGGGTCCGTCCAACACGGTGGGCATGGTTCCGCCGCCCGTCCGCTAAGCCGATCACCGCGTTACACGGCCGCCCGTTTTACGGGCGGCCGTCCTGCTTTCCTTTTTTACTGGAGATACCCATGCATCATCTCGACCCCGATCGCCTGCCGGTGATCCGCGGCGCCCTGGACCGTTTCCTCCTCAACGGTCACGGTCTCATCGACGGCCTGTTGCTCGATGACGGCATGGAGGTGCACACGCCGCCGCACCTTTCCGCCGCGATCGAGAAAGCCATCAAGCCCGGCGTGACCATCGAGGTGCGTGGCGTGGCGCTGCGTGACGTCGATCTCGTGGTGGCCGTCGCCATCGACCCGCCCCGTGGCAAGCGCATCATGGACGAGGGTCCCGGCAAGGGACACGACAAGCCGAAAGTGGCCGATGACGGTTCGCGCTGGTCGTACGAGGGCACCGTGGAGCGGTTGCTGCACGGTCCCAAGGGCAACGTGCACGGCGTGCTGCTGGACGATGGCGTGATCGTGCGCATCCCGCCCCATGCCGCCGATGCGCTGTCGAAGCATCTCGTGGTCGGCCGGGGTATCGGCGTGGAAGGCCGCTGGCTGGATACGCCGCACGGCGCGGTGATCGAAGCCGACAGCCTCGGCAAGGACGCGGGCTCCGTGACGGCGTTGCCGAAGAAGCCCAAGCCCAAGCACTGATCCAGCCGCTTCCGCGCCCATGAAAAAGGGCGGCGCGTCGATGAGTCGACGCGCCGCCCTTTTTTCGTGGCCTCAGCCGCCCTGCATGGCCGCTTCGGGGATACGCACCGCACGGGCCCGGCTCGGGAACGCGTGCCGCACGATGCGCCAGATCACCTGGCCGAACTGCTTCGGCAGCGAGCCGGTGTTGTAGTGCTGGCCGTACCGCGCGCAGATCTGCTTCACTTCCACGGCCATGGCTGCGTAGCGGTTGGCCGGCAGGTCGGGGAAGAAGTGATGCTCGATCTGGTGGCTGAGGTTGCCCGACATCACGTTGAGCAGCTTGCCGCCGGCGATGTTCGACGAGCCGCGCAGCTGGCGCAGGTACCAGTGGCCGCGGGTTTCGTTGCGGATGGTTTCCTTCGGGAACACTTCCGCATCGGCGGTGAAGTGGCCGCAGAAGATGATGACGAAGGTCCACACGTTGCGCATGCCGTTGGCCACCATGTTGCCCAGCAGCACCGGCAGGAAGAACGGGCCCGCCAGCAGCGGGAACACCAGGTAATCCTTGAGCAACTGGCGACCCATCTTGCGGCCGACCGGACGGAACGCCCGGCGCAGCTCGGCACCCTTCATCTTGCCGGCGAACCAGCGGCCCACGCGCAGGTCCTGGATCGCCACGCCCCACTGGAACAGCAGCATGAAGACCACCGCGATGAACGGCTGCATCAGGTAGAACGGGCGCCAGCGCTGTTCCGGGAAGATGCGCAGCAGGCCGTAACCGATGTCGTCGTCCATGCCGCGCACGTTGGTGTACGTGTGGTGCTGGAAGTTGTGCGTCTTGCGCCAGGCATCGCCCGTGGCGACGATGTCCCATTCGTAGGTCTTGCCGTTGAGCTTCGGGTCGCCCATCCAGTCGTACTGGCCGTGCATCACGTTATGGCCGAGTTCCATGTTTTCCAGGATCTTCGACGCACCCAGGCACAGCACGCCCAGTATCCACCCGGGTACCAGTACGGCGTGCACGAAGGCACCGAGGAAGAGCAGGGCGCGGCCAGCGACGCCGGTCCAGCGCACGGCGGCCACGATGCGGCGGATATAGCGTGCATCGCGTGCGCCGACATCCGCCGTGACGCGTGCGCGCAGGGCGTCCAGTTCGTCGCCGAACGACTGCAGCTCGGCAGCGGAAAGAATGCGGTTGATGATACGGGCCATGTGATTTCCTTAGAGGTCCAGGACCAGATCGGTGCTCGGCGCGCTGACGCACAGGCGTACCTGGGTCGACGGTTCACCGTTGTGTGCGCCGGTCAGCGTGTGCCGTACCGTGCCTGACTCGCGTCCACAGACGCAGGTGTTGCAGATGCCCATGCGGCAGCCGTGGGCGGGGCGAAGGCCCTGCGCTTCCAGGCCTTCCAGCAGCGACTGGCCGCGGGCGAGGGTGAGGGTGCGACCGCACCGCGCCAGATGGACCTGGACCTCGCCTTCTTCGCCGTCCACCAGGGCCGGTGCGCTGAACGCCTCGGCATCGAATCGCGCCACGCGGCCTTCCAGTCGCGCGCGGGCGGCCTGGATGAAGCCGCCGGGGCCGCAGGCCAGCACACGGCGCGAGGCAAGGCCGTCCACCGAGGTCAGCGCGATGGCGTCGATGCGCTCGTCGGGGTGGCTTTCGTCGCGCGTCAGCAGGGTGCGCAACCGCAGGCGCGGATGGGCGGCGGCCAGGGCCTGCAACTCGTCGACGAAGCAGAGTTCATCGCGCTGCCGGGCCCAGTACATCAGGTCGACCTTGACCGGCATGCCCTGCGCGGCCAGCGAACGGACCAGTGCGCGCATCGGCGTGATGCCGCTGCCGGCGGCCAGCAGCAGCAGGTCGTCGCGCGGGGCGGCAAGCGTCATCTCGCCGAATGCCTGGCCGAGCGTGACCACGTCGCCGATCCGTGCCTTGCTTGCCAGGTGCCCGCTGACCAGGCCCCCCGGCATGGCCTTCACCGTGATGGCCAGTGTGCCGTCGACCAGGGGGGTGGGGCTGTAGCTACGGACCAGCCGACGACCTTCGATCTCCACGCCGACGTTGACGTGCTGACCCGGCAGCATGCCGCGCCAGTGGCGATTGGGCCGTAGCACGAGGGTCACGGCATCCCGGCCGGCCGGCGCGCGCGAGAGCAGGCGCGCCATGGGCTGTTCGAGGGTCCACAGTGGATTGAACCGGGTGGCCCAGAAGTCGAACAGGGCGGGGGACACGGCACGCCGGACGGCGCGCTGCAGGCGGGGTGGCTTCGGAACGGGGAGGGCGTTCATGCCTTCACTATACGCCCATGTTTACGAATGTCTATACAGTTGTGCAGTGGCGGGGAGGAGTATGATCGGGCCTTGCCCGCCACCGCTGCCTCATGACATCCATCATCCTCACCCCGTCCCTGGCCAACCCGACGCTGCCACGCAAGGTCGGTATCGCCCGTGAGGACCTCCTGGCCGCCGCGCTGAAGCTGATCGGCCCCAACCGCAGCCTCTCCACGGTCAGCCTGCGCGAGGTGGCCCGCGAGGCGGGCATCGCCCCGAACAGTTTTTATCGTCAGTTCCGTGACATGGACGAACTGGCCATCGCGCTCATCGACCTGGCCGGTCGTTCGCTGCGCACCATCATCGGCTCGGCGCGCGAACGCGCCACGTCCACCGACCGCAGCGTCATCCGCGTCTCGGTCGAGACGTTCATGGAGCAGCTGCGCGCCGACGACAAGCTGCTGCATGTCCTGCTGCGCGAGGGCGCGGTGGGCTCGGACGCCTTCAAGCGCGCGGTCGAGCGCGAGCTGATGTACTTCGAGGACGAACTGCGGGTCGATCTGATCCGCCTAGCCGCTGCGGAGCACGCCACCCTGCACGAGCCGGCGCTGGTGTCCAAGGCGATCACCCGCCTGGTCTTCGCCATGGGCGCGGTGGCCATGGACCAGCCGCCCGAGCACGATCCGCAGGTGATCGAACAGATCGCCAAGATGTTGCGGATGATCATCACCGGGTCGCGCGTGCTGGACCAGACGGGCGGTTAGGTCCCTCTTCCCGGCAGGCGCCACCGGGGACGCGCCGAATCGGCCTGACGAATCATCGACACGTGGTGGCCGATGATCGCGCGGTCTCATTCCTTAGCCGCCGCCAGGGCCTGCCATGTCCGAAACCATCTTCGAAGCGTTGCGCGAAAGCCACGCGACCCAGCGCTCCCTCGTGCGCAAGCTGCAGCGCTCGGAGCCGGGCCCGCACCGTGTGGAGTTGTTCACCGCCCTGCGTATCGAGCTGGCGGCGCACGAGGCGGCGGAGGAACGCTACCTCTACGTGCCCATGCTGATGGACGATCGCGGGCTGCATTCATCCCGCGACGCCCTGGCCGATCACCATAAGATGGACGACCTGATCGAAGAGATGCAGACGCGCAGCCATGCGGGTCGCAGCTGGACGGCCAACCTGGCGAAGCTCTCGGAAGAGCTGCACGACCATCTGCGCGAAGAGGAAAAGATCTTCTTCCAGTTGGCCGGCAAGATCCTCAAGGAGCCGCAGAAGACCAGCCTGGCGAAGAAATATCGCAAGGATTTCGCCGCGCACGAGAAGCGCCTGCGCGCCGAGTGACCCGTGACGTCGCCGCCGGCACCGGCCCGCGGCGATCCGGCAAGCCGCGGGTTTGCCTGGTCTGGCGCATGATGTGACCATCTCGGGCTTTCAGGGACAGGAGAGTCCATTGCTCAAGACACTTATCTGGCGACCGCTGCAACGACTGGTCGACTTCGTCGCGGGCTCGGCCGTGGGTGGCCTGGTGCTGATGGGATCGGCGGCGCTTGCCATGGCGGTGGCCAACTCGCCCTGGGCGCCCGTGTATTTCGCGGCGTTGCACACGACGCTCGGGCCATTGAGCGCCCTGCACTGGATCAACGACGGCCTGATGGCGGTGTTCTTCCTGCTGGTGGGCCTGGAGATCAAGCGCGAGTTCCTCGACGGTGAACTCGCCTCCAACCCGTTGCGTGTGCTGCCGGGGCTTGCGGCGCTGGGCGGAATGATCGTGCCCGCGGCGATCTACCTCCTGGTCAATCGTGGCGATGCCGCATCCATGCGTGGCTGGGCCATTCCCTCGGCCACCGACATCGCCTTCGCGCTAGGCGTGGCGGCCTTGCTGGGCAGCCGGGTACCGGCCTCGCTGAAAGCCTTCCTCGCCGCCCTGGCGATCATCGACGACCTGGGTGCGGTGGTCATCATCGCGGTGTTCTACACGCCGGGGTTGTCCACGCTCTACCTCGGCCTCGCCGTGCTGGCTGTTGCGATCATGGCGCTGATGAATCGTTTCGGGGTTGCCCGGCTGTGGCCTTACCTGCTGCTGGGTGCCGTGCTTTGGGTCCTCGTGTTGAAGTCCGGCGTCCACGCGACGCTGGCGGGCGTGGCGACGGCGCTGTGCATTCCGCTGGCCGATCGCCAGGGTCGCTTGCCGTCGGACGACGATTGCAGCCACTCCCCGCTGCTGCGCCTGGAGCATGCCTTGCACCGGCTCGTGCCGATCACGGTGCTGCCGCTGTTCGGTTTTGCCAACGCCGGCATTTCCTTCGCGGGGGTGGGGTTGGCGCAGTGGCTGGCGCCCACCACGCTGGGCGTCGGTCTGGGGTTGCTGCTGGGCAAACTGGTGGGCGTGTTCGGCGCTGCGTGGCTGGCGATCCGGCTGGGCTGGGCGCGGATGCCGCGGGCCGCGTCCCGCATGCAGCTGTTCGGTACCGCTTTGCTATGTGGCATCGGCTTCACGATGAGCCTGTTCATCGGCATGCTGGCCTTTCCCGATCATCCCGACTACCAGGAAGAGGTGAAGTTGGGCATCCTCGCCGGTTCGCTGCTGGCGGGACTCGCCGGATGGGTGGTGCTGCGTACGGCACCCGCTTCCCCGGATGCGGAGTTCGACGACAGCTGACGCCGTAACGCCTTGTGCATCGCGGTATGCTTCGGGGTGAACGTTCATCCCTTCGAAGGAGCCTTTCGTGGCCGATCGCAAAGACATCGAATGCTGGCTCACCGATATGGACGGCGTGCTGGTGCACGAGAACAAGGCCTTGCCGGGCGCCCCCGAGCTGATCCGGCAATGGCGCGACCAGGGCAAGCCCTTCCTGGTTCTGACCAACAATTCGATCTTCACCCCGCGCGACCTCAGCGCGCGGTTGCGCACCTCGGGCATCGACGTGCCGGAAGATCAGCTGTGGACCTCGGCGCTGGCGACGGCCGCTTTCCTGAAAGCCCAGTCCCCCGGTGCCTCCGCGTTCGTCATCGGTGAGGCGGGCCTGACCACGGCGCTGCACGAGGCCGGGTTCATCATGACCGACACCGCACCCGACTACGTGGTGCTCGGTGAAACGCGCACGTATTCGTTCGAGGCGATCACCAAGGCCATTCGCCTGATCGGCGCGGGTGCCCGCTTCATCGCCACCAATCCCGACGTGACCAGCCCCAGTGCCGAAGGGCCGTTGCCGGCGACCGGTGCAGTGGCGGCGCTCATCACCAAGGCGACGGGTCGCCTGCCTTACATCGTCGGCAAGCCGAACCCCATGATGTTCCGCTCGGCCATGAACAAGCTGGGCGCGCACTCGCACAACACGGGCATGATCGGCGACCGCATGGATACCGACGTGGTGGCCGGCATCGAGGCCGGCCTGCACACGGTGCTGGTGCTCAGCGGCATCGCCGACCGGGCCGAAGTGAATCGTTATCCCTTCCGCCCGGCGGAAATCCTCGATTCGGTCGCGGACCTGCTCGAGGGCTGAGGGTCGCTTACTTCGAGGGCTTGGCGGCGTCCACGGGGGCGGGCGCCTCCACCTTCGGCAGCGTCATCTTCTGGCGCTGCGTATCGATGCGGCGCTCGCGCGCAGGCAAGTCGAGCTTTTGCGGCTTGCCGCTGGCCAGGGCCTCCATGATGCCCTCGACGATCAGCACGTCGATCAGGCCTTCCTGGCCGTCCGGCTCAGGATCCTCGTTGCCGAGGATGCATTCGGAGAAGTATTTCAGCTCGCCGCCGAACTGGTCGGTGACCGGGGGGCTGACTGTTTCCTGCGTATCGCCGATGCTGACCGTCTGCTCCAGCGACTTGCCGTAGGTGAAGCAGGGACGCATGTGGACGCTGCCCTTGGTGCCTGCGGCGTAGAACGCGTCCACGGCGTGGCCGTAATACGACACCGAGAACAAGGCCACCCGGTGTCCGGGGAAACGCAGCGTCACCGCCACGGTATGGTCGAAATCGCCCAGCCCCGAGTCCGGGTGACGCAGCCCCACGGCCGACACCACCTCGATCGGATCGGCATCGAACACGTAGCGCGCGGCATTGATGGGGTAGGGGGCCATGTCGAACACCGGGCCGGCCTTCGCGCCGTTGGTCGCACGATGGTTCTTCGGGTCGACCATCTGGGCGAACGTCGCGCTGAAGGTGTGCACCTGGCCCAATTCGCCCGAACGGATACGGTCGATCAGCGACAGCGTGGACGGCTCGAAGTGGAGCCGGTAGGCCACCATCAGCCTGGCGGTCGACGCCGCCGCCGTCGCCAGGATCTCGCGGCTGGCCTCGCTGCTGATCTCCAGCGGCTTTTCCACCAGCACGTGGATGCCGGCCTTCAGCGCGGGAATGACGAATTCGGCGTGCCGCCAGTTGGGCGTGGCGATGTACAACGCGTCGATCTTGCCGGAGGCGAGTAGCTCGTCGAACTGGTCGTAGCTGTAGACGCTGTCGATGCCGTACCGCTCGCCCACCTTGGCCGCCTTGGCCGTGTCGCTACTGACCAGCGCGGTGACGACGGAGTTACCCGTGTGGTCCACACCGGGCAACATCGCTTCCTGGGTGATGTCGCCCAGGGCAACGAAACCATAGCGGACCTTGCGGTCGGTCGGGGTGGGAGTGGTTACGGACATCGGATGCTCCTTGGATATCGAGCGTCCAGTATGGAATCGCAGGTGTTCATGGCACGTGGTAAACAGGCGAACGAAACCGTGAAAGCCTGCCGCAGGCGGCAGCCCACATTGCTTCCACACGGCGACCTGCCAGAATGGCGCGTCCCGGAGAAACCCATGTCCCACGCGCCCGCCCCCAAGTTGCCCGCTGCGGCGGAAGCCCGTCGCCTGGCGGCGCTGTCGTCGTTCGGCATCCTCGATACCGAGAAGGAAGGGCCTTTCGAGGACATCGTCCGGATCGCGTCCTACGTGTGCCAGGCGCCCATATCGGTGGTCAACCTGATCGATGCCGAGCGGCAGTGGTTCAAGGCGGAGATCGGGCTGGGCGTGCGTGAGACGCCGCTGGACACCTCGCTGTGCGCCCATGCGATCCTCGAGCACGATCTGCTGGTCGTTCCCGACACCACGCGCGATACCCGGTTCGCCTTCAATCCGCTGGTCACCGGCGAGCCGGGGCTACGGTTCTACGCGGGGGCGCTGCTCAAGACCGCGGACGGCCTGCCGCTGGGCACCGTGTGTGTCCTGGATACCAAGCCGCGCACGCTCGACGACTTCCAGCTCGACACGCTGCGCCGGCTGGCCCGGCAAGTGATGTCCCAGCTGGAGCTGGGCCGCATGCTGCGCCGCTCGGAGCGGCGTGGTGATCACCTTGCGCGCCTGGTGGCGACCGCCGGCCACGACCTCAAGGCGCCACTGCGCGCGGCGCTCTACGCGATCTCGCGGGTGCGCGGCTCGGTGCCCGACGACCAGCTGCCCCGCCTGGACGGGGCCAGCGCCGACCTGCTCGGCATGGACCAGCAACTGAACCGCCTGCTGGCCGCCACGCGCGTGGATGCCGGCGGCGACACGGTGGAGTTGACCCCGGTGGTGCTGGGAGACGTCTTCGACGCGCTGGACACCACCTGGCGACGGGCGGCGCAGCGCAAGCGCGTGGCGCTGACGATCGAGCCCACCACGGCGGTGGTGCTCGCGCATGGACTGCTGCTGGAGACGGTGCTGGGCAACGCCTTGTCCAACGCCGTGAAGTACACCCCCGAGGACGGCACGGTACGCATGGCGGCGCAAGCCATCGACGGCAAGGTCATCATCGATGTCGAGGACACCGGCTGCGGCATCGCGCCCGACAAGGTCGAGGAACTGTTCGCCGCGTTCCGGCAGGCCGACCCGCAAGCCGAAGGCCTGGGACTGGGCCTGTGGCTGGTGCGGCAGAGCGCGGACGCGCTGCGCGCGGAAGTCCGCATCCTTCCGCGGGAAGGTGGCGGCACCTGTTTCCGGGTGGTCCTCGACGAGGTGTCGGGCTCGCCGGCCGCTGAAACGGCCTGAGCCCACCCCACGTCCGGGTCAGAACGTCGCACCGATCGACAGCGTCGCGAAGTCGTGGTCGGCCAGCGTGTCGTACGTGGGATGCCCGAGATAGTTCGTGTAGGTAAGGTTGGCGAACCAGGTGGTGTCCAGGGTCGCGCCCACCCCCAGGGTGACCTGCCTGCGGCCGCCCACCAATTGGCCGTCCACCGAATAACCATGCACGTCCTGGCCGATGCCCAGGCTGGGCGACACCACCCAGCCGTGCGCCACGGGATAGGCCAGCGCGGTCTTTAGTCGATAGCCCCAGGCAGACCGAGTGTAATAGCCGCCGTCGTGGCAGCCCGCGGGGTTCTGGATGGCGGTACAGGCGCCGCCGTAGCCCTCGCTGGAAAAGCCCCAGTGGAAGCCGCGCCCGTAGCGCACGTCGGTCAGGCTGGGCAGGTCGGTATGGCTGTAGGCCAGCTCGGCGGCAAAGCTGCCGCTGGCCGCGCCCAGCACTCCGGTGAAGGCCCGCGTGGTGTTCAACAGCAACTGCGTGCGGTCGTGGCGGTCGGAGCCTGCGAGCACGCCGCCCGGCGGCAGGCGTGGGTTGCGAGCCCCGATGGGGCCACCGCTGCGCGTCAGCGCGGCGAACATGTCGGCGGTATTGATCTGCACCGGCAGGTCCTGCGTGTAGCTGGCCTCGCCCGCGATCTTCCAGGCGCCCACGCGTGTGCTGGCGGAAACGCCCCAGAGACGGATGTCGTCGGGGTAATCCCACAAGACGTGGATGGAAGAAAGCCGTGCGGACAGCTGGGCGTCCGCCAATGGCGCGCCGGCCGCCAGCAGCAGGGGCACGACGGCGTTGTTCTGCTGCGCGGGATCGATCGTCGTGGCGTCGAGGATCGGCAGGCGCGAGTTGTAACGCATGTAGTACACGGCCAGGTTGGTTGCCGGGCGATCGAAGGTGTAGCGCAGGGTGGCGCCGTACTGGCCGTGGTCACTGCCATCGCGTGTGTCCGCGCGGGGCAGCACGCCACCGACCGCATACTGGTAGCCGTCGCTAAGCCACCGCCCGGCACCCGGGCTATAGGCGTTGATCGGGTAATAGGCGTTGCTCTCGATACCGCCGCAGCCCGGGTCCACGCCCAGGTCGGTGCCGGAGAAGAACGTGCCGCAGGGGTCCAGTTCAGCGGGGCGCCACTTCCACTGGTAGAACGCTTCCACACTCCAGTGCGGATCGAAGGTCAGCTTGCCCCAGAGCATCTCGACCGGCAGTTGCGCCTCGGTGGCCGGATCCGTCCCGGGCCGGTGCAGCGTGGTGTAGTCGGTGGGGTTCACCTGGTTCACGCCCTGCATGAACAGGCCTTCGCCCCATTTCACCGTCTGCTTGCCCAGTCGCAGGTCGAGCGCCGCTTGGTCGTCCAGCGCGAAGTGGCCGTACACATAGGCGTTGAGCCACATGAAGCCGGAGAAACGATTGGACCGGGACAAGCCGTGATCGTCCAGCGGCCGGTCGGCGGCGAATGCGCTGGCGCCGCTGCCCTGCGGCACGTCGTGGTGTTCGAGCGTGGGGTCGTACCAGGCACGCGCGCTGGCGGCGAGGCCGATGTTCTCGTACTTCAGGTCCAGTGCGCTGGTGACCTTGAACAGGCTGGCATAGACATCGTTCTTGCCGTAGTTGAGGTTGCCGTCATCGGCGGTGTCGGCGCCATCGCCGCCCTTGGGCTTGCCGTCGGATCGGAAGCCCTTGCCGATCAGGTGCTTCGACGGATCGTTCAGGCGCACGCCGGCACCTGCCACGATGCGGGTCTTGAGTGTGCCTTTTACCTGGCCATCGGCGAGCGTGAAGTCGGTGGCGTGCAAGGCGGTGGCGAACAGCGCCGTCAGCGGGGCCGCCGCGAGTAGCCATCGGCGTGGATGCATCGTTGGTTCCCTGGAAAGCTTGACGGCATTCTAGACATGGCAGCTATATTGGGCGCAAGGCGTCTGGACGTCCGTCTTCTGCGACTTTCGTCGCAGCTTTACTCGTTTCCCCCTCGTATCCGGCGAATACCGCTCATGAGTGCAACCCTTCCCGATGACACCGTCGACGCGCGCCCCCTGGATCGCCGCGATGCGAAAACGCTGGTGCTTTCCGCGCTCGGCGGCGCGCTGGAGTTCTACGACTTCGTGATCTTCGTGTACTTCGCGAAGACCCTCGGCCACCTGTTCTTTCCGCCGGGCGGCTCGGACTGGCTGGCGCAGCTTCAGGCCTTCAGCCTGTTCGCCGTGGCCTACCTTGCCCGCCCGCTGGGCGGCATCGTCATGGCGCACTTCGGCGATCGCGTCGGCCGCAAACGCATGTTCACCCTCAGCGTGTTCCTGATGGCGGTGCCGACGCTGTTGATCGGTGTACTGCCCACCTACGCCAGCATCGGCCTGTTCGCGCCGGTATTGCTGACCTTGCTGCGCGTGGTGCAGGGCGTGGCCATTGGCGGCGAAGTACCCGGCGCCTGGGTCTTCGTGTCGGAGCACGTGCCCTCGCGTCGCAAGGGCCTCGCCGTGGCCAGCCTTTCCGCGGGCCTCACCTTCGGCATCCTGCTGGGCTCGTTGCTGGCCGCCTACCTCAACGCGCACATGTCGCCCGAGGCGCTGATGGACCATGGCTGGCGCATCGCCTTCATCCTGGGCGGGGTGTTCGGTTTCATCGCCGTCTACCTGCGTCGCTGGCTCAGCGAAACACCCGTGTTCGCACGCATGCGCGAGCGTCGGCAGCTGTCCGAGGAACTGCCGGCGTGGGTAGTGGTGCGCGACCATCTGCCGGGCGTGCTGCTGTCGATGGCCGTCACCTGGGTACTCACGGCAGCCATCGTGGTGGTCATCCTGATGACGCCCACGCTGATGCAGACGGCGTTCCACGTCGATGCCGTGCGGGCGTTCACCGGCGGCAGCATCGGCGCGTTCACCCTTTGCCTGGGATGTGTCGGTGGGGGCTTGCTGGTGGACTGGCTGGGCCGCGGTCGCGCCATGCTCATCGCATCGGTGGGCCTCATGCTAAGCACCTACGCGCTGTATTTCGACCTGCAGGCCGGTGGCGCCCACCTGTATCCGTTGTATGCGCTGGCCGGGGCCTTCGCCGGGGTGGCGGGCGTCGTGCCCGCCGTGCTGGTCGCGGCGTTTCCCGCCCCGATCCGTTTCTCGGGCATTTCCGTGTCCTACAACGTGGCCTATGCGATCGCGGGCGCGGTAACGCCGCTGGTCGTGGGCTACCTGGCCAGGGCGGCCGGCGGCATCGGCCCGGCGCACTATGTTGCGCTGGTGTCGTTGGTCGGGGTCGCCGCGTCCGTCTACATGATCGTGGACAAGCGCCACGCCGTGTGGTCCTGACCCCAACGCAGCGCGGGGCTTCACATCGATTTCATGCGGGTGACGGCGTGGCGCGGTGCCATCGGCGTCAACCCGGTTGCGCGCCGGTCCGGGCTTGGGCATGCTTTCCTCATCGTGCACCGTCCCTGGTGACGGCCACGACGGTTTCCCGCATTCCCTTTCGTCCCCTACACGTCGCACCAGACCCATGACTGATGTCATCACCCTTGGCTGGCGCGAACGGCTCGCACTTCCGTCGCTCGGCGTCACCGTCCTCAAGGCCAAGCTCGATACGGGCGCGCGCACCTCGTCGCTGCACGTCGAGTGGCTGGAGGTGGACGAGCGCGCCGATGGCGCATGGTTGCGCTTCCAGGCGCGGACCACCCGCAAGGGCGGGTTGTCTGAGCCCTGCGAGGCGAGGGCGACCGGCCGGCGCAACGTCACCGATTCAGGCGGTCATCGCACCACGCGCTGGTTCATCGAAACCGAGATCGAACTCGCCGGTCGCCGCTTCATGGCGGAGGTGAACCTGACCGATCGCCGGCACATGCTTTTCCCCCTTTTGCTCGGCCGGACGGCGCTCTTCGGGCGCTTCCTGGTCGATCCCGCGCTCTCCTATTCGCAGACGCCGCGCCGCGTCGTCCGGGACCATCCATGAAGCTGACCATCCTGTCGCGCAACGCGCGGCTGTATTCCACGCAGCGGCTTGTCGAGGCGGCGCGCAAGCGGCGCCACACCGTGCGTGTGATCGACCCCCTGCGTTGCTACATGAGCATCTCGCCGGGATCGTTCGCCATCCATTTCAAGGGCAAGCCGCTGGGCCCGGTGGACTGCGTCATTCCCCGGATCGGTGCCTCCAGCACCTTCTACGGCACCGCGGTGCTGCGCCAGCTGGAGCAGATGGGCGTCTACACGCCCAACCCCTCGGACGCGGTGCTGCGCGCCCGCGACAAGCTGCGGTGCCTGCAACTGCTGGCGTCCCGTGGTATCGACATGCCGCTGACCGCCTTCGGCGACAACCCCGACGACACCTCCGACCTGCTGGCGATGCTCGGCGACCCGCCGCACATCATCAAGCTCAACGAGGGCACCCAGGGGGCGGGCGTGGTGCTGGCGGAGAAGAAATCGGCCTCGCAGAGCGTGATCGAGGCGTTCCGCGGGTTGTATGCCAACTTCCTCGTCCAGGAGTTCATCCGTGAGGCCAACGGCAGCGACCTTCGCTGTTTCGTGGTCGGCAACGAGGTGGTCGCGTCCATGCAGCGCTCGTCCGCGCCGGGCGAGTTCCGGGCCAACCTGCACCGTGGCGGCAGCGCCGCCCAGGTGGAACTGTCCGACGACGAGCGACGGGTGGCGATCGAGGCCGCGTCGGCGCTGGGCCTGGAGGTGGCGGGCGTCGACCTGCTGCGTTCCTCGCGCGGCCCGCTGCTGCTGGAGGTCAATGCGTCGCCGGGGCTGGAGGGTATCGAGGGCAGCACTGGCGTCGACGTGGCCGGCGCCATCATCGCGCACTGCGAGGAACGCCTGGCCGCCCGGCCGGCCGTGCCGAAGGCACGCAAGCCCAAGGCGCCCAAGGGATTAACAGCGATTTAAACGGTGCTGACCTATAAAGGTTCCACTGTGATTCCGCGGGGCGGAATGACGGTATCGGGGCGGTAGTTCTTTCGGCCCGGGCGGTCCTTCCGCCCGGGCCTCTCTTTTAGTGCTGTCCGCTTCACGGGTTCCCCGTTAAGCTTGCTGTCGCAATACTTGCAAGATTCACAAGAGCGACCGCCCAACGGAGTGCCGCATGCGCGTCCTGGTCATTGAAGACAACACCGACATCGCGACGAACATCGGGGATTACCTCGAGGATCGCGGCCATGTCGTCGATTTCGCCGGCGACGGCGTCACGGGCCTGCACCTTGCCGTGGTCCACGACTTCGACGTCATCGTGCTCGATCTCACCCTGCCGGGCATGGACGGCCTGGACGTCGCCAAGAAATTGCGCCACGAGGCGCACAAGCAGACGCCCGTGCTGATGCTGACCGCCCGCGACTCGCTGGAGCACAAGCTCACCGGCTTCGAGTCCGGCGCGGACGACTACATGACCAAACCGTTCGCGCTGCAGGAACTTGCGGCCCGGCTGGAGGTGCTTGCGCGCCGGGGCAAGGGTCCGCAAAGCCGTGTCCTCAAGGTCGGTGGCCTCACCTACAACCTCGACACCCTCACGGTCAGCCGCGAGGGCAAGTCGATCCAGCTCAACCCGATCGGCCTCAAGCTGCTGCAGGCCCTGATGGAAGCCAGCCCGTCGGTGGTCACCCGTCAGGACCTGGAACAGCGCGTCTGGGGCGAGGAACTCCCCGATTCCGATTCCCTGCGCGTGCACATCCACGGCCTGCGCGCCGCGATCGACAAACCCTTTGAAAAACCGTTGATCCACACGCGTCACGGTATTGGCTATCGCATGGTCGATCCGGATGCGGTCCAGACGTAAGCTTCGTTTCCGCCTGATCGTCACCTTCGCGCTGTTCGGCTTCGGCCTCAGCGCGCTGTTCGCGTACGCGGCCGTCAACATCCGCACCCGCGTCGAAGAGCAGCTGATCAACTCCGCGTTGCAGGACGAGGTGGACTCGATCAACGCGAAGGTCCGCGCCAACCCGGCCGAGCGCCCGCCTTTCGACATCATCAAGGGCGCGACCTTCAGCGACCGCACGCTCTACAAGGCGCCGCTGAACTGGCAGTCGCTGGAGACGGGCGTGCACGACGTGTACGAGGATGGCAAGGACGGCAAGCCCCGGCATTACAAGGTGGCCGTGCGGCGTGAGGACGGCATCATCAGCTTCATCCAGTTCGACGTATCCCGCGACGAGCTGGGCAAGCGTCAGCTGGTCACCAGTGTGGTCGCGGCGGTGTTCCTGTTCGGCCTGTTCTCGCTGGTGCTGGGCGTGTGGCTGTCGTCGCGTGTGCTTCGCCCGGTGACCGACCTGGCCCGCCGCCTGCGCGACTTCCGCCGGGTGGGCAAGGCCGAGGCACTGGCGCCGCACTTCGCCGACGACGAGGTGGGCGAGCTGGCCGTAGCGCTGGACGAATACGCCATGCGGCTGACCTCCGTGGTGGAGCGCGATCGCGAGTTCAACTCCGATGTCAGCCACGAGCTGCGCACGCCGCTGGCGGTCATCGCCAGCACCACCGAATTGCTGCAGGGCTCACCGGACCTGACCGACAAGCTGCGCGAGCGGCTCAAGCGCATCGAGCGCGCATCGCGCCAGGCCACCGAGCTGATCGAGGCCTTGCTGCTGCTGTCGCGCGCGGAACGCCGCGGCCCCACGCGCGGCGAGACCACCGACGTGGCCAAGGTGTCGGCGGACGTCATCGAGAGCCAGCGCCCCCAGATGGGCATGAAGCCCATCGAGATCGAGCTGATCGCGGACGGCAGCGTCACGGTGAATGCGCCGGCCTCGGTACTGTCGGTGGCGCTGACCAACCTGATCGGCAATGCCATCAAGTACACGATGGAAGGCAAAGTGACGGTGCGCGTGCTCGACGGCCGCGTCGACGTGATCGATACCGGCCCCGGCATTAAGCCGGAAGACGCCGAAAAGCTGTTCCAGCGCGGCATCCGCGGCGAAAGCGCCACGGGCGGCGGTGCCGGCCTGGGCCTGGCGATCGTGCGTCGCCTGTGCGAACTGTACGACTGGGACGTGTCGCTGCGGCCGCGCCCCGACATGGCCGGCGCGATCTCGACCATCGACTTCCGCTGACGTAGCAACAATAGCTGTCACCAAGCTTTCATTTTACTGTCGCACCATCTGGGGCTTAACGGCGCGAGAAGGGCGGTCCTCAGGGGAGGCACATGCCGCGGCGCCCGAGCATGTAAGGACGCCCCCTTGTTCAAGTATTCCGCTTTGGCCGTTGCCCTGGGCATGGCCCTCGCCTCCTCCGCGTACGCCACGGATAACGACACCACACCGCCGCCTGCGACCACCGGCGCCACCGCCGGACGCGAGAAGGCCCAGGACCTGGACACGGTGTCCGTCATCGGCAGCGGCGAGACGCGCCAGGTGCAGCGCCTGCGGACCACCGACCAGAAGGCGTTGCCGCCGGGTACCAGCCTGCAGAAAGTGCTCAACACCTTGCCGGGTGTCAACGCGCAGTCCGCCGACGCGCTGGGTACCAACGAGCAGTCCATGACGCTGAGCCTGCGCGGCTTCAGCGGCACGCGCCTGGGCTATACCCTCGACGGCATGCCGTTGGGTGACAGCGCGTACAACAACTACAACGGCCTGTCGATCAACCGCGCGCTGATCTCCGAGAACTTCGCCGGCGCGGAGCTTTCCGAAGGCATCGGCAACCTCGGTACGCCCTCCACCAGCAACCTGGGTGGCACGATCGCCTACAGCTCCAACGACCCGGCGAAGACGATGGGTGGCCGCGTGGCCCAGACCTTCGGCAGCGACGCCAACCGTCGTACCTTTGCCCGCTTCGATACCGGCGAGCACGACGGTTTCTCGATGTACCTGTCGGGCGCGCGCACCACGTCGGACCTGTGGAACAACCAGAGCGTGTACAACGGTTCTACCACCAAGCAGTTCAACGGCAAGGCGGTGTGGGATTTCGACTGGGCGCGTTTCACCGCCTTCGCCGACACCTCGCGTACCTCGCAGGCGGATTATTTCTACCTGTCCAAGAGCGAGCTGGCGCGCGGGCTGGGTTACGACTGGGGTGGCTACGCCCCCAACTGGCAGCGGGCCATCGGCAAGGCGTACTGCAATGCCGGCACCCTGAATGCGCGGCGCTGCGACCGCAGCGGCGCGGACACGGATGCGGACGGTGCCTTCACCGCGGGGCAGATCCTGCGTGACGACAACCTGTACTACCTCGCGGGCGATTTCTTCCCCAGCGACACGGTGACCCTGCACGCCCAGGTCTACCATCACGAGGACGCCGGCGAAGGCCACAACTGGAACAGCGGTACCTATTCGTATCCCGGTACGCCGCAGCAGTTGCCGATCATCTTCCGCAACACGCTCTACACGATCAACCGCTCGGGTGCGATCCTCTCGGCCGCGTGGGACTTCGCCAACCATCATCTCGAAGGCGGCGTCTGGTACGAGCACAACATTTCCAGCGCCTCGCGCTACAGCAGCTACGTCACCGGCCCGCGCGACCTCAGCGGCAGGATCGACACCCAGCCCAACCTGGGCGTGTTCGACCAGCGCACCGTGTGGAACACGCGGCAGGCCTTCCTGCAGGACACCATGCGTTTCCTCGACGATGCGCTGACCGTCGACGTGGGCGTGAAGAGCCCGCATGTCACTTCCGACGCGCAAGCGCTGCCGGGCGTGGCCAGGACACCGATCAGCCCGACCTCCAACAACCAGTTCGCCACCGGCAAGCTGAGTGCGAGCAAGGCCTTGCTGCCGCAGTTCGGTGCGCGCTACAAGCTGGCCGAGGGCCAGGAAGTGTTCGCCAGCTTCGCCAAGAACATCGCCATGTTCCAGGGTGGTTTCAAGCTCGGTCCGCAGGCGGTCAGCCAGTCGATCTGGAACAGCCAGGGCGACCTGAAGCCGGAGAAGTCGCGCAGCCTCGAGGCCGGCTACCGTCTGGAGCGCGACGGCTTTGCCGCATCGCTGGCGGCCTACGACGTGCGCTTCGACAATCGCCTGCTGCAGTACAACCCGTGCGATTCGCGCCAGCCGGTCGGCGCCAATTGCGGCAACCGCTTCTACAACGTGGGCGGCGTGAACAGCCGTGGCGTGGAAGCCACCTTCGTGTGGCAGCCGACCGATCACCTGCGCTGGTACAACTCCGCGTCGTACAACCGCTCCACCTATGCCGGTGACTATACGCAGGCCGGCGTGGTGCAGCACACCCGCGGCAAGACGCAGACGGACACGCCCGGGCGGCTGCTGGCCACGCAACTCGACTGGAACCAGGGCCCCTGGTTCGCCTCGCTGCGCGGCAAGTACACCGGTGAGCGCTTCTACACGTACACCAACGACCAGGGCTTCGGCGGCTTCACCACCTGGGACATGTCGGCGGGTTATGACTTCGGTGCGTTCTCCGTGGCCAGGGACGTGCGCCTGACGCTCAACGTGACCAACCTCACTAACAAGCGTTACGCCAGCAACCTGGATTCGAGCGCCTTCGTGCCGAGCGACCCGAACGGTACCGCCTATGTCTTCCACGCGTCGGCACCGCGCCAGCTGTTCGCTACGCTGGACGTGCGGTTCTGATGCGTCGGCTCATCGCGGGCCTGGTCGCCAGCCTGGCGCTCGGCGGCCTGCCGGCACAGACGCTCGAACTGCGTGTGCCCGACCTCGCGGCGACGCCGTTGCCGCGCAGCGTCGACATGGGCGGTATCACCTATGTCGACCACGGCCTGGTGGCCGCGGGCTCGCTGCCTGCGGGCACGGTGGATTTCCTCGGTGACACGCTGGGCTCGTTCTCGTCGCTGGCGATCCAGCCGGGCACCTGGAAACGGGAGGGCGATACGTACACCGGCGTGTTGTGGACCTTGCCGGATCGCGGGCGCAACGACCCCGAGCACCAGCTTTTCTTCGATTACCGGGGACGCCTGCACCGCTTCAGGCTCACCCTGCGCCTGGGCGACACGCCGCAACTGACCTTGCTGCCGGACGGCGGGCGGGAACTGCGCGACTTCGATGGCCGGCCCTTCACCGGCGCCGAGCCGGGGCAGGGTACCCGTAGCGAGCATGGCATCGTGTTGCCGTCACCGGCGAAGGGGACGGGGGCCGGCAAGGTGTCGCTGGACGCCGAGTCGTTGCAGTTCACGCCCGATGGCGGTTTCTACGTCGGCGACGAATACGCGGCCAACGTATATCGCTTCGACCCGCGTGGACGACTCACCGGCATCGTGGTGCCGCCGCTCGCGGTGCGCCCGCGGGATGCCGCCGGTCGCCCGGACTTCACCTCGCTGCGTCCGCCGGCCACGGGCCGGCGCAACAACCAGGGCGTGGAAGGCATGGCGCTGTCGCCCGACGGCACGCGCCTGTTCGTGGTGCTGCAAAGTGCCCTGGTGCAGGACAGCGCGCCCGGCGACGCGTCCGGCCGCACGCTCGCGCGCGTCGTCGTCTATGACACGAGCCGCACCACGGTGCCGTCGGCGCCCATCGCGCACTACGTGGTGCGCCTGCCGTCCTATACCGATCGGGGTGACGGCGGCAGCCCGAACCGCACCGCGGCGCAGAGCGAGATCCGCGCGCTCGACGACCATCGGTTCCTCATGCTGGCTCGTGACGGCAGTGGCTACGGCGCCGAGGGCAAGCGGCCCATCGTCTTCAAGAGCGTCCTGCTGGTGGATACCGACGGCGCCACCAACCTCGCGGGTACGCCGTACGAAACCGCCGCCACACCGCTCATCGATGCGCACGGTGTATTGCGTACGGACATCCATACGGCCACCACGCGGCCGTTCGTGAACCTGCTGGACCCGGCCAACCTGGCCCGTTTCGGCCTCGGTATGCAAGCGGACGAGGCGGGCAAGGCACAGCTGTCGGAGAAATGGGAGGCGATGGACCTGGTGCCCGCACTCGATCCCGCGCATCCCGACGACTGGTTCTTGCTGGTCGGCAACGACAACGACTTCATCGCGCGGCACTGTGTCATGGACGGCCAGCGCTGCGATTCGGACATCGACAACGACAACCGCATCCTCGTGTACCGGCTGAGCTTGCCGGGCATGCGTTCCGCCACCGCTCCCCACCACCGATAAGGGTTACGCGCATGATGAAACGTACGGTTCTCTCGCTGCTTTCGGCGAGCCTCCTGCTGGGCTCGTTCGCCAGCCACGCCAATAGCCCGGCCTATGTCGACAGCAAGGAATACAAAGTGCTGCTGGACGCGTCGCGCTTCGCCAGCAACCCGTCCAGCGCGGCCGGTACGCTGCTGCAGAACCTGTCCACGCGCCTGAGCGCGCTGGGCTTCGACAAGACGGTCGGCGGCGGCTTCGCCGCGGGCAACCGTGACACGCTGGCCTATTACGACACGGCGCACAGCTGCGCGCTGATGAAGGCGGGTTACTCGGTGCGCACGCGCGCCGGCGACGACCTGGACATCCAGTTCAAGTTCCGCCACCCGGACGAGGAACTGTCCTACGCCACGGACGTGTCCGGCGCGGGCAAGAACAAGAAGACCAAGCTGGAAACGGACGTCACGCCCGGCGGCCTCGTGCTGGCACATTCGACCAAGCAGGATGCGACGACCACGCCCGGCACGGTGGCGGACCTGATCAAACAGTTCCCCGGCGCTTCCGCGTTGTCGTCGCTGTCGTCGTCCACGCTGTCGAAGGTGGCCGGCGTTACCGTGACGCAGCAGGAATACGACGGCCCCACCGCCGATCTGGGCCAGTCCGTGGCCGAGTTCACGCTCACGTTGTGGTACGTGGACGGCGCAGCCACGCCGGCACTGGCCGAGTTGTCGTTCCGCGTGGACGCGGATGCGGACAAGTACTTCACCACGCCGGTGCTGCAGCGTTCGCAGGTGCTGAACACGGCGATGGGCTCGATCGGCAACGGCTGGAACATCGCCAACGACGGCGGCAAGACGAGCTGGCTGTACGCCTATCGCTCGTCGTCGTTCCCGAACGGCTTCTGTAACTGATTCACCCCTGAGGGGGGCCTTCGTGGCAGCTGGTGGCGTTGCACAGGATCTCGATCGGTGCACCGCCACTGTCGCAACGGCTGAAGAAGTGGGCGTTGTCCCCGTCCACGCTGCGCACGCGCAGCATCCGCTCGCACTGGTGGGCGGATGCCACGTCCTGCGCCGCTTCGAACATCGGCTTGCCGATACGGTTGTCCATGGCGGCCAGGCCGTACTCGGCCTTCACTGGCGCGGCTGGCGCGGCCATCGACGCCGATGAGGGCACCGCCCCGCGCTGCGGCGCGGTCACGCGGGCTGCGACAGCGTCGGCATGGGCCGGTGCAACACTGGCCGGGGCGACCATGGCGTCGTCGGGAGCCCGTAGCGCCGGCGCTTCAGTCACGAGCAGCTTGCTCTCGCGCACGCCTTTCTGGCCCTTGGTTTCGTCTACACGGTGCAGCAGCGAGCTGGCTGCCCACATGCCGACCTTCACCTCCTGCCAGACGTAATACACCTGGCCCGCGGTAGTGGCCAGGGAGAGGGTGGAGTCCGTTTCGCCCTTGGACGTAATGATGTGGTTGCCGCCGGGAACGGCAACTTCAAGGAAGCTGTTGGGACCGGTGTCGCCCACGGCGATGCCATCGACGAGTACCGGAAGCTTGATCGCGGTGCCGAGGATCTCGTTGCGGTAGATGTAGACCACGGCCTTGTCCGGCACCGGTGCGAAACGCTTCGCCCGCGCGTCGGCGTCCTGGCCGGCCTTGTGCACGCTGGCGCAACCGCTGACGGCGCACGCGGCGGCTATCGCCCAGACGGCGACCTGTTGGACCTTCATGTGTTTTCCCCCTGTGGAATGCGGAACATCGCGCGCAGGGCACACCCCTGCGCGCGATGTTTTATCACAACGGTTCGAGCCAGCCCCAGCGGTCGGTCGTCTTGCCACTGAACAGGCCGAAGAACAGTTCCTGCAGGCGGCGCGTGATCGGGCCGGCCTTGCCGGTGCCGATCTGCTTGCCGTCGACCGAGCGGATGGGCGTGACTTCCGCCGCCGTGCCGCACATCAGGATCTCGTCGGCCAGGTAGAGGTACTCGCGCGGCAGGTCGCGCTCGATCACCTCGAGGCCTTCCTCGCGGGCAAGCGTCATCAGCGTGTGGCGCGTGATGCCCGTGAGGATCGACGCACTGGCCGGAGGGGTGTGCAGCGCGCCGTCGAAGACCAGGAACAGGTTCTCGCCGGCGCCTTCGCTCAGCAGGCCGGTGGAGGCCAGTGCGATGCCCTCGCCGAAGCCGAGGCGGCGCGCTTCCCGGGCGATCAGCTGGCCGGACAGGTAGTTGCCGCCCGCCTTGGCGCCGGCCGGGATGGTGTTGGGCGCGAACCGCTGCCAGCTGGAGACGCAGGCTTCGATGCCGTTCTCCAGCGCCTCGGGCCCGAGGTAGGGACCCATGGGCCAGGTGGCGACGGCCACATCGGTCGGGCAGTCGGCGGAGAGGCCGAAACCGCCCAGGCCGCGGAACGCGACCGGGCGCAGGTAGGCCGCCTGCAGGTCGTTCTTCTTGACTACCTCACGGCACGCGGCCGCAAGCTCCTCAATCGAATACGGAATCTCGATGTCGTAGATCTTCGCGGACAGGTACAAGCGCTTGAGGTGGTCGGTAAGGCGGAAGATCGCCGCGCCGTCGGGCGTCTTATAGCTGCGGATGCCTTCGAAGACCGACGAGCCGTAATGCAGCGCGTGGGCCATGACGTGGACGGTGGCATCGCGCCAGGGCTTGATCTGCCCGTTCTGCCAGATCCATTCGGGGTAATTCTGCGACATGTGAGCGCTCCGGAGGGGACCGCCCATGATAACGGGTGCCAGCCGGCGGCACATGGCGCGTTGCGTCAGGGCATCGGTGGAAGACTCAGGGCCGCGGGCGCAGCCACAGGCAACCCGAGTCGCGGACCACGTCGAAGTGCGCATGCCGTGTGGCGAGCCCGCCGCCGGGTACGGAGGTCGCCACGTCGATGCCCACCGCCTCGTCGCCGTCCAGCGACACCAGCGGCTGACGGATGAGCGCCTCGATGCTGCGCATGCCCTCGGTCGCGCTTTGCCCGGAGGCATTCCACAACACCAGCCCGCCGATGCGGTTGGCGCTTTTCAGGGCGAAGCCCTGGGCGATGCCGGTGCGCAGGTCCGCCAGGCTCTTGGCGCAGAGCAGCCCCGCCGTGGCGCCATCGGCGGCGGCTCCGCCGGGACGGGCCGACGTGGCCGCGGGCGGCAGGACCGGGGTGGCACCGATGGTCGCGCAGGGCTGGTCGGTAAAGGCCGGGCGCCCGTCCGTCCCCACACAACGATGGATGGCCGTCTGCGCGGCGGCAGGTACGGCGATCGCAAGCAGGGTGCAGAGGATGGGAAGGAGGCGCTGACGGTTCACGGGAGGCATGCGAGGAAGGGGGTGACCATCGTCTCCCACGACGCCTCCACGGACGGTGACGGACGGCAACGGAGGGCGAGAAGCGCGACCGGTCCGGTAGGGGGGCTCTGGTAAAGTGGCACATCCCACCACGCAGCGGCCCACACCTTCATGGCCCCGACCCCCGCCGACACGTCGCGCTTGCCGATCTCCCTGTGCGTCATCGCGCAGAACGAAGCCGACCGTATCGTCGCCTGCCTCGCCTCCGCCGACTTCTGCGACGACGTGGTCGTCGTGGACGGCGGCTCGCTGGACGCGACCGTCGCGCTGGCCGAAGCGGCGGGCGCGCGCGTGATCCACCGCCCGTTCGACGGCTTCCGTACGCAGAAGGATTTTGCCGTGGCGGCCGCGCGGAACGACTGGGTGCTTTGCCTGGACGCGGACGAATGGGTGGACCCCAGTCTTCGTGCGGCGATCCTGGCCCGCTTCGCCAAGGGCACCGGCGACACCGCCGCGTTCCGCATCGTCCGGCGCAACCGCTTCCTCGGCAAGGTGATGAAGCACGGCAACGCGGGCTCCGATCGTGTCGTGCGCCTGTTCGACCGGCGCACCGCGGGCTGGCACGGTGCCCGGGAGATCCACGAGTCCGTCGTGGTCAAAGGCCGCACGGATGCCATCGACGGCTGGCTCGACCACGATCCCTACCGTTCGCTCTCAGCCATGCTGGCCAAGCAGGAACGCTACGCGCATCTCATGGCCGAAGAGGCCTTCGCCAAGCGCAAGCGCACGGGCCTGGCGCAGATCGTGCTCAGTCCCGCGTTCCGTTTCCTCAAGGGCTATGTCTTCCGTGGCGGCTTCCTCGACGGCTGGCGCGGGCTGATCTATGCCCTGCTGCGCGTGGAATACGTCCGACGCAAGTACGTGAAGCAATACCTGCTGCAGAAGGGCTTCAAGCCCTGACCATTACCGGGCGAACAGGGCCGCGCGATCGCGCCAGGCCTTATAGCGACGCACGGGATTGAGCGGTTTGCGCCCGAGCCGCGCCGCGCCGGTAGCGAGCATGGCGTCGGTCGCATCGAGCACACGCTCGCTCGAACGCCCGTCGCGGTAGGGGTGGATGTCGTCGCCGTGGGCCTTGAGCGCCGCCATCAACGCTGCCGGGTGCGACAACGCCACGTCGATGGCCGCATCCACGTCGGCCGGCGTCGCCACGTCCAGCATGAACGGCTCGGGCCGCCGGTTCGCCACGGTGACCACCGGTTTGTCCTGCACCGCGAATTCGTGGATCACCGACGAGGTGTCGCAGACCAGCACGTCCGCGGCGCGTTCCATGTCGATCAGGCGCTCGGCATCCAGGTAGCGCGCATTGGGCGCCTCCAGCGCGCGATAGGCCTGGATGAGTTCCGGCTCGGATTTCGGGTGCAGTGTCAGCAGCCACTGGCGGTCGCCACGGGCGATCAGCGAACGCAACGTCTCCTGCATCGCCGGTGCGCAACTGAGGCGATGACTGAAAGTGGAGGCGAACATCACCACCGGTCGACCATCGCGTGCCATCAGTGGGCTGGGCTCGGGGCCGAACAGGGGATCGAGCTTGGGCCAGCCCGTCTCGACCACGGCAAAATGACCGTGCTGCGCCGCCAGCGCCTGGAAGGGCAACGTCGTCGCGGGCCCCTGCGTGGTGTACAGATCGAAAAAACCGCGGATGGCGAAGTGGCCGCGGTCCGGCTCACGCTTGTTCGCGTTGAAGCCGTGAAACACCTGCACCTTGAGCCCCGGGATGCCGGGTGGCGCCCAGTTCGCAGCGCAGAACGTCGCATCCGGCGCGAAGGCGCGTGCTTCGGACAGCTGGCGCAGGCGCACTTCGTCGTTGCCCAGCCGCGCCGCCACGGCATCGGTCGTCAGCCAGCGCACCGCGATACCCCGCGCCATGGCAGCCGCTGCCAGGGGGCGCAGGATCGGCAGCGCATAGGCCTCGGTGGCGAACATGACGCAGGCACGCATGCAGGAATTCCTGGTGGGTCGGTGAACGGGCCGAAGTATAGAAGACGACGCCTCTATAACCGGTCGAGCACCGCCGTCGTCGCGCGTGCGCGATTGATCGTGTAGAAGTGCAGGCCCGGTGCGCCGCCGTCGATCAATCGGCGGCACAGTTCGGCGACCACGTCTGCCGCCAGTTCACGTACCGCTGCCGCGTCGTCGCCATGGGCCTGCATGCGCTTGACGATCCACCGCGGAATCTCCGCGCCGCACTGCTCCGAAAAACGGCGCAGCTGGCTGAAATTGGCGATCGGCATGATGCCGGGCACGATGGGGATACTCACGCCGAGGCGGGTCACGTCTTCCACGAAGCGGAAGTATGCGTCGGCATTGAAGAAATACTGGGTGATCGCGCCATCCGCGCCCGCGTCCACCTTGTTCCGGAAATGGCGCAGGTCGGCCAGGGCATTCTCCGCCTGCGGGTGCGTCTCGGGATAGGCCGCCACCTCGATGTGGAAGTGATCGCCGCTGTGCTCGCGGATGAAGGCGACCAGCTCCGCCGCGTAGCGGAAATCGCCTGGCGTGGCCATGCCTGAGGGAAGGTCGCCGCGCAGGGCGACGATGCGCCGGCAGCCCGAGGCCTTGTACGTGTCGAGCAGTTCGCCAATCTCGGCTCGCGTGCCGCCCATGCAAGACAGGTGCGGGGCCACCGACAGCCCGTGCTCCTGGCGCAGCTGTTTCACGGTCTTATCCGTGTAGCTGAGGGTCGAGCCGCCGGCACCGAAGGTCACCGAGACGTAGTCCGGCTCGCTCTTCTTCAGTCGGCTCACCGCGGCATCGAGCTGGACGCGCTGCTCTTCGGTCTTGGGCGGGAAGAATTCGAAGCTGATCGCAGGCATGGTCGGCATCCAGGAGGGTCGCTGCCATTGTATATATCTTTATATCTCGATGGAAAGATGCTTGTTGGGGAAGGTGCCTCCGCCCTGTTGCACGTCCGTTCAACCGGTAGCCTCTAGAAACGAGGCATCAAGGAGACCCGTCATGATCGCTTCCCTCGCACTCGCTACGCTCATCGCTACCAAGGGACTCGCCGCCACCGGCGCTTCTGCCCCTCCACCCACCGCCTGCCACGCCGAAGACCTCGCCGTGCGCACCGACGCGGGCGACGGCGAATTCAACGGTATGTCACACGGCGGCACGCGGCTGATCGTGCGCAACACGGGCCACACGCCTTGCCTGCTTCCCGGCCTGCCGACCGTCGTGTTCCTGGATGCCTCGGGCGCCGAGCAACCGACCCTACGCAACGCACCTCCCGGCATGCATCCCGGTCCCATCGTGTTGCCGGTGCGGGTTGCGCCAGGCGCAGAGGCGGTGACCACCCTGCGCTGGATAAGTGGTGAGGTTTACGATCGGAGCCGCTGCTTCACCTCGGCGCGTGTCCGCGTCCGTTTCGGCGCTACTGCCATGATCGAGGGGCCCATGCAGGCCCACGTTTGCACGCAGGGCGATGCGCCGGCCAAGGTCGAGCAACCGCCGATGACATCGAAGCCATAAAAAAGGTTCTTCGCGCGTTACCGGGGAGGAGGTGTCGGGCGGTCACCCTCTGCGCTCGAGCAGCGGCCGCAAGCGGCCGAACTCGCTC